>JAWKZW010000001.1:3902500-4207500 GCA_041395725.1 Gammaproteobacteria bacterium | reverse complement strand
CGGGATGTAGACGCTTGCGACCAGTTTATCCTCGGAGGCGTTGACTTTGCTGTATTGCAAAGTCGTTGCCAGAGCGGCCGGACCACACTGGTGGGCATGTTGGGCAAAAAAAGTACTTCATCCAGTATTACGCTGCGTGGAGACTGGGGCGGCAAGTCCTCGGCAAGCCAATCAACCTGGCTCGAGGTCGAGCAGGCTGTCAAAGCCAGGATTCCGACAACAAAGAGCAACAGGCGTATCAGTGGCACGCAAGGGTTCCGGAAGATCTGACTGGTCTGGTGTTAAACGGCTGGGGAAATATCGGTCACATCGGCTATGTCCAGCAGAATGAGAATTCCCAGCACCATGGCGATTGTGCCCAGAGCGCCTTCACCGGCAGGTAACTCATGCATTTTTAAATGTTCAGAACGATCAAGGGCGCCTCTGATTAATTGCCCGCAGAGCGACGTGGTAATTAATCAGAGGCTCCCAAGGTATTACAAGCGGGGTTTCAGGACCTTGCGCAGGGTCACACTAGCGATGGAATAAAGCAATGTGTGGGGTGAGCCAGGTTGATTCAGAGCTATAAATACTAAAATGTAGAAGAAATGCTTGACACTCCTGAATAATTCTCTATTCTTTAAAGGAAATCAAGCTGGTCCTATTCGTTATGGCTGACAAGAACTCCACTAGAAGCCCCTCCCTGGGTGAATTTGAACATATCGTTCTACTTACGCTGATCAGGCTTGGCGATGATGCCTATGGCATGTCCGTCCGGGCCACAATTCACGAACTGATCGGGCGCGACATCTCTATCGGCGCTATTTACACAACGCTGGATCGCTTGCAGGAAAAGGGGTTCGTGAAGTCCAGAAAAGGAGAGTCGACTGCCAGAAGGGGGGGGAGGGCAAAGAAATACTTTGCCGTTACCGACAGCGGTCGGCGGGCCCTGAAAGAAGTGCGCTCCAATCTCGAAGTGTTATGGGAGGGTGTCCAGTTGTCAATCTTCCAGCAAGTCGGTGCGGCGGAGTAAGCCCGGTGACTGCTCAACAGCCAGCGCTGAAGTCAGGTAGTGGTGGAGGGGCCAGGCCACCCCGAATGGCGGAATCAATGCTGTCATTCTTTCTCCCGGCCGTTATGCGGGAACCATTGCTGGGGGATCTTGAAGAAGAGTTCCAGTTTCGACTTGAAAGCAGTAACAGTTCAGCAGTTTATCGATGGTATTGGGCGCAGGTGCTGAAAAGTACCTGCTTGTTTATCTGGATACAGCGAGGTGCAGGTATGGCTTTCTTTCTCAGTGTAATTTTTTTCCTGTTTGTGCTTGGAGCCGCTTTGTTTACAGCGGAATTCGGGTTGTGGCTTGTCAGTCCGCCGGTGATTCTGCTGCTGGTGCCGACCAGTCTTATTCTTGGTATTGGCGCTACGTCTTCCCAGGCGGCAAAAAATGCTTTCATGCTGAGTTTCAGCGAATCGGATCAGCATTCACGGCAGCAGATTGATCTGGCCAGCAGATTTCTACATGTAACCGGCAATCAGTTTCTGCTGGTTGGCGGGGTGGCCTTCTTTCTCGGTGTGATTCTGCTGCTGGTCAGTTTTTCACAAAACCCGTTGCTGATCAGCGAAGGCGCCCAGTATGCCCGTTATGGTGTCGCGTTACTGCCACTGTTTTACGGCATGATTTTTAAATGTCTGTTCTATTCAGCCGAGCAGAAGCTGGCCTGGAAGTATCAGCAGCAGTAGAGACCGTGGCCAGAGTAGTCAGGGAGTCTCTGATTAATTACCACAATGCTCTGGTCTTCAGAAGAGTCCGCTGGCAAGGCGCGTTGCCGCCGGCAGGTGTCAGCCTGTCATGGCAGTGCAACGAAGCCGGCGGGCTTGTCTGAAACTCCCTCCGGGCGGGGCCTGTCGGGCGTCACTGCGTCGTTGTCTCGCCCGGCAAGGGAGTAACCAGTCCCCGCGCACGACGCCTGGCAGGGAAATTGCCGGCCTCGCGCAGAACCACGCTTGACCTATCACAGGCCCTTGACGGAATGCAGCCACCGTTCAATATGCTCGGCGGTCTCAAGGGGCTTTTCGAATGGCAGCAGGTGACCGGCTGCTTCGATTACCAGGAATTCATGTTGTGGCGCCTGACGTTGCCATTTGCCCCAGGCGCCGGGGAAGATAGTGTTGGAATCCCTGGCCCGGATTGCCAGGGTCGGAATGTGAATGGAGTTGAGTGCCTGCCAGATGTCGTGCACACGTGTATAGCAGTGGGCTTCCCAGTCTTTGCTGTAGGTCAATCGAACACTGCCATCCGAGGCTTCCTCGGTGCCATACTGCACATAGTCCCACAGCTCGCGATCGGGTATGTTTTTGAATACTGCCTTCGGTCGAAAATGCTCGAAGGCGTCCTGCCGGGTTGGCCATTGGTCGGTGCGGTTCAAAGTGGTCCGCACCAGGGGGATCAGGTCCGGTGCCAGGCGGGCGAAAAGGCGTAACAGCACCAGATAACGACGCGACACGATGGCTGGCTCGATCAGTATCAGGGCCTTGAACAAAGACGGCTTACTGGCCGCTGCCAGGACCCCAGCGGAGGCTCCCATGGAGTGCCCGACATGTACCAGCGGCCTATTGGCGACGTGATCGGCCAGGGCGACCAGGTCGTCCGCGAAAACGGACCAGTCAGGGAATTCGGCAGACTCCTGCATCGAGGGCCACAGGGGGCGATGCAGCCCGGCGAAAAGCCGGTTTGAGCTGCGCAATGGCTCCAGCAGGGATTGATAGCAGAGCGGTGGATAGCCATTGGCATGGGAAAACAGCATCACGGGATGCTGTTCGGCGCCGCCCAGGTCCAGGTAGGGAATTCCACCCTCGGTTAAAAGCGGTTCATGCTGCATAAGAAGAGCCTACCCCTGGCAACCTTCTCCTGTGTGGTGATAATTGCACATCCGGAGGCTGGTGCCTATTAAGTGAATATTGGAAGTGCCATTGATCAAGGCAGGAATACAGGCAGGAATCCATTACTGACCGGACAAAGTCTTGAAGGCTTCAAGGGCTCGAAGCCTGGACTCCCTGAGATCGACCATGGCCTGTGGGTAAGTTTTTCCCAGCACAACGCCGGCAGCAGTCAGAACACCCGCTGGGGCGCTGGAAGGGTCGTGGATGTATTTGTCCGGCAGGTCGGCGATTTCCGGCACAAAGCGGCGCACGTATTCGCCCTGGGGGTCGAATTTCAACCCCTGGGTAACCGGATTAAAAATCCGGAAGTAGGGCGCCGCATCGGCTCCACAGCCTGCCACCCATTGCCAGCTGGCGCTATTATTAGCCAGGTCGGCATCCACCAGGCAGTCCCAGAACCAGTCTTCTCCCCGGTGCCAGTGGATCAGCAGGTTTTTTACCAGAAACGATGCAACTATCATTCGTACCCGGTTGTGCATGTACCCGGTTTGCCAGAGCTCCCGCATGCCCGCATCGATAATCGGATACCCGGTCATGCCGCGACACCACTGGTGGAAGGCATCGGGATTGTCATGCCAGGGAAAGCTGTCAAACTTCTTTTGCAGGTTTTGTCTTGGCAGGTGGGGAAAATGGTAAAGCAGGGAATAGGAAAACTCCCGCCAGCCCAGCTCACGCTGAAAATGTTCCCCCTGAACCTCCAGTCCGCGTGCCTGCATTTCCTGCTGTACCCGGTACCAGGCCTGATTAGGGGAGATTTCCCCGAAGTGCAGGTAGGGCGATAGCCGCGAGACAGCCTCAAGTGCAGGGAAGTCACGGCCCTTTTTGTAGAGTTCAAGGCCGCTGCTTAGAAATTTCTCAAGTCGTTCGGCGGCACCGTTTTCCCCCGGCTGCCATGCCTCGTCAAGGCTTGTGTACCAGTCTCGCGCAGGCATCAGGCCGAGGTCGTCGATGCGGCTGTGCGGCTGACTGCAGTCCGCCAGAGACAGTTCTTCGGGACTTTTCAGTGGTAGTCTTGGCTCCGCAGCCTGCCTGCAGCCCTTGGTGAAATAGGGGGTAAACACTTTGTAGGGTGTGTCGTCAGCTTTCAGTACTTCCCAGGGTTCCCATAACAGGGAGCCATTGCTGCTGGTTACTTCCAGGCCTGCTTCCTGCAGAGTTTTTTTCAATCGCCCGTCGCGCGCCGTGCGCCAGGGTTCGTAGCAGCGATTCCAGTACACGGCCTCCGCGCCGTGCTCCGCGGCCAGCTCAGGGAGGATGACCTCCGGGTCGCCGCGGAACATCCAGAGGCGGTTGTGCAATGTCCCATTCAGGTCGCTGAGGGACTGATGCAGCCACCAGCGACCGGCTTCCCCCATGGGCCAGGTGTCCTGGCCGGATTCATCGACTATGTAAACCGGCAGCACCCGGCCCGCTGCCGCGGCCGCAAGGAGCGCCGGGTTATCCCTGGTTCTCAAATCCTGTCGCAGCCAGAGTAGGACGGTCTTGTCGGACATTTGTTGTTTCTCCGGCGCGGAAGCCTTTACAGTTTTGTTTGCCTGTCATGTTACGAGGCGCGGCCGGTTCCAGATCAGGACGGCAGGCAGGTGTTCAGCTGTTCGTCAGTTCGCGCCGTTAAAAAATTCCCGGCTCGCCGCGTCGGCAGGGAAATAGTTTTCAATCAGAATATCGGCCGTGCCCACATCCAGCGCCGTACCGAACTGGCTGAGCGTCGAAAACAGTTTTATGACGCGATTCTCTACGCGCAGATCAACCGTCATGACCGGGGCATCGGACCTGCTGGTTGACGGTGTCTGCCAGTTGCGGGGCGGGTTCCTGTTCAGGAGGTTTTCATAAAGAGCGACATGGCCCGGCCTTGAAAATGTGACCAGCTGGCGCCGCAGGCGCCGCAGCAGGTGCGATGCCACTTCCTCCCAGTTTTCTATCACGGGCCGGAATCCATCGGGATCGAACACCAGTTCCAGCAGATTGCCGCTGCGCGACGGATCGGGGCTGATGGCAAGTCGTTCCCCCAGCTTCCGTTGCCCTTCATTGACCATGAGAATGTTCCAGTCGCCGTCCAGCACCAGGGCAGGGTAAGGATTCTGCCTGTCCAGCATCATGCCCAGAGCCTGTCGCACGGGGGTCATTGCCGGCGAGGTAAATTCAAGGTTGCCGTAGACTGCCGTATAGCCGGCGGAGTTGAGCAGGAGATTGCTGTCCTGTAACGACAGCGCCATTGAATCGGCGAGTTTCAACAGCATGTCGCGACTCGGTGCGGATTTCCCGGTCTCGAAAAAACTGATGTGACGCGTGGACACCTCCGCAAGGAGGGCCAGTTCCAGCTGCGACAGATGGCTTCGCTTGCGGTACTCGGAGAGCAGAACGCCGATACTGGACAAGGGTAAGACTCCTCTACGGGCGGTTTCTGAAGAGTACGATTTTAGTCAGCACAACTCATTAATTCCATTACTTCGGAGGTAATTGCCTGCTGCTGTCAGGGGACTAGAATTGGTCCTGATCTGAAAGAATAGAGGCTGTCTAACAGCCAGCTGACTCAAACAACCCTGTCAGGAGATTGCAGAAGATGAGAATTCCTCGCTTACAGACCGTTCTATACGCCAATCTGGCGTTCTGCCTGTTCAGCGTCGCGGTGATTCTGTTATTTCCGGGGCACATTGCCGACTACATCATCAACCTGCCGCGCCTGTATTTTGTTTCGCTGTCCGCGGGGCTGCTGCTGTTTGCCCTGGGCGTCTGGCTCACGGCCCGGCAGGCATCACCATCGCGGGGCAGGGTGCTGATGATCTTCTGGGGTGATGTGGCCTGGGTCGTGCTTACTCCCATTATCATGCTGACCACGCAGGACCGTCTGACCAGCCTTGGGAATCTGGTTCTGGTTGATATTGCCCTGGTGGTGGCCGCGCTGGCAGCCTTCGAGTGGATGGCTCTGGGCCGGCCCCCGCTGGCATCGGATTGATCTTGCCCCCTCTGGCAACCCAATCAGTATTAGTAGGATTTAATCAGAGGTTCCTTGAGCAGAGGATCTCTGCGGATTGCAAATTTTGCAGGGGTTTCAGCTGATTCACGGTTTACGAAACTGGACAATCTGTTGGTTTGGCGATACTTTTTGGTCAAATACACTAAAAACTGCGGCTGAAACACATTACGTACTGGCCAATTCCACTCGTGCGCTCGAAACCTGGGATCCCATAATCATGACAATGCTTCGCACTTCAAAAACCATTTCGCTATCAGCTTCAGCATTATCAGTGGCATTGGTGCTTTCAGTCTACACACCGGCCATTGCTCAGGGACAAACCTCTGTAGCAAAAGAAACCTGGGACTTTAACCTACCAGCTGATGAGCTAACCAGCCTCTGCGGAGCCACATTGTCAGCAGCCGAAGCGGCGTTTATCGCGATAGAAAAGGACACGTCTGTGGCAACCCTGGAAAGCGTTTTTGGCGCGTTCGATGCCGTCCTCACTGATTTGCAGCCAATCCAACACACCAACTACCTGAGTAATGTTCACCCTTCAGTGGATATTCGTGAAGCAGCCCAGGCCTGCTCTCGGGATCTTGCCAACTTCAGGAATTCCCACAGCCTGTCACGGAAGTTTTACGAGCGCATTGCTGCAATAGATACTTCAGATCTGAGCGCCGCTGAAATCAAGATGATCGAAGACCGCCTTCGTAACAGTCGCCTGTCAGGTGTAGACAGGGACGATGCCACACGGGAACGTGTGGGGCAGTTGAAACGAGAGATCACTGAAATTGGCAATGCCTTTGATAATACGATTCGTGAAGACGTACGGTATGTCGATACCAATCTGGCTGAACTTGATGGATTACCTCAGGACTATATCGACAACCACCCGGCTGATGAAAACGGTGTAATACGAATCTCTACCAATACGCCAGATCTGAACCCTGTGCTTTCCTACAGCAGGAATGATGATCTTCGCAGGCGTCTTTTTATAGCCTCCAACAACCGGGGTATGCCGGCAAATACTGAAAATCTTAAACAGCTTATCAGTAAACGTTACGAGCTGGCTCAGCTTCTGGGCTATGAAACTTATGCAGCCATGGCGATGGATGGGTTGATGATTCAAAATCCAGAAAATGCCGAACGCTTCCTCCGTGATATTGGTGCTGCTCTGGAGGTGCCAGTCAAAAATGAATTGGATGTTCTGTTACAACGCCTTAGAGTTATTGATCCTGTCGCGACACGGGTTGAGGCCTGGCAGAGAGGCTACCTGTCTAACCTGATAAGACAGGAAGACTATGCACTGGATTCTCAGGAAGTGCGTCAATACTTCCGCTTCTCCAAAGTACAGAATGGCATTTTTCAGCTGACCGAAGACTTGTTTGATGTGGAGATCATTCCCTGGGAAACGGAAACCTGGCATGAATCTGTTAGCAGTTGGGAGATTCGGCGTAGCGGCGAGCCAATAAGCCGCTTTTATCTGGACCTGCATCCCAGAGATGGCAAATATCAACATGCTGCCCAATGGAGCTTACGCAGGGGCCTGAAAGAGGGGCAGATACCGGTTTCCGCACTGGCAACAAACTTTCCCAACGGCCTGATGGAGCATCGTCAGGTCACTACGTTCCTGCACGAGTTTGGTCATCTATTGCACAATACCTTTGCCGGTACTCAATCCTGGTTGAGCATCAGTGGCATGTCCATGGAGCGTGATTTTGTCGAAGCACCGTCGCAGATGCTGGAAGAATGGGTGTGGGACTACGATTCACTAAGCAAATTTGCCACCAATGATGCTGGCGAGGTGATTCCCAGAACATTAGTCGACAAGATGGCAAATGCACGATACTTTGGCAGAGCCACGGGTACGGCTATGCAGATCTACTTTGCTAATATTTCGCTAAACTTTTACCAAACCCCACCGTCCGAATTCGAGCCATTACCCCTGACGAAGTCACTTAGCGCGCAATATTCACCTTATCCCTATGTTGAGGGAACTCACTTTTACGCGGCGTTCGGTCATCTCAATGGCTATTCATCAAACTACTATATCTATCAATGGTCTCTGGCTATTGCCACCGAGATGTTCAGTCGCTTTCAGCAGGCCGGACTTCGTGATGAGAAAGTGGCCCATGATTACCGAGATAAAGTGTTGGGTTCTGCCGGCAGCAGACCGGCAAACGAATTTGTTGAGGATTTTCTTGGCCGCACTTTTTCAACACAGGCTTATATTGATTTTCTAACTACCCTGAACTGAGACTGGCTTTGGGCAGGCCGTTAATCGCGCTGAACTGAAAGTGCCGGGAACTTTGCAGTTACGATGCCCGTCAACAAATACGCATAAAAAGCACCAGGCAACTGGCGCTTTTTATACGTGAATTGCTGATTGCAGTCAGGCTGTGGTAATCGCCATCTGGTCAGAACGTCAGCTGCGCCCGCACCCAGAGGATACGACCTGGTTCATTGACCCGGGTGGTCTGGTCGAATCCGGCGATTGCCGCACCCGCGCGGCTGATGTGCTCCGCATAGGTTTCATCGAGGACGTTGTCGACACCGGCAGTGAAGCTCAGGCTGTCAGAATAACGCCAGCCACCATTCATTGACAGAATATTGGCCGAGCCAGTGGGACCGAAGTCCTGGCCGACGATGTTGCCGCGATTAATATCGAAGCGATCCTGGGCGGAGATGCTGCGCCACATCATGCCGGCTGACCAGTTGCTGTTGTCATAGTAGAGTCCGACTCTTCCTTCCAGCGGTGGCAGTTGTGGCAGAGTGCGGCCATCGGTATCGTTGGCGCCTCGTACCGAGGCCAGGGTGATTTCGGTGCGCCAGTAATCGTTAAAGTGATACTGACCATCCAGTTCCAGCCCCCATGTCCGGGCGTCGATATTGCGGACTATTGAAGCGGACCGGGTGCCGCCCATAGCCGGCTTCAGATAACCGGATTCAATCATCAGGTAGTCTTTGATTTCGTTAGCGAACAGGGAAACGCTACCATCCCAACCCCCGTACTGATACATGAACCCTACATCGAGCTGGGTGGTTTTTTCCGGATCGATATAAAATGCACTGGTCGAATCGGCGCTCTCCTTGCCGATCATTTCCCAGTAATCCGGAAATCGCTCGCTGTGGCCCAATCCAGCGAAAAAAGTCGTGGAGCCCGCCAGCAGAGTCTTTTCATAGCGCAGAAAACCGCTCTGCAGGGTTTCTTCCCGTTCCTTTCCGAAGGTGGGATTAGGCATCGACATCATCATGTTGAGCTGAACATTTTCGCGAGTGTCCTCCGCTTGCCAGCGATCTGTCCTCAGGCCGGCAATGATCCTGTTGTTCATGCTTAAGTCCCATGAGAGTTCCCCAAACAGCCCAACCTGTTGAAATTCGGCATCCGGATTACGGGCCATGTTCTCGTACGGCATCATTGTCTGATTCATCGTGCTGCGAACACTGTGCTTATTAGCCTGTGTGTCGATACCCAGCACGACTTCGTACTCTGGTGCGGGCCTAAGGGTCATTGCCAGGCGTGCGCCGGTCGTTTTTCTATCGGGGTTGCTGGCCATAGGGTTGGGCATCATGGCCGATGGCTCGCGCAGCGTATAATTGTCCATAACATGGTCTACATAGTTGTAGAACGCATTCATTTCCAACGATTCGATCAGTGTCGTCAGATTCTTTTTTTCAAATTTAATGCTGTAATTCTCACGGTCGAACACAGTACCGTCCATTCCACGGTCGGCGTAGGCCGTCTCGCCGTCGCTGCGCGCAGCACCCATTTCAAGATAGGTTGTGTCATCCGGCGTCCACGCCAGGCTCAGTTGCGTGCTCCAGCGTTCATATTCGGAGTGGATACTGGTTCCATCACCATCCTCGTAGTCATTCTGGGCAGAATGGGTACCCGTGCCACGCAAGGTAAATGTCGGCGTGCTCATGGTGGCATCGAGAATCTGATCGTTGCGGCCGTAGCTGCCACCGACTGCGCTGGAATGAACCTCCCAGCCCGACTCTTCGGGTCTCGACGTGTCGCGGTCAAACAGAACGATCCCTGCAGAGTTGCCGGGACCGTACTGAACCGACTGGGGACCCTTGATGACGCGGATGGTGTCATAAGACTCGGGAAATATGTAGGCAGTGGGTGGATCCATGCGGTTACCGCAGCCGCCGAGGATCATCTCTCCATCCATCAGCAGCGATAATCTCGAACCGGCCATACCACGCAGAACCGGGTCGCCTCCGCCCCCACCTTTGCGGATTACCGAGAAGCCGGGAATGGTTTTCAGGTAGTCGGCGCCATCATGTGCAGGTAAAGGTTGCCTCGGCGTTTTCGGGTCAGTCACAATATTGAGTGGAGAATCCATCCGGACACCGGTAACGACCATCTCCTCCAGGGTTCTTGCTACCTGGGATTGTTCGGCCGCCAGGCTCGCCTGGCTCAAGGTGGCAAGAATCGCCAGGGACAGTGACTTTTTGCGATGCATGATACTTTTCTCCGTGTGGTCGTGACCCGGTCACCGGGATCGAAAAAATACTTTCAGGAACTATAGACCAGCATCATCGTGCTGCGGATGTGTCAAATGGTCGCACCTGGCGCCTTTTTTAAAAAATAATCTGCTTCAGTTGATTTAGATCAAAGTTGGGGGCGGCAGCTTATCCCGGATCAGTTCAGCCCTGATTGGAACAGCAAACCCGTCTCTGGTCTGCTGCCGAGAAGTAATTCATTGACTGTCAGTTTGATAACCTGACTATCCGGGACGCTCGGTCTGAACGGAGGTCGGGTTCCTGAAAATCCTGCTCAGGAGACGCACAATGTACTGAGCTCGATTCAGGCGACGATGAGGGATTGTGGCGGTTTCAGTGACCCGCGAGGTTTCACGCTGCCCCCGTTACCTGCATGGCCGCTGGCAAGCAGTATATCGGCCGGCAGTGGATGGTGGCGTGCGCGGCGAGACCGGGCAATTGATAGCGTTGGCACTGCCCTGACATTAATGGCTCTCGCATGAAAAAGGGGGAGGGCGATCGATCCTGCCGACTCCGGAGGCATGGGAGTGAGTGACCATCCCGGGCGCACGGCGCCTGGCAGTGGCGCCCGGCGGACTCCCGCAAAGCATCGCGGTTGCTGATCAGAGTTTCCCTTGGAAAAAGGATCGGGTGCCGGTGTCTCAGACGCTGGCAGGTTGTAGGGCGTTATACAAAGATGTACGCACTGCTTACAGTAACAGGCGTCAACGGTTAGAATAGGGCTTTTCCAGCAAGCCCGCAGCCGATGCCTACGAAGAAGCAAGATTCCAGTAAACAAACAGCAGGCCCACAGATCGTCTCCAATCGGGTGGGGTTTGTTTCCCTTGGGTGCCCGAAAGCCCTGGTGGATTCGGAACGTATCCTTACGCAATTGCGCATGGAAGGATATGAGATCGCCCCGACCTATGCCGATGCGAAAGTAGTGGTGGTAAATACCTGCGGATTTATCGACAGCGCCAAGCAGGAATCTCTGGAGGCGATCGGTGAGGCACTGCAGGAAAATGGCAAGGTGATCGTGACAGGGTGCATGGGCGCGGATGCCGAAGCGATCACAAAGATTCATCCTGGTGTGTTGAATGTCAGTGGTCCGCAGGCTTATGAGCAGGTTGTTGCCGCGGTACACGAAGTGATCCCTCCGCAGTTGCAGCATGACCCCTACGTGGATCTGGTTCCACCGCAGGGTGTGAAGCTGACCCCGCGGCATTATGCCTATCTTAAAATTTCTGAAGGCTGTAATCACAAATGCAGTTTCTGCATTATCCCCTCCATGCGTGGCAAACTGGTCAGCCGGCCGGTTGATCAGGTGCTTGAAGAGGCCAGGCGGCTGGTTGATGCCGGCGTGCGGGAATTACTGGTTATTTCCCAGGATACCAGTGCCTACGGTGTGGATATCAAGTATCGCACGGGGTTCTGGCAGGGGCGCCCCGTTCGGGCGGATATGCAGGGGTTGTGCGAAGCACTGGCGGATCTGGGCGTCTGGGTGCGGTTGCACTATGTCTATCCTTATCCCCACGTGGACCGCATCATTCCGTTGATGGCGGAGGGCAGGCTGCTGCCCTATCTGGATATCCCTTTTCAGCACGCCAGTCCGCGGATTCTGCGCAGCATGAAACGACCGGCGGCGGCGGAAGACAACCTGGCCCGTATTCAGGCCTGGCGCCGGCAGTGTCCGGATCTGACACTTCGCAGTACCTTCATCGTCGGTTTTCCCGGTGAAACGGAAGAGGATTTTCGCTATCTGCTGGATTTTCTCGAGCAGGCGCAGCTGGACAGGGTTGGCTGTTTTCAATATTCGCCGGTAGAAGGGGCCAGGTCTAATGAGTTGGAAGGGCAGGTTGATGACGCGCTGAAACAGGAGCGTTGGGAGCGTTTCATGGCTGTGCAGCAGGCAGTCAGCAGCAGACGGTTGAAAGACAGGATAGGGCGCACGCTCGAGGTGCTGATAGACGAAGTAAATGACCAGGGTGCGATAGCTCGCTCCAGTGCCGATGCGCCCGAAATAGATGGTCTGGTTTACCTGGATGAGGCCGGCGACCTGCGGCCCGGAGACCTGGTGTGGGTTACAGTCACTGACGCCGACGAGTACGATCTCTATGCAGTACCCGCCGACGCCGTGTCGGGTTGAAACCGATTATTCGTAATAGCCCTTGCTAAGAATACCGCTGCTGACACCGTCAACCTGACCGTCGCGCAGCCATTGCAGAGAGGCATCGAAAAGAATTTCGGCATTGCTCTCCCACATGGCGTTATGGGAGGCGCAGCCCAGGTCCAATAGTACCTTTTCGCTTGCACCCAGGTCTTCATACAGTTGTGTGACCAGGCTGGCCGGAATCTGTCGGTCGTGAATGCCGGCCACCAGCAGCATCGGGTTGTGGGTGGCAGCAACTTCGGCCGGTCCCCACCCCCAGGTGCTGGTGCGTGGTGCGCGTCTGACACCCTTTCCCCAGGTGGCGCCAATCGGGTCGGAATCCAGCATGGCTGTCCACACCGCGTCGCTGACGGATTGCTGATACTGATTGCTGCAGCCTACCTGGCGGTCCCAATTGGTGACAAAGTCCTGTCGGGATTGCTTGGTAAAGGCCGCTCCGGGTACAGGAATAGCAGCAGGGCGCCGGGCCGCGCGGTTCCTGTTGTAGGCCGGCGCCAGCAATACCAGGCGCTCAACCTTGTCGGGGTACAGGGCGGTATAGCCTGCCGCTCGCGGGCCTCCCAGAGACCAGGCTACCAGATGGATACTGTCCACATTGCGGCTTGCCAACAGGTATTCCACGACAGCGTTGATGTCGTGCCAGTCCGATTCGATGGTAGTGGCGGCATAGGCGTAGCTGGGCTCACAGGGCTGGGAGAGGGTGGTCGGAACAAAATCCTGCTGCTGCGTGGGTGACAGGTTACAGATATCGTTCATGACAGAGGGACGGGTCGAACGGCCGTAACCGGTAGTGTCCATGGCAAACGTATCAAATCCCGCCTGCGCCAGATAACCCATCCAGCTGAAGCCCTCGTGGGGCGGGTCAAATGCCACTTCGGCGGGAGTTCCCGCGCCGTGAATGAACAGTACGATCTGCCCGCTCAGATCTTTGCTGCGTGCCAGGGTGCTCGGCAGCGTGCGTTCCCGCACATAGATCTGCGCCTGCTCTCCCTGCATGGCCGGAGCCCAGGAGAATACCGGTACATAGTGGTCGATGGTAAGGACTTGTTCCTGTGCGAACAGGGGAAAGCTGGCCAGCAGTAAGCTTATCAGCAAGGTTGATTTATTTTTCATGGATCCCTCCTTGGGTGTAAGAACGTTTTTCTCAAAACCTTATTCTGTTAGAACTATACACGCCTGGCTGGCCCGATTGAAAGCCTCAGGAACCGCTGATCAGCAGTCTGTTAACTACCGCAGGCCATTGCCGTAACTGATCGGAGGTTCCCTAAATCACACGTTTGCTGCGCAGCTCTGCGATAGCTTCATCGCTGTAGCCCAGTTCCTGCATGATGCGGTCGGTGTGTTCGCCAAGCAGGGGAGCCCTGTGACGAACTTCGCCAGGCGTGTCGGACAATTCCACTGGTGTCTGCATGATCGGTGCGGGATGGGCGGCACCGGGAAATTCGGTGTTCTTGAGCAAGTCCTTGGCGGCGACATGGGGGTCTTCCAGCACCTGCTGCGGTGACAGTACCGGTCCGGCCGGTATCCGTGCCTGCTCCATAGCCTCCAGCACTTCAGCGGAAGTGCGCTCGGCGCACCAGGCAGCCAATCTCTCGCTGATCAGGGCGCCATGATCGCCGCGGCTGATATCAGTCTGGAAACGGGGATCGTCCAGCCAGTGAGGTTCGCCGATCAATTCCACCCAGCGTTTGAACAGTGGCCCTCCTACCGACTGCACCAGGACCCAGCCATCCAGGGTTTTAAATGTGTCCGCCGGGGCGGAGGTTTGTGAACGATTCAGGGTGGCGACCCGGTTGCGCTTGATGATGGCCTGCTCAATCAGGGTGCCATTCATCATAGTGAGAGCGGTATTGAACAGAGACCCCTCCACAATCTGGCCCTGGCCGGTTTTCTGTCGCTGGTAAAGTGCTGCCAGGGTGCCGAAGGCGCTGAGGCTGGCGGTGCCGAAGTCTATATAGGGGGCATAGGCCTTGACCGGCTGGTCGCTGGTGCCGGACAGGTACATGTTGCCGGACATGGCCTGGCCGAGGCCGTCGAAGCCAACCCGGTTCTGGTAGGGGCCTCCGGTGCCAAAGGCGGAGATCATGGTCAGGATGATATCGGGCTTGGTTGCACACAGACTCGCGTAGTCCAGCCCCATCGCCTGGAGGGTATCGGGGGGCAGGTTGGCGACAACCACGTCTGCTGTGGCCACCAGCTTCCGGACGATTTCCCGACCCTCCGGTTTCATCGGGTTCAGGGTGAGACCCAGTTTGTTGCGGCCCATCTGCATGAAAAGCGCACCGTCTCCCTGCTCTGAGACCGGCGACAGAAAGCGGTCTTCGCTGCCGTCGACTTTCTCCACCCGGATGACTTCGGCACCCATATCACCCAGCAGCGTGGCGCAGAACGGGCCTGCAATATAGCGGCCAAAGTCAAGGACCCGGATCCCCTCCAATACTTTACTCATGTGTTTCTGTTCTCCGGTAAGTTGCCGTCAAGCCCGGGCAGTCACCGCTGACGGAGAGGGCCACCCAATCCTGAATCGATATGGTAAGTGATTAAAACAACACCGGATTCTAGCACACTGAGGGTGGCAGGCGCGGGCTTCGACGCGGCCGCCCGCGTATTGGTTTTTTGGTGATTTGTGACCTGGTTAACGCTGCCTGGCAACGGGATTCTTCATACTACGGACCTCTCATCAAGTCCCGTGAAGTGAGCGTTCGCGGGATGTTTGGCAGAACAAGATTCACTGGAATTCCTGACATGAACGCGATAGTAGACAAAGGGGTGCATCCCCAGGTGATGAAAGAATTACAGGCCATTCTGAAGCAGCCCTATAAAGATATCTGTGACGGCTGCGACGGGCGTGGGGTAACAGTTAAACAGGAGCCCTGTCCAAAGTGCAAGGGTAACGGCTACCGGCTGCTGCGGCTGCTCTAGCGTTACGAATGCGATCAACGTTACCTGAATTATCGTCATTACAGTCCTGCAACAGCTTGTCTTGGTTGCAAATCTCTCACTCTCTGCAATAATCAGCAGTCTCTAACCTCCCCACACCGGATCTGGTCGTTCCCCGGCAGGCTATGCCTGTCTCTGGTGCTCAGCCAGACCCGCTGCTTTCAGGTGATGCCATGAACCCGCGTTCCGCTGTTCGATCTTTGTTGTTGCTAGCCGCTTTTTCATTACCTATGGCTATGGCGCTTGCCCAGGATGGGCCCGGTTATGTCTACAACGCGGCCAGGAGCCAGGACGGGATCGGCAAGTTTTACCAGGGCCGCGAGATTTCCCGTGTCATGGGGCACCAGGGAGCGGACTGGCTGGAGAGACCCGAACGAATCCAGCAGGAGCAGCCCGATCAGGTGGTGGCGAATATGGGGTTGGAGCCTGATCATGTGGTTGCCGACATCGGCGCAGGCACCGGCTATTTTTCGTTTCGAATCGCGCGCCAGGTTCCCGAGGGTAAGGTGCTGGCAGTCGATATTCAGCCAGAGATGCTCACCCTGCTCGAGCAACGTCAGGCAGCAGAAGGGGTCAGTAACATCGAAGGTGTGCTGGGTCAGATCGACGACCCCAACCTGCCGCCGAACTCCATTGACGCGGCAATTATGGTGGATGCCTATCACGAGTTCTCCCATCCCTACGAAATGATCAGGGGCATCTACCAGGCGCTTAGGCCGGGTGGCAGGGTTTTTCTGCTGGAATACCGGGCTGAAGATCCCAGGGTGCCAATACGCCCACTCCATAAGATGACCGAAGAACAGGTGGTCAAGGAAATGCTGGTATTCAATCTTGAATGGACTGAGACCCTGGATTTTCTACCCTGGCAGCACATGATGATATTCACCAAGGTGGAATAGCAGCCTGACAGCCGAAAACCCCCGCACTTATTTAAACGCGCGGGGAGCTCAGCAACCTGAGTCAGCGCCCTGGTTAGAAGGTGCGGCGCACTTTCAATGCAAACTGACGGCCCTCACCATTGCAGGTATTTTCGATCTCCTCCACGACACCGTCAGCTGTTGCGCCCAGGTAACGGATCCGGTCCCGACAGAAAACGCTGTCCAGCGCGTTCTGTGCTTCCAGCCTGATCGTGGTACCCCCGAAGGCCCGCTTTTCGATGAACAGGGCCAGGAAGGGTTCGCGTTCCTCTATTTCGATATCGTCAACGTCAATGGTGGTGCGGCCTGAGCCGCCGTTGATCTGGTTCGAATAGTTCATTCCGTAGTTCATGTTCCAGGCTGTCAGGTCGTGGCGAAAGCCCAGGTTACCCCAGCCGCGACCGTTATTGGCAGTGCGGCGCTCGATGCCGAGGAAGGGATCCATGACCCGGGAGTCCTGCAGATTCAGATTGGCGGTGACCAGCGCATCGGGCAGGCCGATAAAACCAAGCCGCGAACTGGCATCCAGTCTGACTCCCCACCGTTCACCATCGCCAATATTGCCGCGCGCGGATATTGGGGTATCCGGGTTGGTCGTCACATCGATCCGGTCGATAACATCCTCAATGTCACGGTAGAAGAAATTGGAACTGAGCACGCCGATATTTTCCGGCAGGCGGTACTCAAACCCCATGCGGTAGACCCAGGACTGTTCCTGCACGATATCGGGGTTGCCGGCTTCAGTGTTCTTGTCTTCGTCATTGTTGTCGATTGTAGCGCTGAAGTCCGAGAAGCTCAGCTGTGAGACATCTTTTTCAACCGATGCGCGCAATTGAATGGTGTCGGTAAGATTGAAGCGGTAGTCCACCTTCGGCCGGATGAACTGGAAATCACGCTGGTTGAGGACATCACCTGTCTGGGTAATTTCCGACTGTTCCAGGATCAGGGTGCTTTCCAGGGTCATCCGCTCATTCAACTGCCAGTTGTGAATGGCAAATGTCTCGTAGCGCATCTCCTCGATTTCGGAAAAGGCGTTATTGATAGTCACCGGTACCAGACCGCCGACCGCCTCAGAAGCGGTTCCGGATCCCGCCACCCCAAGGCGCAGGCCATTGTTGCGGATGGTCTGGGCGGCCTCGATACCAACTTCCACGCCGTGGTCCTGCAATGGATTGAAAATGTAAGAATTGCGGGTGATGCGCTCCCGATCCCGGCCCAGATTGTAGAGGTAGAGATTCTTCTCGGCCTCCCCCTCTGCATCAATCTGAAAACGCTCCCGAATCCCTTCCCCCTGCCGGTCGTTAACCACGAACAGCATGCGATACCTGCTGCCATTGTCAAAGCTGTGCTCCCAGTCCCCGCCGAGCTCCCACTCGTATCGATCGAAGCTGTTCTGCTCCCGTTCCAGTCGGCTCAGTGGCACAGCACCGCTGTAATCGGTAATCGTCCGCTCTGTGTCTGTGGGTGGGTTACGGGTTCCGTAGCTGGCGTTCAATTGCACCAGATCCTTGCTGAACTGGTAGCTGAAGGCGCTGTTGAAATTAACATCGGTGCGCTCCTGAATGCGCACCTCGTCGCGGGTTTCAAGCAGGTTGTAGTCGGGGTCGTAGCTGACCTCGTTGGTAAGGCGGTTCTGGTAACGAGGTTCTGCCTCGGCACTGACCAGGTAGCTTAAATCGCCGGTCTGCCCGGTAACCGACAGTTGACCACCGGGAGCGAGCGTGGCATCCCGGTAACGGCTCATGTTTAGTTCGGTATTGACGCTGCGCCGGGACTGGGCGTCTCTCAGCACAATGTTCAGGGTCTGGCCTGAGTTTCGCACGCCCAGTTCTTCCGATGCGCCGCGAATGATCTCGATGGACTGAACCTGGTCGGCCGGAATGCGGCTCAACTGATCCCGGCCGGACATGCTTTTGCCCGTCACCCGTTGGCCGTTGATCAGGATTTCATTCTGGCCGGAGCCCAGGCCGCGGCGATTGCCACCGCCGCCGCCCATGGCCAGGTTGACGCCTGGAATAACACTCACCATATCGTTGGCGGAAACCGGTGAATACTCATCGAAATAAGAAGCGGGATAGGAAACTGTGGTGGATTCCAGCTCGTCTTCGACGCCGGCCGGTGCCTGTGCGAAGGATTGATTTGCCAGAGATATTGCCAGACTGAGAGCGGTTGCCCCAAGCAGCTTATTGGTAAGCTGTGGTCTCATTACGAAGGACTCCTGTAATTCTTTTCATCAAGCCGGGGTCAGTCTGGCGCTGACTCGGATTTCCCGCCCGTTTGAGGAGCCTCTGATTAATTACCACAGGTCTCTGCGGTAATTAATCAAAAATTCCTTAATGCAAGTCAGCCAGTATAGTAAAGACCGGCTCTTGATTTTGTGACTTTTTGTCAGAATAGGGTGAACGATGTCAAAACGGCGTCGTACAGGTTCATTCTGTGAACCGGGCCATAAAAATCTATATCGTTTTCGGGGCTGGAAAGTTTAGCAAAGCGGCAATGTGCCAGGTTTCCTGGCCCGGGTGACCGGGCCAGGAGGCTATGCCTGCTGCTGAGATGGGCTGATCAGCAGGTTGTCAGGCAGACGCTCAGAAAGTACCGCGGATTTTTATCGCGTACACTGGCCCTGCGTCGGAGCAGGAGTCTTCGATCTCATCGATGACGCCGGTTGCGATGGTGCCGTTGATGTAACGGGTACGGATACGGCAGCGGTCCCGGTTGTCGCGAGCTTCCAGGCGATAGATAAGCCCGCCCCAGCGCTGCATTTCAAACCAGCCGAAATAGGAGCCGAACTTCGGGTACCGTTCGGTCTTGTCGATGTCGTAAACCATGAACTCGTTGTAGAACTCACGACGGTAGTTGAAGCCCCAGTTCATGCTGCGCTCCGGCAGGTCATGGCGGAAACCGAAGCTGTAGCGGCTGGCGCCACCTCTGATGGAGCGCTCCCGTTCCCGGTTGAGAAACGGGTCGGTGACAGTGGATTCCTCTATGGACAGGCCGGCGGTCAGCAGCATATCCGGCTGGCTCAAAAACCCCAGTCGCAGGCTGCTGTCCAGGTTGACACCGTAGCGTTCTCCGTCCCCGATATTGCCCCGGGCGGAGAGGATCTGATCTTCCGTGGATACATCGATGTTGTCGATCAGGTCTTCCAGGTCATGGTAGTAGAGGTTGGTGTTGATGACGCCGGCATCGTTGGGCAGGCGGACTTCCAGGTTTGTCTCGTACTTCCAGGACTGCTCCTGGCGCAGATCGGAATTACCCTCGAAGGCGTTCTGTTCGTCGTCGCTCTGGTCCACGTTGGCCGTGAAATCACCAAAGCTGAGCTGGGCCACATCTTTCTCGATACTGGCGCGCAGCTGGATCGAGGGAGTGATGGCAAAGCGGTAATCCAGCTTGGGCCGGAAGAAATTGAATTGCCGGGATTTGTTGAAATCACCTTCCTGCGAGATTTCACTGTCCTCGAACAATAACGTGGTTTCCAGGGTCATGCGGTCGTTCATCTGCCAGTTATGAATGGCGAAATACTCGTAGCGCATTTCCTCGACAGTGCCGTTGGCATCGGTGAACGGAGTCAAACCGCCAAAGCGAGGCTGGCCCGCGGCCGACGTAAGCAGGCCAAGCTGCAGGGAAGTATCCAGTATGGTCTGGGCCCGTTCGACACCGGCTTCGACACTTTGATTTTCAAACAGGTCGAAAATGTAGGACGAACGCACTATGCGTTCGCGGTTGCGGGCATAATTGCGCAGATACAGGTCGGTGTATTCGCGGTCTTCCAATACCTTGAAGCGATTGCGAATACCTTCGTTCTCCGATTCATTGACGATGAACAGTGTCTTCCAGCGACTCCCATTGCCGAAAGTGTGCATGTAATCACCGCCCACTTCCCAGGAACTTTCATCGGTTGGTGTGTCGTCGCGCTCTATGACCGAAGCAGGGGGATCGGATTCCAGATCGGTGATAATCCGGTCGGCAGTGAAATCGAAGTCATTGCCGGTCCACTGAAGATTCAGGTTGGCGACATCCTGCTCACTGAATTCGTAGCCAACGTTCGAGCTCAGGGTGACAGGCCAGGCATCCCGGGTTTCGTCCCGGTCCACCGTCTCGTTGAGGCTGCCGTCGGGCCGATAGCTGGTTTCAAAACCGTCACGAAACTCGTAGCGGGGTTCCCGTTCGGCGCTGAGGAAATAGTTCAGGTCTCCGCGCTGACCGGTTACTGAGAACTTGATCCCAGGCCGGTTGGTGCCATCCTGAAGATGGTCCATATTGATTTCGTAGGCATAGGAGGCGCTTGATTCCGCCTGCAGGAGCACGATATTGATCACCTGATTCCCGCCGCGAACGTCCAGATCTCCGGAAGTGCCGCGGATGATTTCAATGTAATCGACCTGGTTGGAGGGAATGCGCGACAGCTGGTTGCCGCCTTCATTGTCCTTGCCGGCAATCCTGCGACCGTTAATCAGTATCTGATCGCCACCGGCTCCCAGTCCGCGTCCACCACCTGAGCCAGGACCGCCACTGGGACCGCCGCCACCCCTGGCCACCGTAATGCCTGGAATTCGATCCAGCATGTCGTTGACCGAGTAGGTCTGATACTGGCTGAAATAGGAGGCTGGATACCTGACCGTGGAGTCTTCGGTCGTCACGGGCTGGTCTGACAGCTCCTGGGCCATTACCAGGCTGGCCTGGCAGGCCAGGATAGCGCTCGCCATGCCAATCGCCAGAGTCAGTCTGGTGGGTAGAAATGCAGGTTTCATTAACTTATATGCTCCGAATTAACCTTGAATGTCTGGAGTTGCAAGCTGTCGTAATGGCAGGGTGCCCAGGCAGAGACACAGCTACTCCAAGAATAAGCCGCGTAGTATGCACTCAAACAACGCCTGAAAAAACGCAAAGTCAGGGCAATTTTGTGACATTTTGTAATGCCTGCCGGGCGGTGTATTTTGCGCCCGCAGGGGGAATCGAGGATAATGCACAGTCACTCTGCCGGCGGTTTTCAAGGAGCCTTTGATCAATTACCACAAACCTGCGTGGTAATTCATTCGCGGTAATTCATCAGTGGAGCCTCAGGCTCCGCTGCAGGTATGACTGATCCGGATAACCATTAATCTAATCGTTCTCACGAGGATTCACTATGCAACGCGAGTCGATGGAAGTCGATGTAGTCATTGTAGGGGCCGGGCCGGCGGGATTAAGCACTGCCTGTCGACTGATGCAGATGGCCAACCAGGCAGGCAGGGAGCTATCGGTTTGCGTAGTGGAAAAAGGTTCCGAGGTGGGCGCTCATATCCTTTCAGGTGCGGTTTTTGAACCCTCAGCACTGGATTCCCTGTTCCCGGACTGGAAAGAGCGGGGCGCGCCTCTGGATACACCGGTCACTGGCGATGACGTGTACTACCTGCCCAACGCCAGGTCCTCGTTCAAGTTTCCTGGCCTGGTGGTTCCCCGCACCATGCACAATCACGGCAATTACATTATCTCTCTGGGCAATCTCTGTCGCTGGCTGGCGGAGCAGGCCATGGAACTGGGCGTCGAAGTGTTTCCCGGGTTTGCTGCCGCCGAGTTGCTGTACAACGTCGATGGCAGCGTCAAGGGTGTCGCGACGGGTGATATGGGGGTCAATGCCGAAGGAGAGAAAAAGGATTCCTACGAGCCCGGTTTCGAATTTCATGCCCGGTATACGGTGCTGGCGGAGGGCTGCCGCGGACATCTGGGTAAGGAACTGATCGCCAGATTTGAGCTCGATAAGGACAGCGACCCTCAGCATTATGGCATCGGGCTGAAGGAAGTCTGGGAAGTGCCCGCCGGGCAGCACAGGCAGGGGCTGGTCGTTCATACTGCCGGCTATCCGATGATCGGAGACAGCGCAGCGCCTACCAGTGGCGGGTTTGTTTATCACACCGAAGGCAATAAGGTATCGGTTGGTCTCATCGTGGACCTGGCCTATCAGAACCCGCACATCAGCCCTTACGACGAATTTCAGAAATTCAAGCTGCACCCCGTCGTACGCCAGTACCTGGAAGGCGGAACCCGTATCAGCTATGGCGCCAGGGCCTTGATCAAGGGTGGTCTCAATTCTCTGCCAAGGATGACGTTCCCCGGCGGAATGCTGGTCGGCTGTGACGCGGGTACCATGAATGCTGCCAAGATCAAGGGCAGCCATACGGCGATGAAATCCGGTATGCTGGCGGCGGAAACCCTGTTCGAACAGCTGAGTACCGAAACTCCGTCCGTTGAGCCGCAAGAATATACCGAACGGTTTAAAAACAGTGAGCTTCATGCTGAGCTGCACAAGTCCAGAAACTTCAGCGCCGGCTTTCACAAATTCGGCTTCTGGATCGGCAGTGCCCTGGTGTTTATCGAGCAGAATATTTTTCGCGGCCGTTTCCCGCTAACCTTTCACGATCGCAGTCGGGATCATGAACAGCTCAAGAAGGCTGCTGTCTGCAACAGGATCGAATACCCCAGGCCGGACGGCAAAATCACTTTTGACAAACTGTCATCCGTATTCCTGTCCAATACCAATCACGCCGAGGATCAGCCCTGTCACCTGAAACTGGCTGATCCTGCCATTCCCCTGGCGGTCAACCTGCCTGATTACGATGAACCGGCGCAGCGCTACTGTCCGGCCGGGGTTTACGAGGTCGTGGAGGAGAACGGAGGAAAGCGCTTCCAGATCAACGCACAGAATTGCGTGCATTGTAAAACCTGCGACATCAAGGACCCTGCTCAGAATATCAACTGGGTCGTCCCTGAGGGGGGTGGCGGGCCGAATTACCCGGGTATGTGAACTGCCGGCCGGGTGCTCAGGCCGTGGCCGCAGTCTGGCGCACAGGGGCCAGGTCCAACGCCAGGTCGGATAGAGTGCCGGCCTCTTTCAGTCCTGTCAGTTAAGGTCCGGGTCTTTCCAGTAGCGGGTGCCTTTGACAGTGGCCTGTAACGCCAGGCCACTCTGGGTCAGCTGGTAAACGGTGATATTGTCCAGCACCGCCTCACCCGCCACCGCGGCGCCCAGGTCGTTGGCTTTGGCAGCCGCATCTGCCTGGCCGCCAAACATCCAGCCGTACTGGATAAAATCATCCAGGGAATCCTGGTCATGGAATATGAACACGGCGCGGAAGTCCTTGACGCCGGCGCCGAATCCCACACCGATCTCGCCCATACGCATGAAGGTTTCCTGGCCGCTGCGGTTGTCCCGCACGATGCCGATGCCGCTGCCGAAACTGGCGAGCACGATGTTGATGTTAGCGTTGCTGAAAACAGCATAGCCCACGGCTTCGCCGATCTGGGGGCGAACATCAGGCTTAACTCTGAACAGCTGTTCCAGTACGTCGGCACGCATATCCCGGATCGCCTGCTGGCGTTGCTCTGGTGTATCCCCGCGGCTCCCGGTCGTGGTGCACTGCACCAGTAACAGGGCTGCCAGCAACAGTGACATGTAATTAATGGGCCTGGGCATGACTTTACCTTCTTCTTGAATCCAGTTACGAAGTCCCGCCCACGCTGATGGGCAGGGTGAAGTTCTGTACCAGTTCTCGAGTTATCTCGATCTCCTGGGGGTCTGTTACCTGTATATCGGCCGATACGCCTTTCTGCTTGTGGATCTGGCAGTGAACCGTTGCCTCGATGTGGTGTTCCGCCAGCAATTCAGTCAGTACTTTCTCGGTAATGAGCTGGCGCAGGCGCGGGCGGAATATTTTACCGACGGCAGTCAGGGGCATGGCATCGAGGAACTCGAACCGTTTGGGGATGGCTGCTCGTTCAGATATGTGCTCTTTGCAATACTGGTGAAGCTCCTCGCTGCTGAGATTCTGGCCAGGTTCCAGCAGGATGAACGCCATGGGCAGCTCCCCGGCGTACGGGTCCGGCTGGCCAACGGCAATGGCGATAGCGACCGCCGGGTGGGCGTTCAGCGGTTCTTCGATAAGAATCGGGTCAATGTTGTGTCCGCCGCGAATGATGAGATCCTTGGCCCGGCCCGTCAGGTAAAGAAAACCATCGGCGTCCAGGTAACCCAGGTCGCCGGTATTGAACCAGCCGTCATCGGTCCAGGCACTGGCATTGTCCGAGCTGTGTTTGTAGCCCTTGAACACCTGCGGTCCTTTGACCAGGATCACGCCGCTGTCACCCACCTCACAGTCCTGCTCCACGTTATGCCCCGCCATGCGGGCGATGCGGATTCTGGAATAGGGCAGGCGCATGCCCACGCTGCCGGGCGGCTGGTGGGATGGAGCCCGGGAAATCAATGCCGTCGTCTCGGTCATGCCGTAGCCATTGGCCACCTCGACGTTAAATTTCTTTTCAAAGCTCAATTCGAACGGGTGGGACAGGGGCGCTGCGCCGGAATTGATATTGGTCAGACAGCTGATGTCGGCATCGCCCACGGGGATCTGCGCCAGGGCCATCAACACAGTGGGTACCGTGGAAAAACTCTTAACCTGAAAACGCCCGATGTGATGCCAGAAGTTCTTCATGGCCTCCGGCGAGCGAAAGCCGTTCGGCGTCATTAGCACGACGCGGTAACCGACACTGAACGCGGCGATGCCCTGTATGATGACGCCGTAGATGTGGAACAGAGGCAGCCCGCAAAGCACTGTCTGGCGCGGCTGGTGGGCAGTATAGACCTGCATCAGCTGACCCAGGAAGGCCATGTTCCGGTGGGTCAGCTGGGCGATTTTCGGGCGCCCGGTAGTACCGCCGGTATGAAAATAGGCAGCGATATCGTCGCCTGGGATCTGTCTTTCACTAAGTAGCCTGTCGCCGGCCTGGTCGGTCAGGGCAGAAGCGTAACTCAGTATGTGAATCCCGGAATCGGGCAGAGACTCGGGAATGTCACTGGTGAAACCGGGGATGCTTACCGCAAGTATCACTTCGATGGTATCGGCATGAGTGGTCGCCGCAATCACTTTCTGCCAGATATCACTGTGCTCAGAAGGTGCCAGGCAGACAACGATTCTGGATTCGGCGGCGTGCATGATTTCGCCGATATGATCCGCTTCCAGCATCGGGTTGATTGGGTTGGCAATGCCGGCTGCCTGGGCTCCCAGGATCGCAAAATGAGTCTCCGGCAGAATCGGCAATACCAGCGACACGGCCTGGTCAGCCTGCAAACCCAGGGAATTCAGCAGGTTGGCGGTTCGAGTCACCTGTTCCTCCAGCTGCCGGTAGCTGATGACACGGGGCGATTCATCCCTTTGGCCGGTCAGCAGGAACTCCAGGGCACTCTCGTCAGAGAAACGCTCCGCGCTGCGCTGCAGCATCGCGTAGCTGTCTGTATAGGGGAAATTCTGCTCTAGGGGGGTTCGCTCAAACTCTTCAATGGCCTGCAGCGTTTCCAGCAGCGGCTCAGTCAGGGGGTGTTGAGTGTTGGGCATAGTGATTTCTTCCCCATCGGTGTTTTTTTTCAGGCGCTGCAGACGACCGTCTTTCTGCTGCCAAGTCACTGGCTGTCGGGCAAGAGTTTATAACAAGGGCAGGAGGATTGTTGAGGAAACTATGGGGCCCCGGCGGCAGTCGGCGAATTGCTTTGGGAAAACCGCGGTAAGTTGCTATGCTTCGTGTTTCTTGTATTGCATCACTGACAGGTAAATGAGGAGGCCTGAATGAGCAAAGTATCTAAACCGGTAATTGCCTTTGTTGCGATGTTGCTGGCGGTTTTAACGGTTGAGGCGCAGCAGTTAAGTCAATCGTCTTCGCCACAGGGCGCCAGGGTCTACATCATGTCGCCCGCCAACGGGGCGATTGTGCCAAGTACCTTCACCGTGGAGTTTGGCCTGGCTGGCATGGGCGTAGCGCCTGCCGGTGTCGAGCGGGCCAACACCGGACATCATCACTTGCTGGTGGATGGCGTCGAATTGCCGACCCTGGATGCTCCTTTAGGTGATGCTGTGACCCATTTCGGTGGCGGTCAGACCCAGACCCGCTTGACCCTGCCGCCAGGCGAGCACACCCTGCAATTGATTTTTGCCGATCATCTGCACCTGCCGCACAGCCCGCCGGTGGTATCGGAGGTTGTGACAATCACTGTGGTGGATAACTGATACCGCGATTGTCAGCGGACTCGGGTAACTCTTTTAATGCGGAATTGTTTATTGCGTACTTGCGGAGCTGCTCTGAGTCTAGCTGACCCGGTTCACCGAGAATTTTGCCATGGAGTCCAGCGCTGTTTTGAAGTTGGACTCCGGCAGATCCGCCAGGCAGGCAACGGCTTTTTCGGCCTGCTCTTCGGCCAGATTGCGGGTATAGGCCAACCCGCCTGAATCCCTGACAATCTGAATGATACTGTCCAGTTCGTCGAGGCCGCCGTCTTTGAGGCTCTTCTTGATCAGCTGTGCCTCGGCCTGGCCGCTTTGATGGATGGCATAAATCAACGGCAGAGTGGGTTTACCTTCTGCCAGGTCGTCGCCGATATTCTTGCCCAGTTTCTCCGCATCCCCTTCATAATCAAGTACGTCGTCAATCAATTGAAAGGCCGTTCCTACGTGCAGCCCGAAAGCGCGCAGCCTGCTTTCGGTGGCTTCACCGGCACCGGCCAGAATGGCGCCGCATTGGGCAGCAGCTTCGAAGAGAATAGCGGTTTTATTGTGGATGACCCTCAGGTAGTCGGCCTCGGTCACGTTCACATTGTGCTTGTTAAGCAGTTGCAGGACTTCACCTTCGGCGAT
Organism: Gammaproteobacteria bacterium; assembly: GCA_041395725.1. Lineage (NCBI taxonomy): Bacteria > Pseudomonadati > Pseudomonadota > Gammaproteobacteria > Gammaproteobacteria bacterium. The sequence goes on along the minus strand of JAWKZW010000001.1, from coordinate 4,180,446 downwards.
GCGATTGGTGGTATCCGCCATGATCTGCATGATGCGCATATTGTCCAGGGCGACCAGAATCTGAAAGGCCCGGGAGTAGATGAAGTCACCCACCAGGACGCTGGAGGGGTCGCTCCACTGGCTGTTGGCTGTCGGACGTCCCCGCCGCATGGTGGACATGTCGACCACGTCATCGTGGAGCAATGTAGCGGTATGGATAAATTCGATGACAGCGGCAAGACTGATGGGGCTGTCCTGTTCGCTGCCGCAGGCCCGGGCACTCAGCAGGACCAGTACCGGGCGCATGCGCTTGCCGCCCGCTTCGACGATATAATGCCCGATACTTTCAACCAGCGGGACATTGGAATAGAGTTGCTCGACGACATAGCGATTAACGGCTTCAAAGTCGTTTTCAACAGCTGCGCGGATCGATTTATACATGGAATAAGGTAGCCAGAGTCGCCGGTTTGGGGGCTTATTTTCGAGACGCCATCCTAGGGAGGCTCGATTACCGTGTCAAGAACCCGCTGCTGCTCAGGCGGTCGGTTGAACGGCCGATGATTAAGAGCGGTGGATACCTGGCGGGTAAGCCGGGCAGGCAATGAATTGAGGCTTGCCAGGCCGGTGCTGATCCCGTAAAATGCCCGCCCCTGTAGGAATGGCCCGCCAGGCGTGCCTTTTCCAGAATATAAAGCGGAGCCCGTGAGATATGTACGCAGTGATTGAGAGTGGTGGCAAGCAGCATCGCGTTGAGGAAGGTGAAGTCCTCAAGCTGGAAAAGCTGGAGGCGGCTACAGGTGAGCAGGTTGATTTTGACAAGGTTCTGATGGTTGGTGAGGGTGATTCGGTGAAGATCGGCACCCCCTATGTCGAGGGCAGCAAGGTTACCGCGCAAGTGTTGACCCAGGCGCGAGCGAAAAAGGTACAGATCATCAAGTTCAACCGTCGCAAGCACCATCGCAAGCAGCAGGGCCACAGACAGTGGTATACCGAGGTTAAAATTACCGGCATCACGGCCTAACAGAATTCAGGAGTAAACCATGGCACATAAAAAAGCAGGTGGTAGCACCAGTAATGGTCGCGATTCCATATCCAAACGGCTGGGCGTGAAGCTTTTCGGCGGTCAGCGTGCAGTGGCAGGCAACATCATCGTACGCCAGCGCGGGACGCGGTTTCACCCGGGCGAAAATGTCGGTCTGGGCAAGGATCACACCATCTACGCCAAGGCTGACGGCATGGTGAAGTTCGAAGTCAAAGGACCAAAAAACAGGAAATTCGTCAGCGTCGAGCCGGCTTAAGCGTTCTACTGAATGCCGCAAAAGCCTCGTCGATCGACGGGGCTTTTTTGTATGTGGAATTTGACCAGGGAACGTTTCTTATCAACAGGCGGGAATTATTGTGAAATTTGTCGATGAAGTGGAAATCACGGTGGAAGCGGGCAATGGTGGGAACGGCTGCCTGAGCTTCCGTCGGGAGAAATTCATCGAGAAAGGCGGCCCGGATGGCGGCGACGGTGGCGATGGGGGCAGCGTCTACCTGGAAGCAGATGATAACCTGAACACCCTGGTGGATTTCCGTTTTCAGCCCCGTTACCGGGCCCAATCGGGTCAGTCCGGTCAGGGGCGGAACTGCACCGGAGCCGGCGGGGAGGATCTGCTGGTCAAGGTCCCTACCGGCACCACGATTATCGACGCAGATACCAATGAAATGCTGGGCGATCTTACCGAGGCCGGTCAACGGATTCTGGTCGCCCGGGGCGGTCGTCGGGGCCTGGGGAACACCCGCTTCAAGTCCAGCACCAACCGCGCCCCGCGGAAAACCACCACTGGCACGCCGGGAGAGGTTCGCAGCCTGCAACTGCAGTTGAAAGTTGTCGCCGACGTTGGCCTGCTGGGTCTGCCCAACGCCGGTAAATCTACCCTGATTCGCGCCATTACCGCCGCTAAACCGAAAGTGGCAGACTACCCCTTTACCACCCTGGTGCCCAACCTGGGCGTGGTGAGTCTGGGCCTTGATCGCAGCTTTGTGGTTGCCGATATACCGGGCTTGATCGAAGGGGCCGCCGAGGGAGCGGGTCTTGGATTTCGCTTTCTGAAACACCTGGCCCGCACGCGACTGCTCCTGCACCTGGTGGATGTGCTGCCGGTGGATGGCGGCGATCCAGTGCAGAACATCGAAACCATCATGGCTGAGCTGCAAAAATTCAGCCCTGGTCTGGCTGGCAAAGAATGCTGGCTGGTGCTGAACAAAATTGATTTATTGTCCGATGAACAGCTGCAGGCACTGCAGCAGCGTATTGTGGACAGCCTTGGCTGGTTGGCACCGGTATTTGCCATCTCAGCGGTTTCCCGTCAGGGGCTTGATGTACTCTGTGAAGCGCTGATGAGTGCCATTGAGGAACATCGTCTCAGGCTGCGGGAGGACCAGGATTACGTTGCCGCGCAGGCTGAACAGGACCGGCAGATGGAGCGTGAGATTCGAGACAGTGTACGGCGCAGTCGCCCGGTGCGGAAAAGCAACCGGGACTATGACGAGCTGGATGAGCTGGACGAACTGGATGATCTGGACTATTTGGACTAGCGGGGGTTCTGTATTTCATTATGATGCGTTCTGAGCTCAAAAAAGCCCGACGACTGGTAGTAAAAATTGGCAGCTCCCTGATCACGAACAACGGTCTCGGGCTTGACCGTGCTGCGATCGAGGGCTGGGCAGATCAGTTGGTCGTCCTGCAACGGCGCGGTTACAAGCTCGTACTGGTGTCCTCCGGGGCCGTGGCTGAGGGCGTGGCAAGGCTGGGCTTGAAGAGCAGGCCGCGGGAGGTCGCGCTGCAGCAGGCGGCCGCGGCGGTCGGGCAGATGGGTGTCATACAGGCCTACGAAACCTGCTTTTCCCGCCACGGCGTGCATGCGGCGCAAATACTCCTGAGCCATGAAGATCTTTCCAACCGCACCCGCTACCTGAATGCGCGCAGCACGCTTATAACCCTGCTGGAGATGGCTGTGGTGCCCGTGGTCAACGAAAACGACAGCGTGGCTACTGCGGAGCTGTGCTTTGGCGATAACGACACCCTGGCAGCGCTGGTTGCCAATCTCATCAATGCCGATGCCATGATACTGCTCACCGACCAGCAGGGCCTGTACAGTGCCGACCCCCGGCTGAATCCCGATGCGCACCTGATCCGGGAAGCCGCGGCGGAGGACCGCAGCCTGCAGAAAATGGCCGGCGCCGGCAGCAGCCTGGGCCGCGGCGGCATGCTGACCAAGCTCACAGCCGCCCGTCTCGCCGCGCGGTCCGGAACCAGGACGGTGATCGCCAATGGCCGGGAGGACGAAGTGCTGATGCGGATTCTGCAGGGGGACGACCTTGGGACCCTGTTGATTCCCGAGCAGGAATCCGTGGCAGCCCGCAAACAGTGGCTGGCCGGGCAGCTGAAGGTGCGTGGTACCCTGGTGCTGGATGCCGGTGCCGTGGAAGTCCTGCGAAATTCCGGGCGCAGTCTGCTGGCGGTAGGCATTACCGGCTGCGAAGGAAAATTTAAACGAGGCGACGTAGTTGCCTGCGTGGACAATCAGAAAAATGAGGTTGCCAGGGGTTTAACGAATTACAGCAGTGAAGAGGTGCTTCTGCTGCAGGGTCAGCCAAGCAGCAGGATTGAAGCACTGCTGGGGTATTCCGGTGAGCCAGCGATCATACATCGCGATAACATGGCGCTGACCGACTGATTGCCGGCCAAAAAAAACCGGCGTGTTGCCGGTTTTTTCAGCGAGTGATCAGGCCTTGAGGGCTTTGATCTTCGCATTGAGACGACTCTTGTGTCTGGCAGCCTTGTTCTTCTTGATGATGCCTTTATCGGCCATGCGATCGATCACCGGTACCGCGTTGTTGTAAGCGGTAGTTGCCTGTTCGTAGTCCCCTGATTGAATGGCAGCAATAATTTTCTTGATGCTGGTTCGAACCATGGATCGGAAACTTGCATTGTGCCGGCGTCGAGTTTCTGCCTGACGCGCACGTTTGCGTGCTTGCGGAGAGTTAGCCAAGAGTTACTCCTCTGTGTTGTCGATAAGCGATTTTAATCGGTGTCTTAACTGGGAAACGGAGCAGTCGAGACTTGCTGCAAGGCCCAATTTTCGAGCGCGACACTATGCCGTTTTCGCCTGATGATGTCAATAGGCGGGCAGTGGCGGGGGCAACGCCGGAGGCTGGCGCTATTATGCGCTTTACTAGATTGCAGGATGGACGATAGAGGTAAGGGGTTTGCCTGGATGATCAGCGTATTGCGTTGCTTCCTAAGGAGCCTCTGATTAATTGCCACAACGCTCTGCGGCAGTCTGGCGGGAGCTGCTGCCAGGCGTCGTGGGCAGGGAAGGGGCACACTCCCTTGCCAAGCGCCGACAACGCCGCCCGGCAGGCCCGTCCTGAGGGCCAGAGCATTGTGGTAATTAAATCAGAAGCTCCCTGAGGGTTTCCCTTCGTAACAACTAGGCCCCGGGGCGAACAAGCCAATTCATGACTGATAAACGATCAGCGGTTCCACACACAGCAATAGCCGGCAAGGGCAACTCAGGGCTGCTGAGAGCCAGTGGCGTGACTGGCATGATGACCCTGGTGTCGCGGGTACTTGGCCTGATCCGTGACGTGGTGATTGCCAGGGTGTTCGGAGTCGGTGACGGAACCGACGCCTTTTTCCTGGCGAACCGGATTCCCAACTTTCTACGCCGGTTGTTTGCCGAAGGGGCCTTCAATCAGGCGTTTGTGCCTGTGCTTTCGGAATACCGCACGCAGCGCAGTCATCAGGACGTTCAGCAGCTCATCAATTCCGTGGCCGGGACGCTGGGTTTGATTCTGCTGCTTGTCACGGTGCTGGTGGTGGTCGCGGCACCCTACATCTCGGTGCCCATTGCCTACGGGTTTCTGGATCAACCGGATAAGTTCCAGCTTTTTGTACAGATGCTGCGACTTACCTTTCCGTATCTGCTGCTGATCTCTCTCACGGCGTTTTGTGGTGCGATTCTCAACAGCTACGACCGCTTTGCGGTACCGGCCCTGACGCCGGCCTTGCTGAATGTCTCGTTGATCGCCTGTGCGCTGCTGTTGGCGCCTTACATGACCCGGCCGGAACTGGCTCTGGCCTGGGGGGTGTTGATTGCGGGCGTGGTTCAGCTGTTTTTTCAATTGCCGTTTCTGGCCCGGATTCAGCTGTTTCCAGTCCCTGTACTGAACCGCAGGCACCCGGGCGTCAGGCAGATCGGGAAGTTGATGATCCCGGCGCTTTTTGGTGTCTCGGTCAGTCAGATTAATCTGCTGCTGGACGCTTTTATCGCTTCACTGTTGATGTCCAATGCGGTGTCCTGGCTTTATTATTCTGATCGACTGGTCGAATTACCGTTGGGCGTTTTCGGTATCGCGATCGCCACGGTGGTTCTGCCCAGTCTGTCGCGCAAAAATGCGGAAAATTCCCTGGCTGATTTCGCGGGCACGCTGGACTGGGCCATGCGGCTTATCTGCCTGATCGCTATCCCGGCGGCCCTGGCTCTGGGCGTGATCGCGGAGCCCATCCTGATCACCCTGTTTCAGAACGAACAGTTCTCCGTCACCGATGTGGAGCGGGTTGCCATGAGCCTGCGGGCCTACGCACTGGGTCTGATTGCCTACATGGGCGTGAAAATATTTGCGCCAGGCTATTTTGCCAGGCAGGATACCAGTACGCCGGTTCGAATCGGTATCATCGCCATGGCGGCAAATATGGCAATGAACATGGTGCTGGTATTCGGCTTTGACCTCCAGCATGTTGGGCTGGCACTGGCAACCAGCCTGGCCGCCTTTCTCAATGCCGGCCTGCTGTTTGCCGGCCTGTGGCGTGACAAACTGATAGTCCGTCAGCCAGGCTGGCTGTTGTTCCTGGTGCGACTGGGCCTTGCCAATACAACGATGGTGCTGTTTTTGAGCTGGTTCGCGGGAGATTGGACAGTCTGGCTGGAGTTGGGGATCTGGTCACGGGTGCTGCAACTGATGCTCACCTGCGTCGGTGGCCTGGTAATTTACGCCGGCAGCCTCTATATAACAGGGATGCGCCCACTGGACCTGCACAGGTAGCAAAAGCAAAACTTATGAAACGCCTGATTGTCACAATGCTGTTTATGATTCTTGCTGTACCGGCCGCCGCAGAATCGGTTCGGGAATGTGTGGTGCTGCTGCACGGCCTGGGGCGAACGGCCGGTTCCATGGATGAACTGGAGCGAAAACTGCAGGAAGCGGGCTATACAGTCACCAATATCAGCTACCCCTCCCGGAATTACCCGGTGGAGGAGCTGTCCTGGCTGGCGGTGGGGGAGGGGTTGCAGCGCTGCTCGTCGGGGGGTACGACGACTGTTCATTTCGTTACCCATTCGCTGGGCAGTATTCTGGTCAGGTATTATTTTGCCAACAGGGCTGACCCGCGGCTGGGTCGGGTAGTCATGCTGGGGCCACCCAATCAGGGCAGCGAACTGGTGGATGCCCTGGGGGAGTTCCCCGGTTTCGGATTGCTTAACGGGCCCTCCGGAGATCAGCTGGGCACCGGTGATGGCAGCGTTCCGGAATCCCTCGGTGCCGTGAATTTTGAGCTTGGAGTGATTGCCGGCAATCAGAGTCTGAATCCATTGTACACGGCCCTGATCCCCGGCCCCGACGACGGCAAGGTGTCTGTCGAGAGCACGCGGGTAGAGGGAATGACGGATCATATCATTCTGCCAGTCACCCATACCTGGATGATGTTCAATGATGAGGTCATCGACCAGGTTCTGTATTTTCTCGCTTACGGGCGCTTCTTACACCAGGGAGCCACTGATTAATTACCATAACATTGTGGTAATTAATCAGTGGCTCCTTCGATCCATGCGCGATCGGGTGGCCAGGTGCCGGTCAGGCTCTGGAAATGAACTTGCCGGTCAGAGTATTCACCCGGATTACCTCGCCGGGTGCAAGATACTCGGGCACCTGAACTTCCAGGCCGGTGGACAGCAATGCTGTCTTGGTCCGGTTGGTGGCGGAGGAGCCGCTCACGGCTGGCGGCGTCTCTTCGATTGTCAGTGATACCGATTGGGGGAGCTCGATGCTGAGGAGGTTCCCGTCCATGATCAGGGCGATGATGTCGTCCTGTTGCTCGGCGAGAAACTCCAGCTGGCCTTCCAGCTGGTCGGCGTTCAGGCTGTACTGGGTGAAGTCTTCCGTGTCCATGAAAAAGTAGGCATCACCGTCTTTGTAGGAGTACTGCACCTTGACCCGGATACAGTCCGATTCCTTGAGGTGGTCGTCCCCCTTGAAAGACTCGTCCAGTTTCTGGCCGGTTTGCAAGTTATTAAAGCGGACTTTATAGAGCGTGGCGGCGCCCCGTGACGATGGGCTTTTACTTTCCAGTTGCTTGACGATATGCGGAACGCCGTCGATGTCGATTACCATTCCTCTTTTCAGTTCACTTGCCTTTGGCATTTCAACCCCCATTAGTTTTCAAGCTGGAGCCAATTTACTGGATCGGCAATAGTGAGTAAACCACTGATGAGAATCCAGTCGCTGCTGTCATGCCAGCGATTCAGAGTGGACAACAACAGTGGTACGGGAACCCGACTTTGCCATTCCGGCGCGGCGGCAGGATAATACACGAATCTTATTCAGACTGGATGTACCATGAGCGAGCGAAACAATGAAATCGACAATCTGCATATCATTGGTTATGAGGAATTGCCGACCCCCGGACAACTGAAAGACGAGCTGCCCCTGGAAGGGGAAGCTTTGGAGACCGTTTTGCAGGGTCACCGGAGTCTGAAGGCGATCCTGGACAGGCAGGATCCCCGGGTTGCTGTGGTGGTGGGGCCCTGCTCGATCCACAATACCAGTGAAGCGATTGACTACGCCGAGCGACTTAAACCGCTGGCTGACGAATTGTCCGATTCTCTTTTAATACTCATGCGGGTGTATTTTGAAAAACCCAGGACCTCCATCGGTTGGGAGGGATTGATTTACGATCCCCATCTGGACGGGTCATACCGGATTGATCATGGATTGAGAACCGGCCGGGAACTGATGTTGAAAATCGCCAGGATCGGATTACCCATAGCGGTGGAGGCTCTGGATCTGATTTCACCGCAGTATCTTCAAGATCTGGTAACCTGGACAGCGATAGGTGCCCGTACTACAGAATCTCCCACACACCGCAAACTCGCCAGTGGGATTTCTTCCGCTGTTGGATTTAAAAACAATGTCGAAGGGAATCTTTCCGTGGCGGTCAATGCCATTCGATCAGCTTCCGCCAGCCACAGTTTTATCAGCATTACCGAACAGGGCAAAGTGGCGGTCTTTCGTACTTCGGGTAATCCCCACTGTCACGTCATCCTGAGAGGGGGCAATTCTCCCAACTATGATCGGGCCAGTGTGGCCAACTGTGAGGCGGAGCTGCAGAAAGCCGGTATTACAAAGAACATCATGATCGATTGCAGCCACGGTAATTCGAGTAAGGATTTTCAGAAGCAGGTGATGGTGCTGAATGATATCGCCGAGCAGATTAAAGCCGGTAATCGTTCCATTATCGGCGTCATGCTGGAGAGTAATCTGCTGGAAGGTAATCAGCCGATACCTGACGACCTCGATGAAATCCGCTACGGAGTATCCATCACCGATGCCTGTGTCGGCTGGGATGCGACCGAGGTGATGCTGCGCAGTTTCGCTGCGGCTGTTAAGTCCGTTCTGCCGCAGCGTGCCAGTGATTAGACACCCGTCACGTTAGTGGCTGTGAGGGTGGTACTGTTTGTTTCTGCCGGTTGATGTAGATCAAGTGGTATCAGCAGCGAGTGTCCCATACTAGCCCGCATCTTTTTTGGTTTTTAGTGGTATCAGTGCCAGTCAGAAGGCTGATCCCAGCCGGGAGGCGTGTTTTGGATATCTTTGAAAAGTTGCTCCTCGCGATTGACCTTACTCCCGACTCCGATCAACTGCTGAGGCGCGTACTGAAGCTGTGCAGCGGTCGTATGGACCGGGTTCATGTGGTTCATGTGCTGCGGACTGATGTGCTGTTTTCCGACGACCGTGTGGACCCAAGAGATCCGGATCAAAGGCGATTGCTGGACCAGGCGACGGTCAAGCTGGATGACATTCTGATGCGCAATGGTTTCCGCGTTCCCTCCCAACAGATCAATATCCGCCGTGGCGAACCGGCTACCGAAATCAAGCGACTCGCCCATGACCTGGAAGCCGACCTCGTGATTGTCGGCAGCCATACCAAGAACAGCGGCTGGATGAGCCTGCCCGGTGCAACGACCAACTGTGTGTTGCAGGGCATTGATACCGACGTGATGGCGGTCAGGCTCTAAGCGCGCCGGCGCCGGGTCTGGCTGTTACCACTAACTGTTCGCTAGTCAGAGTCAACAGCCCCCAGCACTGACACCAGGCTTTCGACCAGGTAGTCAATATTGCTCTCGTTTATACCCGCCACGTTGACCCGGCTGGAGTTGACCAGGTAAATGCTGTAGTTCTCTATCAGCTGCTGCACCTGCGCAACGCCGATGCCAAGGAAAGAAAACATTCCCTTTTCGTTCTGAATAAAATCAAAGTTGCGGCTGGCGCCGGCGGCTGCCAGTCGAGTGGCCAGTGTGGACCGCAAGCCGTTGATGCGATCCCGCATTTCTGTCAGCTCCCGGTCCCAGCTGATTGTCAGATCCGGGTCTTCCAGGATTATGCGGACTATGGCGGCACCGTGGTCCGGGGGCATTGAGTAGATACCTCGGGCTATCGAAGCCAGCTGGCTCGAAACGGCACTCAGCTGAGCGGGAGACTGGCAGATAACAGTGAGCGCACCGACCCGTTCGCGGTAAAGGCCGAAATTTTTCGAGCAGGAGCTGACCACGATCAGTTCCGGCAATGACTCTGCCAGCAGGCGCACGCCGTAAACGTCTTCGTCGAGGCCATCGCCGAGGCCCTGATAGGCCAGGTCTACAAAGACAGTGAAGCCTTTCTCCAGTGCCAGATCACGGACTGCCTGCCACTGCTCCGGGGTCAGATCAGCACCGCAGGGATTGTGGCAACAACCGTGCAGCAGGACCAGATCGTTACTGCCTGCCGTGGCCAGGGCTTCCAGCATCTCCTCGAACCGGATGACATGGTTTTCGTAGTCGTAGTAGGGGTAGGTCTCTATCCGCAATCCAGCGGTACCCAGCAGTGGCACGTGATTGGGCCAGGTGGGGTCACTTACCCAGATACGGGCCTGGGGGTTGGCCTTCATGATGAATTCAGCAGCCACCCGCAGCCCGCCGCAACCACCAGGGACCTGAACAGTGCAGCGCCGGCCCTGTAACAGTTCGCCAAGGGAATCGCCCAGCACCAGCCGGGCTATGTGTTCGTTGTAGGCGCCATCCCCGGCTGGTCCCACGTAAGATTTGGTCTCCTGAGTCGCCAGCAGGCGTGTTTCGGCTTCTTTGACCGCTGCCATTACCGGGGTTTTCCCTCTGGGATCCTTGTAGACGCCAATCCCCAGATCGATTTTATCGGGGTTGCGATCGGCGCGGTAGGCCGCCATTAATCCCAGAATCGGATCGGCGCTAAGACTTTCCAGTGATTCAAACATGGTGCTGGCTTCCTCAGGATTTCCGTTGGCAGGCTTTCAGGGTGTTTTGTAATAACGAAGCGCGGGTCATGGGGCCGACACCGCCGGGTACCGGTGTGATGAAACTGCATCTGGCGCTTACAGCGTCAAAATCAACATCGCCCACCAGACGGAAGCCGCTGCTGCGGCTGTCGTCTGCCACTCGCGTGATACCAACGTCGATAACGACGGCACCTGGTTTAACCATGTCGGCAGTCACGTAGTTGGGCCTGCCTATGGCGGCTACCAGGATGTCGGCATTCCGGCAATGCCCGGCAATATCCTGACTGCGGCTGTGCAGCAGGGTCACCGTGCAGTTGCCGGGGCGGGTGTTGCGTGAAAGCAGAATTGCCATGGGCGTGCCGACGATGTTACTGCGCCCCAGCACTACACAGTGCTTGCCCTCAGTCTCGATTTCATAGCGGGCCAGCAGTTCCATGATGCCGTTTGGTGTGGCCGAGATATAGGTCGGCAGCCCCAGGCACAGATTGCCGACATTGGCGGGGCAGAAGCCGTCCACATCCTTGGCCGGATCGATGGCCAGGATGACCTTGTGATCGTCGATGTGCTTCGGGACCGGAAGTTGCACGATGAAACCATCGATATTGTCGTCCTGGTTGAGCTCCTCGATTCGATTCAACAGTTCGTCTTCACTGATTGAGTCGGGCAGGCGGATAACTGTCGAATCGAAGCCCACTTCTTCGCAATCCTTGACCTTGTTGGCTACGTAAGTTTCGCTGGCACCGTCGTTACCAACCAGTACCGCAGCCAGGTGCGGAGCCTTGCCGCCCTGTTGCCTGATGGTTTTCACCTGCTCGGCGATTTCCCGGCGAATCTGTTCGGAGGTCTGTTTGCCATCTAGTATCTGCATGTTGCGAAGCTGCCTTTGCTGAGGAATGGAACCGCTGACGGGCTGATTTCAGGGCGGCTATGATAATCGAGCTACCCTGAGCGCTCAAGAAACGCGGCAACCTGATCAGGTTGATGATCCAAAGCCCCGTTGATGCTGCTGACAGCGCTGGTTCTGATCGGTGAGGTGAGTGAGCGCGGCTACCAGCTCCCTGAGTTCGGCATGCTGGCCCAGGGTTCTTTCGGGGGCAGGGGGGCGCCCGCCTGCAGCAATTCGATAGAGATATTGTCTGGTGAGCGCACGAAAGCCATGCGGCCGTCCCTTGGAGGACGGTTTATGGTAATACCACCGGCCTGCAGTTTTTCACAGGTGGCGTAGATATCGTCCACCTGGTAGGCCAGGTGACCAAAATTGCGCCCTGCGCCATATTCTTCCGGATCCCAGTTGTAGGTTAGTTCGACCTGGGCAGCCTCGTCCCCCTCTGCGGCCAGAAAGACCAGGGTAAAACGGCCCTGTTCATGATCGACCCGGCGGATTTCCTTGAGCCCCAGCTTATTGCAGTAAAAGTCCAGCGACTGGTCGAGATCGGTGACCCGCACCATGGTGTGGAGGTATTTCATAGTTGTCCCCGCGCGAAAAAATCAATGGATCAAAACAGTACCACAGAGCGAATGCTTTCCCCGGCATGCATCAGGTCGAAGGCCCGGTTGATGTCCTCCAGGGGCATGGTATGGGTGATCAGGGGGTCGATCTGGATTTTACCCTGCATGTACCAGTCAACGATCTTCGGTACATCGGTTCTGCCTCTGGCTCCCCCGAAGGCAGAACCGCGCCAGACACGGCCCGTTACCAGTTGGAAGGGGCGGGTAGCTATCTCCTGACCGGCACCGGCCACGCCGATGATGACAGACTCCCCCCAGCCCTTGTGGCAGCATTCCAGAGCCTGACGCATGGTGTGGACATTACCGATACACTCGAAGCTGTAGTCAACGCCCCCGTTGGTCATGTCGATTATTGCTGCCGTAACGTCATCCACGTCGTGGGGATTAACGAAATCTGTCATGCCGAACTGGCGCGCCAGCGCTGCCTTGGCGGGGTTGGTATCAATGCCGATAATCCGGTCCGCACCGACCATTCTCGCCCCTTGCACCACGTTCAGGCCGATCCCGCCCAGGCCGAATACAGCCACTGTACTGCCAGGTTCGACCTTGGCGTCAAAGGCAACGGCACCGACGCCCGTGGTTACGCCGCAACCGATATAGCAGACCTTGTCGTAAGGTATGTCACTGCGGATTTTCGCCAGGGCTATTTCCGGCAGCACCGTGTAATTGGAAAATGTCGAGCACCCCATGTAATGGAGAATCGGTTTGCCGTCGAGGGAGAAGCGGCTGCTGCCATCGGGCATCAGGCCCTGCCCCTGGGTGGCGCGGATCGACTGGCACAGATTGGTTTTGGGGTGCAGGCAGAAGTCACACTCCCGACACTCCGGGGTATAGAGCGGTATGACGGTGTCGCCGACGCTGACAGACTTGACGTCGGGGCCGATTTCCACCACAACGCCGGCACCTTCGTGGCCAAGTATGGCCGGAAACGCACCTTCCGGGTCGTCTCCGGACAACGTGAAGGCATCCGTGTGGCAGACGCCGGTGGCCTTGATTTCCACCAGCACCTCACCGGCTTTGGGGCCCTGTACATCGACCTCGACGATTTCAAGGGGTTTTCCGGCCTCAAAGGCGACAGCGGCTCGTGATTTCATAGAAAGCTTACCTGTTGGTTGCTGGTGGATTTTATCCGCAGGCGTTCGATTGTAATGATCGTCCCCTGCCCAGGCAACCGGCAGGCAGTTTCACCGGTATGACTCACTGGCCCACAGTGGTAAACTGCGCGGCTTTATTATAGATGGTCCTGCCCGGGCATGGGTGCGGATTGAACGAAAGCAGGTCACAAGTGCCGAAGACCGATCCTAGAAGGTTTGTCCTGACCGTATCCTGTCCGGAAGCGAATGGCATCGTGCGGGCAGTGAGCGATTTCCTTTTTCAGCGCGGAGCGACGATCACCGATGCAGCACAACATCGGGATCCCGAGGTGAATCAGTTTTTCATGCGGGTGGCGTTCGAAGAGGTGGAATCCCGCCTGCCCGGCAGCGAAGACCTGGATCGCGATTTCGGCGTCATTGGCAGGCAGTTCCACATGCAATGGTCGTTTTTCGACCTGTCGGTAAAGCCCCGGCTGTTGCTGGCAGTGTCCCGGCATACCCATTGCCTTAACGATATACTGCATCGCTGGGGCAGCGGTGCCTTACCCGCTCAGGTGGTTGGTGTTATTTCCAATCATCGCGAGATGGAGAAGATGACAGAATGGTATGGTCTGCCTTATCACTACCTTCCCGTCGACGGCCGGAACAAGCAGCAACAGGAACAGGAAATGCTGCGAATAATCGAGCAGGAACGCGTGGATCTGTTCGGGCTGGCCCGCTACATGCAGATCCTGTCTGCCGAAATGTGCGGTGCGCTTGAAGGTAGAATTATAAATATTCACCATTCATTTCTACCCGGATTTAAAGGGGCCAACCCCTATCGCCAGGCCTATATGAGGGGGGTTAAGGTTATCGGTGCAACCGCCCATTATGTCACTACCGATCTCGATGAAGGACCGATAATTGAACAGGTGGTAGAAAAAGTGGATCACAACTGTGACGTTAACGATCTGGTGCAGATAGGGCGTGATGCGGAGTGCGTGGCTTTTGCCCGGGCTGTCAGATGGCACTGCGAACATCGCATCATTTTAAACGGCAATCGGACGGTTGTTTTCCGCTAGGAGATTTCTTGTGAGAAGCATGGTTTTTATCCTGCTGGCTACGCTTTGCTTTAGCCTGCCTCTGCCTGCGCAAACGGCGGATTCTGCGGAGCCAGGCGCGATCTGGATAGATCTGCGGTCGCCCCGGGAATACCAGCGCGGGCACGTCGAAGGTGCTGTTAATATCCCGCGAGGTGAGATCGCCCACCGGATCAGTGAACTGGTCACAGATCTGTATGCGCCAGTGCATCTGTACGACAGCAGTGCAGGCTTCGCTGGACTGGCGCTGGAAATCCTGATGGAGATGGGGTTTCAGTACGTTGTCAATGAAGGTTCCTATGATTCGATTGTCGCGCGGCAGAAAGATTCCTTATGAGTACTGAAAGCAGGGTTTGCACACAATGGCCGCCTCAACAGGCTGATGACATGAGGCGCACTGGCTGGTGAATACACAGATGCTGCTGGCGATTGCCGTCATTACCCTGGGGTCATACATTCAGAGCTCGATAGGGTTCGGCCTGGCCATCATCGCCGCGCCAGTGTTGTTTTTTATCGACCCTGCTTATGTCCCGGCCCCGATTACGGTAAGTGCTTTTACATTGTCTGTTGCCAATGCCTGGGGGCATCGGAAGTCAATTTCATTGCGCGGGCTCAAATATGCCGTTATAGGCCGGGTACCGGGTTCGGTCGCTGGCGCGTTGCTGATACTCTGGATTAATCAGGATCTCCTGGGGCTCTGGCTGGGGGTTTCGGTTCTGCTGGCGGTCGCTGTCAGTCTGAAAACCGTGTCCCTGACACCAACCCCCGGACACCTGATGACCGCGGGATTTCTGTCGGGTTTCATGGGCACCAGCTCCTCAATCGGAGGGCCACCCATGGCACTGGTGCTTCAGCATCAGGAAGCCCAGTACATCCGGGCTAATCTGTCAGCGTTTTTCGTCGTCAGTTGTATCATGTCCCTGGCGATGCTGGCGCCGATTGGCTACTTCGGTGGGCGTGAAATAATGCTGGCGTTGCCGCTGTTACCGGGCACATTGCTGGGCTACTGGCTGGCAAGGCACACCTGGCACCTGATATCGCCGCGGCTCCTGCGGCTTTCCTCTCTGGCGCTTTGCTCAGTAAGCGGCATTATTGCCGTCGTTTCCTTCTGGCTATGACACAACGGCGGATTGTCGCAAAGGTCGGGAAACGGGCTTTGGAGCACAGAGTCTGGCAGCGCCCGGCGACGTTTATCCGGCTTGCCCGACTGGTTCGGGTCGAACCCGTAAGAACCCGGAAAACCCGAAGGCCTATGAGTTCTTTTCAGTGGCTCCTACCATGCCGGGCTTTTTGACGGTAGAATTCCTGGCCGCCCGCCGGCTTTTGCAGTCTTCGGACTCGGCCCGGGTCAGCACCGAACAAACTGATAAATCACGCCGTGAGCAGATGTGAATAAAAAAAATTTAGAGCCAGAGCCAACGGACCGTTGGCCAACCGAAATCAGCATGGCAGCCTTCCGGGAAGCCTGGCAACTTGAAGGAACGCCTGTCTGGGAGACGGTTTTTGAAATGCACAAGGAAAAGATGCAGATCAAAAACGTCAATGTGGCAACTGCCAACCTGGAAAATATTTTTGACGCGACTTTTCGACTGAGCGCCCAGAAGGGTTTTCAGGCCATGAGCCTGCGGGATTTGAGTCGGGAGACGCGGATCAGTATGGGCGGCCTGTACGCCTATATCCACAGCAAGGACGAACTGGCGTCAGTCATCGAATCGGTCCTGCGGCATTATATTCTCCAGGTTCTTGGCAGCCTCGCCAGTCAGAATCTTGACCCGATGACGCAGTTGAAAGCGATTATTTTCGGGGAAACCTACATGAATGAAATCATGAAATCCTGGTTTTATTTTTCCTACATGGAGGTCAAGGGGCTGCCTCGCAGTCAGCAGGAAACTGCCATGGATCTTGAGCTGCTGGCCCAGTCGATTCTGCTGGATAATTTCAAGGCGGGTATAGAGCAACAGGTTTTTCGCTGCGAGGATCCTGACATGCTGGCGGTTCACACAGTGGGTTTATTACAACAATGGTATCTCAAGCGCTGGAAGTTTAAGCGGATGAAGATTGATGCCGACCAATTCGCTGCGTCGGTGTTTACATTTGTTTTAAAAGCGCTGGATTGCGAAGAGCGGTCAGGGGCAGGGAGCTGCTGAGTAATCAGGCGTTCTCTGGTTTGAGGCCGCCTTTGTCGGCGTAAAAAGCCTGTATTTCCTGCATATCTTTTTCCAGATCGCCCGTTGGGATGAAAAAATCCGCCAGTCCCGCCTGTTTCTTTGGGGCATCCACATAACCCAGCAGGATGGGCACGCCGGCGTTTCTGGCAATATGGTAAAAGCCGGTCTTCCAGCGTTCCACTTTGCTGCGGGTGCCTTCGGGGGGAATCAGCACTACAAGTTCCGTCTGTCGGGCGTACTCTTCGGTCATCTGCTGTACTACGTTGTTGGCCTTGCTGCGATCGATGGGGATACCACCCAGCCACCGCATCAGCCAGCCGAACGGAAAGCGGAACAGTGAGTTCTTGCCCATCCAGAACACCTTCAGGCGCAGCTTCAGGACCA
Source organism: Gammaproteobacteria bacterium (assembly GCA_041395725.1). NCBI lineage: Bacteria > Pseudomonadati > Pseudomonadota > Gammaproteobacteria > Gammaproteobacteria bacterium. The sequence continues at coordinate 4,163,621 of JAWKZW010000001.1, read as the reverse complement.
CCAGCAGCATCAGTGGAAAATCCCAGTTGCTGGTATGGGGTGCGCCAATCAGCACCAGTTTTGGGTCGGGGATTTCCTTGCCGATAGCGGTCCAGCCGGTCAGTTTCAGAATTGCGATGGCCAGGGCCCGCAGCAGCGGAGTAAGCAGGGGAGTGGAAAAAATGGTAGTACGCATTTACAAGGTATAGCTCTCTGTAGCCGGCCATCGTCTCTTGATGCACTTCCGGCCCGGGACGGCTGACTATAGAGCCATTGGAGCAGGGTATCAAGCGGCGGGGCAGGATGGGCTGACAGGGCTCCTACTCATCACCAAACAGGCGCTTGAGTTCCTGCAGAGCCCGCTCAGCTTCAGTTTTCGGATTGCTGTTCAGGTCATTTTCCAATTGCCCGGATGATTCGCCGAACAACTCCGCAAGCCTGGCCCGGGCCTCGCGAGCCTGGGCATCATCCCTGGGCTGGTAGGCGCCCGGTCGCGGCTTGAAATAGTCACAGAAATTGGCCTTTTCCTTGTCCAGCACGAACTCGGCGCGATCTTCCCGGCAGCCGTCAGCCAGGTTCGGATCGTATTCGCGACACAAACGGCAGACATGCTGATCCGCCTTGCAGACGCTGCACTCCTCGTAGCGCGAGTAGGGAAAGCGCATTTCCTGTAGCGCAGAACCACACTTCCAGCATTGTAGCTTCACGGTGTTACGTCCAGTTCCTGAAATACTCGGAAACATCGGGGTCGGCCAGGCGTTTGCTGGCCCCGGCTTTCTGCCCCAGATAAAGAAATCCGATCACGTGCTCGTTATCACTCAGCCCAAGCCCGTTTCTCACTACCGGATCATAGGCCATGGACCCGGTCCGCCAGAAGGCGCCGACGTCCTGTGCGAATGCAGCCAGCAGCATGTTCTGAGTTGCGGCGGCGGCTGAAAGATCCTGTTCGATCTCCGGTACTTTGGGACTTTTCTGATGGCACGAGATTGTGACAATAATCAATGGGGCCCGCAGTGGCTTTTGCCGGGTTCTTTCCAGCGACGCTGCATCCAGGGATGGGTCCTTGTGTTCTGCCGCTTCGGCAAACAGGTCTCCCAGTTTCTGGCGCGCCTTCCCACGGATCAGCAGAAAGCGCCAGGGACGCATGACCCCGTGGTCCGCCGCACGGAAAGCCGCCCGGCAAATATTCTCCAGACACTCGCCGTCCGGGGCGGGGTCGGTTAATTTGGGAACGGAGGTTCTGGTATGCAGCGCTTCAAGAGCATCCATGGGTTAATTCCGGTTTAGAGGGTGTTGAGCTATGAGTGCCTGATTGACAAGCGCACTATCGGCTGCAGTGTGCCCAAAGAATAAAACAAACAGTGCCATAAATGAACCGGGGAATGTTATTTCAGAGTGACAGAACCCTTATAGGCAGCGTGGTTCTGCTCGAGGTTGAATGCTCAGGGGACCAGTCGATATCGAGGCCGGAAGAAATACTGATCAGGTTGAGCGGGGCTGCTCCAGTTGCGCTGACTGGCCCATTTCAGCCCCCAGGGCTCGTTTGAATGCCCGTAGCGAGATTGCAGCCATCAGCAAATTGCCCGTCAGTGCACCGGCGAAGAAGCCCGGTATACCGAAGAGCTGCGATCCCAGCCACGCCAGGGGGACGTAAAAAACAAAGAATCTTGCCAGCGACAGATAAAGCGCCTCGAGCGGGCGGTGCAGGGCATTCAGCGCTGAGTTGGTCAGAATGATAATGCCCTGAAAACCATAGCCCAGAGGCAATACCCAGATATAAAGTTTGATCACCGAGAGTACAGCAGGATCCTGTGAAAAGATCAGGGCGATGAGCCCGGCGAATACGGCCAGTACCAGATACACGCCCAGTTGCCAGGCCACGATGAAACGGGTTGCCAGGCGGTAGGCTTCTTCGACGCGGTCCAGTCGATGGGCGCCGAAATTCTGGCTGATCAGTGGTGGCAGGGTGGAAGACATGGCCAGCACCACTAACGTGGCCAAAGGTTCGATGCGCGAGCCCACGCCAAACGCCGCCACGGCCTGCTCACCAAATCCGGCTGCAATTGCCGTCATGACCCCTGCCGCCAGCGGAGTCATCATGTTGGCGCCTGCCGCTGGCAGACCGATGCGGAGCATTTCACGACTGGACGCCAGCAACACCTTGCGGGAAGGAATCATGCGACTGATCAATTCCAGTCGATGTATCAATACGTAACTCAGGTAGGCGAATCCGACTAACCAGGAAATCAGGGTTGCCAGCGCGGCACCGCGAATGCCCAGGGCCGGGACAGGTCCCAGGCCAAATATTAGAATCGGGTCCATGATCGCATTGATCAATCCGCTTGCTGCCATCAGCAGGCTGGGTGTCTTGGTATCCCCACAGGCGCGCAGGATACTGTTGCTGTTCAAGATGGCGACCAGCAGAATGCTGCCTGGCAGCCAGATCAGCATATATTCTCTGATCAGCAGCAGGATTTCCTCACTGGCGCCAATGGCGCGGAATATGCCGTCGTGGAACAGCCAGCAAATCAATACCGTGACCGTGCCGCAGAAGATCGCCAGATAGTTGGTTACCGTGGATGCTTCCTTGGCTTTGTCAAAATCCGCACGCCCCATGTATTTGGCCACCACAGCGGAAGTGCCGATACCGAGGCCGATCGCCAGGCTCATGATCATGAAAGTGACGGGGAAGGTAAAGCTGATGGCGGTCAGTGGGTCAGTGCCCAGAAAGCTGATAAACAGCGTGTCAACCAGGCTGAAGGTGAACAGCATGGCCATGCCAATAATCATTGGCGCTGTCATGCGCCGCAGGGTCTCGGGTATGGGGGCTTCCACCAGACTCAGGCTGTGTCGCTTGGTTCCTTCTTGCATCCGCTCCGCTGCCAGTTCTTTCTTCTTTGTTATTAATGCTTGCTCAGACCGTTACCCTGCCAGGCTGAGTCGTAAGCCCCCATCGGGGCCAGGGCTCTGAAGCGGGGGTTGCCGCCTGCCCTATAGTAAAGCGACGCGGCTGCCGCCGTCACCTCGCTTGGGCTACAACTGACCGGATTTGAGATGGGCAGTGCAGGTTGCCTAGCGGGGTTGCCTGGCTAATTGCAGCAATTGTTTGAAGTACTTGGGGTTCCCGAACACCAGTTGATCGCCTGCGAGTTTGGGGTTGCCCTCGATATCACTGACGAGCCCGCCGGCCTCGCGCAGCAGCAGGGCAACGCTGGCCAGTTGATCGGCAGGGGGCTTGGGGATTATCCCGCCGTCCAGCCGACCCGCCGAGGCCATGGCCAGATCCAGTATCCCATTGCCGGTAGTTCGGATCCTGACCTGCTGCTCCAGGGCCTGCTGGAGGGGGCGGGTCTGGGTTCCCGGCTCCTGGCCTGGCGCAAATTCCATGGCACAGGTGCTGTCTTCCAGGTTGATTCGACTGCTGACCCGGATGCGGCGTCCATTCAGGCTGGCACCACTGCCCCGGATGGCAGTAAATTCTTCATTCAGCAGTGGGTCGATAAATACCGAGATCTGCAGCTGGCCGTCCACCTGGCAGGAAAGCCCAAGCAGGAATCCCTGGGTGCCGCGCAAAAAATTGGCGGTCCCGATCAACGGGTGCAGGAACCAGACATTGCTCGTAGTGCCCGACTCGGGTAATTGCGTTGCCGAGGAGTGATAGCCATATTGCGGATAGATTTTCTGCAAATGGTAAAGCAGGGTCTTCTCAACGTCCTGATGTGCCGTAGTGATTAATTCGCTGCCCCGGGTCTCCAGAATTCTGACGCGATCGGGACGATCAAAATGTCCGGTGAGGACCGAGGCCCCGTCGCGGGCGGCGCGCAGAGCGATGTTTAACAGAGCATGCATAGTGGAGTCCTGAGAGTCCCGGAAATGGCGTTGTCCTCTCGGGGACGCACCTGGAAAGCGCGCCATCATAGCAGAATAGCCTGCGGCCGAGAATGACCAGTAAGCGGCCGGTGCTGTTATACTTCTGCCCGGCCAGGTGCAGTACCGGCGCCGGGGCACAAACCAGGGGAAAAATAGTACCATCACTGGCAGGACTGACAGCTTTGAAGGGTGGAAAGGATTTGAAGGCAGCGAACGAGTTACTCAATGTGGAACAGATCCGGATAGTACTGGTCAACACATCTCATCCGGGCAATATAGGCGCGGCGGCCAGGGCGATGAAAAACATGGGACTGTTCCATCTGGCACTGGTAAACCCGGAGGACTTTCCAAGTGGCGTTGCCGTGGGCCGGGCCGCCTCAGCCCTGGACATCCTCGAAAATGCCAGCGTGCACGGATCACTGCAGGAGGCTATCGCCGATTGTGGTCTGGTAATCGGGACCAGTGCCAGGTCCCGCAAGATTCCCTGGCCGGTACTGCTGCCTGAGGAATGCGCCGAAAAAGTAGTGCGTGACAGTGCCGGGAACAAGGTGGCCCTGGTGTTTGGTCGCGAAGACAGCGGGCTGACCAACGAAGAATTGCAGTTATGTCACTTTCATGTACAGATACCGACATCCGAACAGTACAGCTCGCTAAATCTGGCGGCGGCCGTGCTGGTGATCTGTTACGAGATTCGTCGCCATGCCCTGCGTCTGCAGGGTGAAGAACCGGTCAATGAAGATGAATACTGGGATCTCGAGTGGGCCACAGGGGAGCAGGTGGAACAATTTTATCAGCACCTGGAAGAAGTGCTCGTCAGACTCGATTTTCACGATCCTGACAACCCGCGGCAGCTGATGCAGCGGTTGCGGCGCCTGTTCAGCCGTATCCGGCTGGACACCATGGAAATGAACATTCTGCGCGGCATTCTAACCCACATGGAGTATCACCTGGATAATCCACAGCCGACCGGTAGACGTTCCACACGGCTGCGGGGGAACTCCAATGAACAGGCGATTCAGGTCAAGCAGGACAAGCGCCGGCAACGCAAGGATTTCGATGAGGTGGCGCGCAACAAGCGTAGTGTCGATACTATGGTCGAGATCCTCAAGCAGGCGAGGGAAAATGGCAGTGAGGAAAACGGCGAGTAGTAAGGAAACGGATATCAGGGAACCTCGGCGGAGTTACTGCAACCCGCAGTAAGTAACCCGGCAGAGGTTTCACGGACGAGGCTGCCCCTTCAGCGTCGGGAGGGGCGCCTATGGGCGCGGGTGGCGCCAGTTTTCTGACCACGGCGCAATTTATTAACGTGCCTGGTCTTCTCTTTTTCAGGCGGGACCAGGCAGCGCGGACCGTTGCCGATTAGATCTGCGCGCCCCATGTCCCGCAGCGCCTTGCGTAACAACGGCCAGTTTTTCTCATCGTGGTAGCGCAGGAAGGCCTTCTGCAGGCGCCGCTGTTGAATGTCCTTGCAGACAAACACCGATTCACTCTTGTAGCGCACCTTTTTAAGCGGATTCTTGCCTGAATAGTACATGGCTGTAGCCAGGGCCATGGGCGACGGATAAAACGTCTGCACCTGGTCGGGCCTGAAGTCATGTTCCTTCAGCCAAAGGCTGAGGTTAAGCATGTCTTCATCTTCACAGCCAGGGTGGGCGGCGATGAAATAGGGGATCAGATACTGCTTCTTGCCGGCCTTGCGGGAGAATTTGTCAAACAGTTTCTTGAATTCGTCGTAGGCGCTGATTGACGGCTTCATCATTTTTGACAGGGTATTGGCTTCGCTGTGCTCGGGCGCAATTTTCAGGTACCCACCGACATGATGAGTAACCAGTTCTTCCACGTATTCGGGGTCGCGCAGTGCCAGGTCGTAGCGCAGGCCCGATGCGATGGCTACGGTTTTGACGCCGGGAATCTGCCGCGCCTTGCGGTATAGCTGTGTGGTCGGGCTGTGATCCGTGTTCAGATGTTTGCAGATGGTTGGATAGACACAGGACAGCCGTCGGCAGTTTTTCTGGATGTCGGGCGATTTGCAATTCAGCCGGTACATATTGGCGGTGGGGCCGCCAAGATCTGAAATTGTGCCGGTGAAGCCCGGCACCTGATCACGGATTTTCTCGATTTCCTTCAGAATGGATTCTTCAGAACGGGACTGAATTATCCTCCCCTCGTGTTCAGTTATGGAACAGAACGTACAACCGCCAAAACAGCCACGCATGATGTTCACGGATGTCTTGATCATTTCGAACGCAGGGATCCGGGCATCCCCGTAGAACGGGTGAGGGCGGCGTTGGTAGGGCAGGTCGAAGACTCCATCCAGTTCTTCTGTCTCCAGAGGAATAGGCGGTGGGTTTATCCAGACGTCCTGGGTCTGATGTTTCTGGACCAGAGGTTTTGCGTTATGCGGATTGGATTCCTGATGCAGGACCCGGGAAGCATGGGCATACAGGGCCGGGTCATTCTTGACCTTGTTGTAGGATGGCAGGCGGATGTAACTGTTGTCCGGAGTCAGTTCGTGCTGCCGTTGCAGTGGCATCGGGATGATTTTTATCGGGGCGTCCTGGTCGACTGAAGGCACCTCCTGGCTGTTGGGTTTGGGGCTATGATCAAAATCGTAGGGATTGGGGATCTCGTCGATCCTGGACGGCCAGTCGATACGGGTGGAATCTATCTCGGTCCACTGGTCGGGGATTTCCTCCCGCAGGAAAGCGGTTCCCCGTATATCGATCATCTGCGCCGGCTTTTCACCCCGGGCGATTCGATGGGCAATTTCGGCGATGGCTCTTTCGCCATTTCCGTAGACCAGCAGATCCGCATTCGAGTCGAGCAGGATCGAGCGGCGTACTTCATCGCTCCAGTAATCATACTGTGCGATGCGCCGCAGGCTTGCCTCGATGCCACCGATAATGATCGGGCAGTCATAGTAGGCCTCACGGCAGCGCTGACTGTAGACAATTACCGAGCGGTCCGGCCGTTTGCCGGCCTCGCCGTTGGGAGTGTAGGCGTCTTCACTGCGAAAACGCATGTCGGCGGTGTAGCGATTGATGAGGGAGTCCATGTTGCCGGCAGTTACCCCGAAAAACAGGTTGGGTTCGCCGAGCTGCTTGAACGGTTCAGCGCTATCCCAGGCGGGCTGGGAAATTATGCCGACCCGAAAACCCTGCGCTTCCAGAAAGCGCCCGACCACGGCCATGCCGAAGCTGGGATGGTCCACGTAGGCGTCTGCGGTAACCAGGATGATGTCGCAGCTGTCCCATCCCAGTGCTTCCATTTCCTGTCGGGACATGGGGAGAAATTCTGCGGTGCCGAAGCACTCGGCCCAATATCTGGGGTAGCCGAATAACGATGGCGTGTTGGGGATATTCTTGCTCATTACAGGTTCACAAATTGTTCGAGGGGCAGGATGTCGCCGTTGATATTCAGCTCGCCATTGGCAAGGCTGACGAAGGCTTTGACGCGACCTGCGTCCACTTCCAGCATCGCCTGGTAGTCAATCACGGTCTGGGCGAACGGGCTGTTCATCAGGGCCGCCTGATCGCCATCGAAGGTAAGCGTGATCGCGACTGCGTTGAGGGCTGCGCCCGGATCAAAGGCCTCGATACTGGCAAGATCTGGCAGTCCCGGCCAGTTGATGTCAAGAGTCAGGCTATGGGTGCCGTCAAAGGCACCCAGTTGAAGCGTATTGTCGAGTTGAAAAGCCTCCCGGGCCAGGCCCAGGATAAACCCCTGACTGAGATAGTTGAGCGATGCACCGGACTGAGCCGGATCGTCCGTTGGTGCCTGACTGGCCTCCTGCGCCAGTTGCAGGTAGGACTCCAGTAACTGGCGGCTTAACTGGCTGACCTGCAGCTGCCAGTCAAAGGATGTAATCGGCATATCCCAGTCGATCGACCCGACGCTGAAATTCTGCGAAAAATCCATTGTCGTCGTCTTGCCCGGGCTATCGCTCAGCCGGTAATCAGCCCGCAGTGAATGTAATGTAAGAGGCAGGGGTGCGCTGCTGCTCAGCTGTGAAATAAAGATGGTGCTCTCACCCAGGGACACCGGACGGCTGACGTCAGATCTTGACCCGCTGGCCAGCAGATTCTGCATCGCCAGGTCAAACTGACCGTTTGTGGCGGTCAGCGTGGTCGTGGTGAATTCAGCTTCAGCTGCGCTGGAAAGGTCGGGCAGTATCAAAGAGGTACCCCGAATGTCGGCCACGGAGAAACGAAATTCCGGACTGCTGGCCACAAGCTGATCAACGTTTATTCCCAGCTCCAGGGTGCTGTCGAATCCGGCGTACAGGTACAGCAGTGATTCAAGGGTTTCTACAGCGGCGTCCGGAGCAAGATTTTCCATTGCCAGGCCGTTGACGCTGGGGGCAATGTAGGCGTACGCGGTGCCGAGTCTCAACCCCTGTGGTGTGAAGAGCAGGGGGCCATGACGAATATCCAGGTCGAGTAGCACGGTAACCGGTTCACCGGCCAGTTCGTCCAGTTCATCGAGACGGACTTCAATGCGGGCCTGGCTGCTGAACCAGCCGCGTTCGAATTGCGTTTGCTCAATGTCCAGTGCCGCCCTTGTTTCAGCAGACATCCGCTCCAGCAGCGAATCCACGGTGGCCGACTGTATGCCGCCACCCACAAAGTTAGGGATGACAAGCAGTGCGACCGTCAGGATCGCTATAATTATCAACAGCTTTCTTTTCATCAGATTCCGAGGTTGTTAACAGCACGGGAGGGAAAGCCGGGATTTTAACACTAAGGCGGTTTATTTTCCCCAGAACTGGCCCGGCAGCCTGTCCTATGGCCGCAGTTTGACGATCTTGTACGCACAGCGGCGATTGCCCTCCAGCAGGTACTCTGTCCTGCTGACTGCTGCCTGATCGCCAAGCAATTTCTGAAACAGAGCCAGCTCGGCGCGGCAGTAATGATGGCAGCTCTGCGCCAGGCCGACGATCGGGCAATGGTTCTCGATCAGCAACCAGTTCTGGTCTGGCAGCAGCCGTACCTCTGCCATGTATCCATCCCGGGAGCGAAGCGAGGCCAGCGTTCTGATGCGCTCGGCCAGGTCAGTCTTGTCAGCCAGAACACGCTGATATTGCGCGGCCAGGTTGTCGCTGCGCCGGTCCACCAGTTCGATGAGGGCGTCACCACCGAGGCTCTCTCTGATCACCTGGATCAGTTCGCAGCTTTCTTCGCGATGGCCGTCCGGGAACTGGCCGTGGCCTTTTTCAGTCAGTTCCCACAGGTGCAGGGGGCGTCCCCGGGTCTGGCGGGTTTCCACCGTGGCCTCAACCAGCCCGTCGCTGAGCATCTCTGCCAGGTGCTGCCGAATGCCCATGGTGGTCATATTGAGGCGCTTGGCGAGCAGTTTTACCGACTGACTGCCGTGCTGTTTGAGCTGCTCCAGGATGTTCTGCTGCGAGACCGAGAGGTTCATCCATCAATTCCGTCGTGATACTGCCTATTGGTATCGGCAGATTAACAATAGCGTTTACTGTAGTAAATCCTCTCTGTCAGACAGTGGCCTGGCTTTAAGGGGCGGCTGTTCAGCCGGAAGTGCCATTGTCAGGGCCTGTTCACACTGATTTGATTGTCACAACCCGAAGGGCTGGGGCCATTTTCGCTTCCCGCGTTGTTGGAATTCGCATATTTAGAACGACTAAACTACACTCATTCCCCCTGGCTGGAGGCAAAAATGAACTCCAGCAGCGGCAATTAAGTCAGTGTGAACAGGCCCTGGCATCCCGCAACGCAGACTTTCGAGGATCATGCAAAATGGAGTTACCGCTGCTGGTCAGCTTTGTCGCTTACCTGTTGATGGTCACGTTAATCGGTGTCGTCGCCTATACCCGCACCCACAATATTGATGACTATATTCTCGGGGGGCGTAAGCTGGGTGCCGCAGTGACCGCCCTGAGCGTCGGGGCCTCGGACATGTCCGGCTGGCTTCTGCTCGGCCTGCCCGGGGCTGTCTACCTGTCCGGTCTGAGTGAGGTCTGGATCGGTATCGGCCTGGTCTGTGGCGCTTATGCCAGCTGGCGGCTGGTCAGTCGACGGCTGCGCGTATACAGCCATCATGCCCGCAACTCGCTGACCCTGCCCGATTACCTGGAGAACCGCTTCGCCGACCGCAGTCACGTGTTACGGGTTCTGTCGGCGCTGGTTATTCTGTTGTTTTTTACCTTTTACACCGCCTCGGGACTGGTAGGCGGTGCGATTCTGTTTGAAAGCAGCTTCGGCCTCGATTACCGGGTAGCGCTGTCCCTCGGCGCCCTGGTCATCGTTTCCTATACCTTTGTCGGGGGCTTTCTGGCGGTCAGCTGGACTGATGCCCTGCAGGCCTTGTTGATGCTGCTGGCACTAATTCTTACCCCGCTGCTGGTGCTGCGGGACGCCGGCGGTCCTGGCGCGTTGAGCCAACAGCTGCGAGAGGTGAACCCGGCCAGTGTCAGCCTGTTCTATGGCACCTCCCTGGCGGGCATCGTCTCGCTGCTGGCCTGGGGGCTTGGCTATTTCGGGCAGCCCCATATCCTCGCCCGCTTTATGGCGATAGAAAGCCCGGCCAGATTGGTGGCGGCGCGACGGGTGGCCATGAGCTGGATGGTTATTGTGCTGATCGGCTCAGTGAGCACGGGCCTGGCCGGCATGGCCTATTTCTCGGAGCAACCGCTGGATAATCCGGAAACCGTGTTTATTGCCCTGAGCCAGACCCTGTTCAATCCCTGGGTCGCCGGGATTATCTCGGCGGCTATTCTGTCGGCCATCATGTCCACCATCGACTCGCAATTGCTGGTGTCCTCCAGCGTGATCAGCGAAGACTTCTACCGGGTGTTCATCCGGCCCGGGGCCGGCAAAAAAGAATTGCTGCTGGTGAGCAGGGCGGCGGTCATAGGCATTGCCCTGGTCGCTGTCATTATTGCCAGTGATCGTGACAGTCGGGTACTGGACCTGGTCAGTTATGCCTGGGCTGGATTCGGCGCCTCATTCGGCCCGGTGATTCTGTTCTCCCTGTTTTGGCGCCAGATGACCGGGCTGGCAGCTATCGCGGGGATGCTTTCCGGAGCGGTGACCGTTGTCCTGTGGTCGAGCCTGGAGGGCGGGTGGTTTGACCTCTACGAGATGGTGCCCGGCTTCGCCATTGCGTCACTGGTGATCGGGGGCGTCTCCAGGCTGGCTCCCCAGGCAGATGGCGAGATTCTGGCTGAATTTGATCAGGTGCAGGCCCTCGGCAGTGAAAGCCAATCCCGCCGGAGCGGATAATTATTTACTGGCTGGCCGAATCATTTCCACGTGGGGGATCCCGTCTTCGAGATAGGGCGCCGAGACCGGATGGAAGCCGAACTCCCGATAGAATTTCTCCAGCCGCTGCTGGGCTGAGATCCTGATGCCTTCGGCGGGCCAGATGTCCTGGCAGATATCGATTGCCTTCTTGACCGTTGACCGGCCAAACCCGTGGCGTCGCAGTGAAGGTGTGCTGGTGATTCGGCCGATAGCCGGCTCTTCGTATTTCACTCCCGGCGGCACAAGCCGCGCGTAGCCGGCCAGCTTGTCTTCCAGGTAACCTAACAGGTGCATGGCATCCTGATCCAGGCCGTCGAGATCCTGGTAGATACAAGCCTGCTCTACCACAAACACCTCGGATCGCAGTTGCAGCAGGCTATAGAGTTGTGCGGGTGTCAGTGCATGAAAGGTCAGGCACTGCCATTTCAGTTTTGACATGCAGGTCGCTGCCTGGTGTACTCAATTTGGTCGGGACAGCCCATGGATTCCGGGTAAACATAGCACGGAATGCGCCCGAGGCGTGTTACTATTTTCAGCGTCGTCCTGGTTTGCTGACTGGACGGTTTACGAGGATTGTAAGGTTTATGAAACGGCGAACGGTGTTTAAAGTCATGGCAGTGTCAGCGCTGCCGACGCTGGGAAAGCTCGGCGGCAGGGGTACGTTAGGGGCTTTTGGCTCCCTCGGTGCGTTCAGTCTGTCTGCCCGGGCACACGAAGCGGATGCCCAGCGGATTTACATTAACGAAGAGGAGTGGTTCGACCGGCTGAGTTACCTCCAGTATTCGATCCTGGTCATGGGTGAAACTGAGGACCCCGGATCCAGTGAATTGCTTACTGAGCAGCGTCCCGGTGTATACAAGTGTATCGGGTGCGACCTGGACCTGTTTCGCTCAGAGTGGAAATTTGACAGCAACACCGGCTGGCCAAGTTTCTGGGACGCAATACCCGGTCACCTGGAGGAGATTCGCGTCGGCCTGGGCCTGCTGGGCCCGGTGGAATACCGCTGCGCAAGGTGTGGTGGCCACCATGGTCATGTATTCAATGATGGTCCGCAGCCCACCGGGAGGCGTTACTGCAGCAATGGTGCTGTGCTGGTCTTCACGCCGGATCAGGGATAACGCATTGGATCTCTGAAAATGCTGGTTTTATGCTATACTTTGCCGGCGCAGCCCCGGTGGCACAGCTGGATAGCGCGGCCCCCTCCTAAGGGGCAGGTCGCAGGTTCGAATCCTGCCCGGGGCACCAATAAAATCAATAAGTTACATGGTCTTTAACTGCGACTCTAACCAATCGCATCTTCCGGGGCTTCACGGGGGACTCTTCTACCTTTGTAACTCTAATCCGTCATTCTTAAAAATAAATCGGACTTAAAATCCCTCGGAGGAAACTCCGTACCGGTTCGATTCTGGTCCCGGGCACGAATAAAATCAATAGGTTATGTAAGGATTGCTCGTCGATATCAGCTAGCATCGAGACCCCTAATGCTCGTGTAGACACAATGTAGACTAAGTCGCGAGTTCGATTTTAATAATTCAGAGACGATGCCAAGATACCAAATTTCGAATTGATGCTTGAAGCTGAGTGTGCCTATGTTCTAATGTGACGCCACGTGAAAGACGGGATTGATTTTACTTGGGCAAATTACTTTTGGTCCCGTTTCAATTTAGAACTCCAATATATGGGTAATCGTATGATTTCTCTCAAAGAAGCGACAATTCAAAAATATAAGTCCGTTGAGTCGGATCAGCGATTCGAAGTTGACGAAAAGACCACTGTATTGGTAGGCATGAATGAGTCTGGGAAAACTTCAGTCCTGGAAGCGCTTGCTAAGACCCGATATTTTTCAGATGACGAAGATTTTGTATTTAACTTAACTCATGATTACCCGAGACGAGAGAAAAAAGCGATAGAGAAGTCTGGTCAGAACCCTGCTGCAATTACTTGTGTTTATCAAATATCTGACTCGCTAATGTCTCAGATTGAAAAAGATGTTGGTCCTGAAGTCTTCATTTCAAAAGAATTCAGTATTACAACGAAATATGACAATACAAATGCCTATAGTGGAGTAGATACCAACATTGAGGCGTTAATAAAAAATAAAACAAGAGAAGATAATATTGACAGCACTGCCTTGATTGGAAAATTAGTTAAGGTTAAATCCGCTGATGAGCTAACTTCAATAAGAGACGGGTATAAAGACGACAAGATTATCAGTGGTATCAATTCGCTAAATAAGTATTTTGTCAATGAATGGAATTGGGGCTCATCGGCTGTTAGCGAATATATTGCGCGTACTTACCTAAAACCCAACTTACCTGTGTTCCTGTACTACGACGAATTCTATTCGCTACCCTCAAGAATTAGCATTGAAAAACTAAAAAATGAACAGTTGGAGTCAAATGATTTAAAAACAGCAAAAGCACTTTTTGAGTTAGCAGATATTAATGTAGATGAGCTAATTAGCGCTGAAGATTTTGAGGATTACAAAGCTGAGCTGGAGGCTACAGAGGCTACAATCACTCAAGAACTCTTTAAATATTGGTCAACAAATACAAATTTGGATATCAAATTTGATATTGATAAAAAAATAGTGACAGGCCCCCAGGGTAACCAAAGAATTGCGGAGCATATTTTAGATATTAGGGTTTGGAATTCCAGAGCCCGTGTTTCCTTGCCACTAAAAAACAGAAGTAAAGGATTTAACTGGTTCTTCTCCTTTCTGGTATGGTTTCAGAAGATTCAAGAAGATAAAGACACTAGCTACATACTTCTTTTAGATGAGCCCGGGCTAAATCTTCACGCGTCAGCACAATCAGATTTATTAAGGTTTATTTCAGATTTGGCGACTGACTATCAAATAATCTACACCACACATTCACCCTTTATGGTAGATCCGGCAAAGTTACATCATGTAAGAACTGTGGTCGAATCTGACAAAGGATCCGTGATATCAGATTCTATTCAGGAAAAAGATCCCAAAACGCTTTTTCCACTTCAAGCAGCTTTGGGCTATGACATAGCGCAGAATCTATTTATTTCTAAAAATAATCTATTGGTTGAAGGGGTTTCGGATCTTATTTTCTTAGAAGTAATGTCAGGAATATTGCAGGAGGAAGGTAGAAATTTTCTTAGAGAAGATATAACAATAGTCCCCGTCGGTGGTTTAGAAAAGGTATCAACATTTGTTTCCCTTATGCGAGGCACAAAACTGAATATTGTTTGTTTGCTTGACTCAAGCATTGATGTGTCTAGTAAAACTAAGCTAGATAATTTAGTTAGGGAAAAAATTATTAAAGATAGTACTGTAAGGTATTACGATGAATTTAGATCTGACAGTGATGAGGCAGACGTAGAAGATTTGTTTGCCAAAGACGAATACTTGGAATTGTTTAATGCGTCGTTTGATCAGTATTCTAATATTGATGTTAATGATCTCGATTCGAGCTTAAGTAGAGTAATAGCGCAAATTAATAAACATCTGTCTGTAGAGAGATTTAATCATTATCGGCCTGCTAACGAACTTGCAAAAAAAGGTGCTAACACTACCGATTTCTCAGAAGGTACGATTAACAAATTTTCGGAATTGTTTGGAAAAATTAATTCGCTTTTCCCGGACTAGTTTCGAGTATCTTCTTTGCTCCTATTCAATGTGCTGCTTTAGTGATTTACATATAGGACATATTAGTTGTTTTGATCTTGTCCGTTTGTAAACCTCCTGCTTCCACTCATGCCCTCGATTGCAAATCCACCAAACTAGTTTGCTGCTTCTGGGTACTATTTCTTCGGGATGCAGGCCAATATTTTTATTATAGATGTCAGTTGAAAGGTCCTCTTGATCGACCACACTTAATGGTCTGGCTATAGCGCCTCCTTGTTGTCTCCATTTGGTTGTCAAGAGGTCAATCTGGGTCTGTGAAAATCGATCAGGGCCTGTGACAATTAGCTTGTAAGACAAATGGAGAATTATGAAGATTTTAGTCACACTTTATGGAACTATTCTGCGCAGGATAGACGGATATCTAACTACGTTATCATCGCTGGACTGCGATCGTCCCCGTAGGTATGGTCGGGGCAGATCGAGCGCAATCCCTGGCTCAGAAATGATGAGCTAGAGCTAGCCGCTCAACCATAAATGTCACTAGTTGTAAGGTTTTATTAGATATTCTGTTAGGTCATAAACTCCTAGATATATCGGAATGCACGAGCGAATCTAGGAACGAAACACAAGGCGAAGGACATATTTATGGAACATAATAAGTTTGAGCGCTACCTTGACGTTTTAAAGTTGCTCAGCTGCAGGGTAGTGGGGCAACGCCAAGCTAAAATGGCTATTGCTGAAGGTTTGAGTCCTCATAAGATCCAAAAGATCCCTGCACCCATTATTGCAGCCATCGGTCGATATGGGCATGGAAAGCTAACGGTGCTGAGAATGCTTACTCAGTACCTATACGGTAACGATATAGCTATATACAACGGTATTGGCATAGACCGTCTCTCAGATCGTTACTTCACGGAAGTTTCTCATGATTCGCTATTTTATCGCCCACTTTATGGAGAAAATACTTTACGCACACTTGAGCTGCTGAATGCTGAAACGAAGAAACTTCGTGAATTGGGAGAGTTCCGGCGCGGTTTTTTCATTCAAGTTAATCTAAGCTCAGATTTATACAGATTTGATGATCACGATCCAACGGAGGTTCTCATAAACGCAGCAATGTCTGAACCCCCTAAACAAATGACGCCAGAAATTGTTCGGGCAGTAATTGAAATGGCAGATGTTGTCCTTCCGTTCGAGTGCTTATCTGAGCAAGAGCTTCACGAGTTGGTCCGAGTGTCGTTGAATAATAAATTATTTAGGCATCAGGCTTATGCGGCATCAAAATTTGGAAATCCCTCTCCCGCGTCAGTACAGTTCTCGGATGAAGTCGTTTCGTGGCTCTTGAGTGAAATTGTGGAGAAAGAGGGTTCATATCCAAGCGGCAATGCCATTCAGCAAGGTGTTGAAGAAATTTTTTCGGACAATGATTTATACGATCAAATTATGAATGCTCGTGCTGATTTGCTGGTCGACCTAAAGGGTGGGACGATTGTTGTTACAAAAATTGGGAAGAGGGGGGTTGCACCTTTCTGGCTTTGATCTACCGAAATGTACAAAATTTAGAGATTTACGTTGTAGGATTCACATATTTTTGAATAACAGATTAATGGTTCTGCTAATGGCCAGCTCAAGAAGGGAATTCCTGAAAGCGACAAGTTTGGGTTTATTATCATCTGGGCTTCTCAGGCTTCACTAGACGCTTTCCAGCCTCTGAAAAAACGCCTCTTCAGATTTCACCGGGAAACCCCGTCGTTGCTTAAATGACTCTTTATCGGATTGTAGAATATCTCGATAAAGTTAAATATCTCTGTCTTGGCTTCTGCCCGTGTCGTGTAAATATTTCTCTGGGTGGCACGTTTCTTGAATGTCACAGAGAAGCTTTTAGCTGCGGCGTTACCGTGTCAGTTTCCTCGCCTGCTCATTGATGGCAGCATGTTGTTTGCTTCAAGGAACGAGATGCAGTCATGGCTATCGTACTGGCTAACCTGGTCGTTGTGGAACAGCACTTTGTTTTTCGGTTGTCGCCTCAGCTTTGTCATAGAAATGGCGTCGGTAACCAGGTGTCGATCGATATTCTTGCCTATAGTCCAGCCCACGATATTTCGAGAAAATATATCCAGCACGGTCGCCACATACATAAATCTTTCGTAGGTCCTGGCATGCGTGATGTCACCGACCCACGCTTTGTTCGGCCTATCAGGATTATATACCCGGTTTAACCGCTTGCCTGCCAACTGCGCTGGCTTACCGCATTTGAAGTGGCGGCGCTTATAGCCGATCTGTGCTCGGAGCCTGTTTTTACGCATGATCTCTGCTACCCACTGTACGTTGCAGACCTCTCCAGCTTCGCGCAGATCACGGCAAATGCAGGGGCTGTCGTACGTGCCGCTACTGGCAACGTAGTATTCGCGGATCATCTTAAGTAGTCGCCTGTCTTCAATCTTTCGGTCAAAAACCGGTTTATGCCGCCAAGCATAAAAACCACTGGGATGCAGCTTGAGGACCTTGCACATGATCGGAGTCGGAAATTCCTGGCGATCTTTGTAAATGAAGGCATACTTTACTCGTGGTCATTGGCAAAGTAGGCGGCCGTTTTAGAATGTCACGCTCCATTGTGGCTCGATTGAGTTCCGACTTCAGCTTAGCAATCTCCGCTTCAGCATCTGGTTTGCAGGCCTCTCGGGGGTTGGGTTTGCCGTACTTCTTCATCCAGGCATAAAGGTTGTGGGTGGTGATACCCAGTCGCTGAGCCTCCTCCGCCACTGAGTACCCGCGCTCAGTTACCTGTTTGACAGCGTCCTTTTTGAATTTTTTGTCATATCGCTTGCCACTCATAGACACCTCGCTTAAAGTTAGATTCTATGGCTTTTTGGTGTCTAGCAAACCCTGTAAAGTTCGATTAGCGGTTGTGGTCTTGGAGTTGGAAGACGAGGATGGGATCCGAGGTCATCAACCTAGACACTTACCTTAACTACTTTGTCTAGGTCGCCAAGATAGTCTGACGAAGGCCCCCGCTGGCGGCGTCGGACTTTAATGAACGGCCGCGGAACTCGCTCAGTTCTTAAATAGAGGTTTGTCAAGCACAGGGTCGATCCTGGATATTGCTCCTAGTAGCGCCTACTTCGGAAGGCCGGAGGCAAGCCCGATCAACCCATAGAATGGCGGTGTGGCTGGTGCAGAGTTCGGATGTATTCGTTGTTCGTCGAACTCGCAAATTAGGGAGTTGATAGTCGGTTATGAATTTCTTGCGCGGATTGAATCTTCCAATTCCCCAAACTCTTACCAATACTCAGCTTGTGGACCTAGCTGCAGTGGTCCTTTTTGCAATGACGCTGCTTTTTCTTGTCCTCCGCCTCCGTCAACGCATTCGCCTTGGTCAGAAATACCTCGATGATTTACCCGATAAGTCAGCCGATATAGCGGAGGCCATTTCCGACGCCGCTCGGCTTGCAACGCTGGACGAGCCATCTGAAGAGGCAAGTAATGCCTTCGTGGTTTCCGGATCACCCCGCCAAGTAAAAGACGTTCTTGAGCCCGAAAACCGGGCAGATGCGGCTATGCTGCGCCAACCGCTTGCTGAATTAAACAATGGACTGCTCAACCTCACGGACAATTTGATCGCGTCAATGCCATCCGACGATGGAACGCAGCGTTTTGTTGCTTTTCAGCGCGTGTCAGAGTCGTTTTCGGCACAATTGCCGGACCGTTTTGTTGCAGCTTCTCGAGCAATAGCCTTCAGCCGCTTGTCGGTTCAGGCGGGTTTAGCGTTTTCCGTCCTGTTTATCCTTCGAGCGCTCATGGATATCAACAACGACGATGAGGTGTTACGCAACGTCACTTTCAAATTTGGCTTCACCCTTGTTGGCCTGACCGCTTCGGTCGCTGTGCAGCTTATGCTCGGGTCTGCAACTCGCATGGCGAGCCTTGCTTTCTTGAAGTTCGAAGAAGAACTGAACCGGAAATTGAGCATAAGGATTATGTCGCCGCTGGCTGGAAGTTACCAGTTGCTTCAAGACCAACGCGTGCTGAAGGAGGAACTCAAGCACACGCTGGATGCGTTTTCGGAACAGATCGGGAAACTCGAGCAAGGTGCGGCGTCTCTTAGCACCGCTGCCGGTCATGCTGCCAGCACGCTGACCGACGTCATGGCGGCCACACGTAAGGCGAGCGCAGAGGTTTCTTTACAGGTCGCCGAGCACGTCAAGGCTATGGCCGACGCCATGGAAGAGGCGCAGTCAAATTACAGGACAAAGATAGATGGCCATGCAAGCAGAGTGATTACGCGTTACGGGAGCGCGCTAAAGGCCGCGAGTATTAGGTTCAAGGCGACGGCGGGCGAGGCTGGCGCTGATTTCGGTAAGAATGTGTCCACCGCTGCGAAAACTCTTTCGACATCTTGCGCAGAAACCACGAACAGCTTCGAAAAGCAATTTGAAACGGCATCGAAGCACTATCTGGAAAGCGTCGGAAAGATTGGCGAAACGACAGCAGAGGTTGCGAATATCCAAGCGTCATTGGTCCAGCGAGTTGCCGATGAAGAGGAGCGTGCAAGCGCTCGCATTGGCGAATTGACATCCGAAGCAGTCGATTACCTGAATCAGGTAATGAACGAAAAGAAAGCTGAAATACTCGAAGAGATTCGCAAAAAACGGTTCGATGGCGATCAACTTGGACTTGCCGATATCTTGCAGATTAGCGCGGACTCCGAGAGCGCCGATGTCGCCGAGGAATCCGAGCCAGCGGACATTCCAGTCGAAACTCCGACCAACGGACCGCGTGACACAGAGCCAGATACGCCACGCGATCCGCCGACGGATCCCGATGATGAGCGTGGTTTGGAGCTTTGAAGCCGGTTGAGATGATTTGTCCAAGCATCAATGTTCTCCGCGCAGATGTGAAGGATACCGCACCGTTACACGATGCGTTCTTGCATTTTCTCGTCCCCCTTCAACCCACGGACCGGAAAATACGAGAACAGCTGCAGGCATACTTCGAGAAGCATGCGACCGTCGCATCGCTGAACGTAGGAGGTAGAACGCTTCACAATTCTCCGCCAGAAGAGACAACGCCGGTACTTACGGTTGTTCTAGTAGAGCCGTGTCCTGAAATGGGAAGTAAAGTGAAGAACGTCAATAAGGATGAAGAAAAACAAGAGCGCGACGAAAGGATTGAGTCTTTCAAAGCAAGTCTTGAACGTTCAAACATCCCGTGGTCACCGAACGTAATCGTTGCATGTCTTGGTGAGAAAGACGTCGCGGTTACAGATTTGTCTTCGCCGCTTGAAGCGCATTTTCCCGGTTCAGCGCTCCGCTTTATTGATGTTCTGCCAAATAATGAGATGCCGGAAGCGTTCTGGTGGTGGCGGTATCACCAAAAGCGTGTCGCGGTCTTGCCGTCTTCCGGAAGGACGATCTCCGCCGGGCTCAAGAAGACAATCGGCGCTCTGGCCGCGGCAGGGATCAAGGATGCTGGGCAGGCACCCGTAATCTGCGCTGCTACGAATCTCTTCGGGCCACCGGATCTGTTCGCAAAAGTTGCCCTGTTGGTTCTTGACCTCCAAGATGGCTGGTGTTTCGAAGACGCCCCGAAAGCGACAGTGAGGCAGAAGACCAAAAACGAAGAGGCGCGTCAAGCCTTCCTGAGGCTGCTGCAGGAGTATGGGAAGCAACTCTCGTTGGGCTCGGACGACATCCGGATTGTCGTGTCGCGCAGCCACGCGTCAAAGGAGCTTCACCCAGATATCGAAGCTGAACTTGGGCACGTACCGAAGGCTTTGCCCGACACTGTGTTCACTCCACTCAGCGTTCAGCTAAGCCAAATCACGGCGGAGCAACGCTACGCATTGTCAGCCCTGTTGCGCACGGAAGAAGCTAAGCAAACAGAGACTGTTTCCGAGACAAAGTTGATGGCGCTGGAGGGTCGTCTACGAGTGCTAAAACACCGGATCTCCTTGCAGGAAGCCCGCAGTGGCGGAGATATCGCAACTCGTCTTGATGCGCTCTTCGAAGCCGGCAACAAGGAGCTTGGCCAGATCGTCGAACATTCTATCGAGCGAATGATCCAACGTCTGCGGGCTGGGGCCTATCATGGCGTTGACAATACGAAAAGCGGAGAGGGCAGTCGTGACGGCCCGCGATGGATCAAACGATTTCCCGTCCGCAATCACCTACCAGCCTGGTGGTCGTCAAATCGCGGGCCAGCGGGCGGGAGAAACTGGCTTGTTTCAAGGCCTGCGGTGATGGGATACTTCGAGAGACTAATAGACCGAAAAATCAACGTCGAACCGAATGAATGGATAAAGGAACGGATATCTGAAGCCATCAGTTTGGATTGCAAGGCGGGATTGGCGCGTCTGTCTCTGACGACAGATCTCTTTTTTGAAGCCGTTATACGCGGCGAAAGTCGAGCGATGTTGCGTGAACTCGAGGTGTCGGAGTCGAAGTCGGGTTGGGCTGGCCCGCAAACGGAACCTTTGCCGTCCGGTGCACATGTCGCCACAGGTCTGGCCGGTCGGCGCGCCGCTGAGGCGGTCGCCCCCGAGACACTTCTCCTTGGCGTGCCGATATGGCCCGAGGTTCAGAAGCTGCCAACGCGCCTTAACTTTATTCGAAATTTCAAGTCACTGGGTAGACTTACCAAACAAGCTGGCAAGCTATTTGGGGGGCTAGTTTTAGTTACAGCCTTTTCTAATAGTGTAGACTTTTCGCAAGCTAATTTGAGTAGCGACTACATTGAAAGCAATTGGCTAATTTTGCTTGTTTGCCTGGCAGCCTTGATCATCACTATCGGGCTCTCAGTGAATGCGCATCTGACACAGCTTGGTGAAAAACTCGACAAGCTGCGCGACGATACTCACAAGTGTATTGAAGACGCTGCCATTCGTCAGCTTTCCGGAGCAAAAAAAATCATGCTCGATGTGATCGAAGACGATATGGTGGCTCTACGTAGTGACTTGGCCGCGGCTATTCAGGCCCGCGATGGCAAAGTTCTGAAAAGCCTTTACACCGAACTACAGGAGCTGGAAGATCGCATTGCGGCCGCCCGGCCGCTGGTCAAGGAAAATAATGAAAAAGCGGTACAGAAAAAGAAGGAAGAAAAAAGCCGCCGTGACAAGTTAGTCAGGGCTTTCGAAAAGACTTTCTCCCTGAAGGTGCTTCAGCCATGACCGGCAATCAGATACTTGTGGTCGAGTTCGGAAAGACATCCGAAACGGATGCTCGAGCTATCCTGTTATCGTCCGATGCCGATACCCGGCCAATCAAGGGCGAAATTAAGGCTATCGGGGGCTATTTGACGGACCGGGGGAGCGAGGCTTCCTACGCTTGGATTGTCGGCGACACGTTCAAGGATGTCACGCAGACTTCCGATTGGACGACGGTAAGGCTTGAGGACAACAGGCTTGTGCAACACGCTTGGCAATTACGCACGGGGCTGTTTCTTGCATTGGCGGAGAAGATGCGGAAGGAAGGCGCGCATTTCAACGAGGATCTAAGTGTGGTTCTTGTCGACCCCTCCATTCCGGACAAGAGATGGCTTCCGGGCTGGCTTCGGCTGGTATTGGAGCGCCTTGGCTGGAGCGGTCGCGCCATAGCTTTTAATGACCGCCTCGTCTCCGAGGAAAGGCTTTACGGAGACGGTCATCATGAGGCCCCGTTGAGTTACTCCGCCTTCGACAAACTTCTAAGGCGCATGAGCCTTGAAGGAAAGGAGCATGACTTCGGTCAGCGCCGGGCAAGTTTCGGACTCAAGTTCAGCGGGCCCGGCAAGAATGGAATCGTGCACACGGTTGTGAAAAAAGGCGAGACCTTTCCGATGCAAAGCGAACACCGCATCGTGAGAGAAAAGTCGACCCAACCCCTGCGGTGGGACCTGTACCTGATTTATGACCCGAGGAATCGTCCGCAAAAAGATCCGGAGATTAGACTGTCACCCGTCATCGCGGGGACGCCCGCCGAAGGGGTGTTGTTCGCGGTGATGGAGGCTGAAGATCTCAATGCATCTGATCCCAATGGGGGGGTCCGGATCATTTTCGAGGTTGATCGTTTCGGGCGGCTGTATCTCACGTTGAGAGACGATTTTGACCGCCTCATCAAGATGCGAACGGCAATGCCACAATCGTCCGACGGCCTCTTGTGGTCCCCTGATGACCCGGTTCTGGAGCCCAAATACGAACCAGCATACATGAAATCCAAAGATAGTGATTATCGCAAATTCCCGATCATTCCTGCCGACCGAATATTTGTCTCGGTGCCGTTCCTCCAGGAGCCAGCGAAGGACGTGGTCAGCCTTTGGGGCTGGGAGCGCCTTCCTGGAGCCATAGCGGCCACAAACTTCAACGGCGGGGCATGCGAAAGCTACGACCATGACTTACCCTCTCGCCAGCGGCGCGGCGCGACCATGGATCTGGTTCCGGACGACATCACGAATGCCATCAAGATCCATCGCGACAGATGGGATGAGCCGGGTAATAAGGAGCGAGAGCTTGCGCGCCGCGTGGTGAGCGAGTCGCGGGAACCGTCAAGCAACAGTGATCTCGTCGAGGCGCTGGCAGAGAACCTTCCGGAAGAGATGCACCATTTTCGGGCGTTGCTCACGCAGATCGCCCGAGAGGTCAAGAGTACGACAGAGAGAATGAAATGACGGATCCGGACCTTGCGCCACAGTTGGATGAATTGGAACAGCTTCTCGATACAGTCGCAAAGGTGATTGACACGTTCGAGAAACGCTCGACTGCGACACGGGAAGGGATCGAACGACTCGAGATCGCCCTGCCGAAACTCGATACAATGCTGGCGCTGGCCGAAATCGCCGGCGCTCCGGACCAGTCGAGCTATGCCGCGTTGGCCACGACGCTGTTCGCACCTTTGTCTGCCCGTTTGCAGGAGGCCGATGCCGTGCTCGACGTCAGCTTCGATCCCGGCTCTGCGCTCGACGGGCTGACGGAGAGTGTAAAGGAAGCCCTCGGAGATATGACCGAGTTCGTTGAGGAGGCCGCCGATGAGTTCGACACTTCGATGGACGGGCTAGACACCTTGATGTCCGAGGCGGTCGTTCAAGACGTCGAAGAGACTCTTGCCGAGTGGCAAAGCATGTCCGAGGAGGCGGAAGAAACGGTCACGTCTGCGTCCGAAGCGTTTGAGGAGGCGCGCTCTATCTCTACCGACCAACTTCAGACGGAGATCAAGGAGCGACTCGAAGATGCAATGGGTGAGCATGTTACAAGAATTGCCCGGGAAATAGAGGGCGTTTTCGACACCGCCGAAGAGGTGCTGGAGAAAGCAAATGCTCTCGTTGGTGAGGGCGTCGGCAATGTGACGGATGTCGCAAACAGAGTGCTGGTTATCCAAAAGGCGATCAAGGATCTCCGGCCCGTTCTGGAGGTTTTGCTATGAGCTTAACGATTGCACCGCTGACGAAGTCCATGGGCAACCTGAAGACTGCCATCGACGATGTCACATCCCAGGCGTCGGCTCTGGGTGAGAGCGCCGCAGGCATGGTGGCCGAAGCAGACCTCGTTGACCGCATAAAACTGCCCAATCTTGTGTTTGATCCAGCGACGCTACCCGGGTTGACGACAGCTAACGCCCTATTCGACGAGATCGATGACTTCCCCGACAAGATGCTGGCAAGCCAGGCAGAAGTCTTTGCCAAGATTGCAGAGTTTGATGCTGCTATTGGGCAGATCGCGACATTCGAGGAGGCCTGCGTGGAAATGCTGGACGCACGCAAAGCTGCGATCGAAGCGCTTCGGGAACGATTGGAGCAACTCGAACAGCAGATCATTGCGGATATCCAGCGCTTGCTTAGTGAGTCAGGCGACGCCCTGAAAGAGGCGCTCACCGAAGGTATGGAAGAAACCGGGAACGCGACCTTTGACGATGCGCAGAAACTGCTGGAGGACGCGTTCAGTGACTATAAGGATCTGGTGGAAGACACCGCAGATCAGCTGGAAAGCACCATAGATGATGTTCTGGAGGCGTTCGAGAACGGCAGTCAGGAAATCCTCGAGGAAGTGATCGAAGAGCGTGTCCGGCAACTCGTAGAGGCCCAGCTGGTCGAGGTGATTGAAGATCTCGGGCTCAGCCAGGCCATCTCGGCGTCAAGTCAGGTGTTGTATTCCTCGGTCGCCACGGCCGCGCCAAACCTCGTCATTGCTCTCAAGGCTGTCGGCCCTGTTAAATCCATTCTGGAGGCGATGAAGTTATGAGCCTCGATCAATCAGACATCGACAGACTGGCCGGGCAGGTTGATCGCCTGACGATGCTGGTCACTGGTGTGGGTCGGCGGGTGGAGGATCAGGAGATCCTGCTGCGCAACATTGAAGCGCGCATGACGACAGATCTTGCGCCGGTGATAGACCGGCTCAACATGGCCTTTCAGGATGCGGAAGCAGTCGGCCAGGAGGTCTTGGCTGTCGTGCAGGAGGCGGATGCCGAGGTGTTGGAATTGGCGAATGCCGTGAGCGGTGGATTGTCGGACGTGCTCGCCAATCCACCTGTTACCGAAAGCCTCGACACGTTTGAAACTGCCATTGCCACTGCAGCAGACGTCAATGACGCGCTCCACGGCAGACTCGCTGCATTGACCGAGGTTGTTGAAGGCGCAGAGGCAAATGTTTTTTCAGCCTTCGATGCGCTCTCGGACAAGAGTTCGGAAATCAGCGAAACCCTGGTGGAAACCCTCACGACAGAGGCGGAGAAACTGACCGAAACCATGGCTGAGGAAGTCTTTGGCCCAATCCGCGAGGCCATTGATGCCATGACCAGCGCTTTGGTGGAGGTCGCAGACGAAACAATCTCTGACGTTCTCAAGGCGCAAATCGAACGGTTGGGGACAGAGGTGGCCGAACAGTTCGAAAAAGTGCTTGCATTCCTCAGAACCGCGATCGAGGACATGACAGACGGGATCGTTGCACAGCTCGGCGCCGACACGGAGAACGAGCAATCTGCGCGGGCTGTCCTTGAAGCTGCTGTTGCCCCGCTGGACCCCCTCATGGACAAGGTCAAGGAGGCGTATGATCTCTTCAAGGGCATTGCCGACTCCGTCGGAGTCCCGCTACCGGATCTTGGGTAAGGAGACACAGCGATGAGTCAGCACCGCGTTCAGGAATTGTCGGCCCGCATCGAAGCGTTGCATGCCCGAGCTGCCGGCCTGCACAAGGAGAGCAGAGAGAATGCCGACAGGCTTTCCGATGTTGCACAGGGGCTGATTGCCCGCTTGCCGCGCGCCGAGGCGGCTGCTGACGCCGCATTGCAAAAGCTCGATCCAAAAACGCATGCAGAGCTATTGCGAGGTGCGTTGCAAGCAGAGATGGACAAGTTCAAGGAAGATTTCAAGCGCGTGTCGGATAAGGCGCTTGCCCTGCCTGCCCGCATCCAGCATCTGGCCTCGGGAGCTACCCTTGAAACCGTGGAGACCAGTCTCACGGATTTGCAGGAGGACGTGACAGAGGCGTTCGATGGAGTGTCAGATCTCATCGAAGGCCGTCTGTCGACAGAGGCGTTCTCAGCTCGTGCCGAGCAAGCTTTGGACACCTTTGAGGATCTGGCAGAAACGCTTGAAACCGCCGCTGAGCAGACGAGGGACCGGCTGGAACACATCGCGCAGCGTATGGAAGTCATGGCGGGGTCCGTTGGTGACACCACTAAAAACGCAACCGATGTGATCTCGGACACCTGGGACGGCCGCGCCGACCTTCTGGACGATGTCTTCGAGAACCACGTCATCAATTTTGGGGTTCGTGTAGAGCGGGTTGAGGCCAAGTTCGGCTCCGTCGAGGCACGTGTTGTCGCAGGTTTTGACACGCTTTCTGAATTGCGCGTCAATCTGACTGAGCTGACTGAAGAAAATGCCGGGCCGGGCGAAAACTTGGCAGACGCTTTGGGTGTGATCTCGGAAACTCTGTCTTCCGTGTCTGGTTAGGGAGGGTCAGATGCGCTACGATGAAGTTGCAGAAACGCAAGATGGCATCGACGAGTCGACGTCCGGGTTCATCGACATTCAATTCGGTTTGATCGCCATTCTTATCCTTGCTTTGTCAGTGACATCCCGAGGGTTGAGGGACGGCTCCCAACAACTCGAACGAAGTCAGTCCGGCTCGAATCTCTTCATCGAGATGTTTCTCAGCGATGAAGACGAAGAAACATCGCACAGGGAAAGGCTTTCGTGCGCTAGAGGCGGCGAGATACACAGCGCCGTGCGCTTTGGCGATATAGCACTCTGCGCAGAGTGGGATGATGGGGTCGCGGTGTTAGGCCCCTGGGAGAAAAGTGGCGAACTTTTTGAATCCGGACGAAGCGAGCTGCCCCCTGGCCGAACCGGCAAAGAGTTCACGGACATGGAGACTGCTGCCAACTTGGTCGAGCATCTGCGAGGCCGGACGCTTGACCTGTTTCCTTGCCTAGCGCCGCTCGACCGCAATATGGACTTCGAGGACGGTGCGCTGGATGCGTTCAAGGCGCTCATGCTGCGTTGCCAGAAGACGCACTTTTCTGTGGCCGCCCGTACCTTGGACCTGCCGTGGTCAGACGAAACCGGCGTGGCCAGCCTTCGCCTGCCCGGCCTTGATCTTTTCATGATCGAAGGACACGCGGATGGGGCACGACCAGACCAGATTGGGGATCCAATAGCCGAGCGGAATAGGAAGGCAGCGGTTGCTGGGGCGCGTGCACAACGCGTGCTCTATGCCATGCTCAATCCGGGTGGTGCAGAAAGCATCGGCTCGTTTCTTGGCGCCGTGAACAGTATTTTACCGGAAGCCCTCCCGTTTCACATCGATCAGTTGGCATCGGCGTTGCCGGGTGAAGACGAGCGCAGCTACCAGTCTGGACTTCTCGATCTCGTGCCACTGAGCCGACGGGTCTATCAGGAATGCTATATTCATGCGCGGGAACTCGAGGTTGATGCGGACGTTGGGGATAGGCGCCTACCGGTCTGGTGTGCGGCGCTACTGGGGGTGCAAAATTCTAAGGAGATTGATGCGCAGGGCTTCGTCCAGATCGAACTGAGCGCGTCATCGGACCTCGAAACCGAAAGCGCGTCACAAATCCGGAACCTGCACGTCCCGCGGCTCTTCGCACTGAGCAACTACGACCGTTTTAGCCTGCGGCACGGCCAGTTGGGCGTTGGGGACCCTCGCGACCGCCGGGTAGAGTTTCGATTTCTGACGGCAGCCATTCCAGCGGAGATCCACCAACTGGTCCGAACACGGGGGAACACGGACTTTTACCTGCTCTACACTGCAGCTGCAACGATGGAATTGCACAACTGCGATATGGTGCGCGCGCAGCCGGGCGCGGCGGATGGAACCTGTGTCGAGCGTTTGAACCGTTTGGTTCTGGGGGAGCTCACTGGAAGACCGGAGTAGTGATCCATGAGCATGTCGGCGCCACTCGGACCGGCCAAGTACAGCCAATGAATTTCAGTGAAGCCCAGCCCTGATCGCGGGGAACGGTCAAATGGGACGTGATTCTGGCTCTGGCGGATCTCTCTAATTTAGATCATGCGGACAGTTTTCGTCCATCCACCTCCGCTTGGCTATCAGTTGGCCTTCAAACGTGTCTAAGAGGTCCCTGCGACGAAGAAAGGGTCGACTATGAAGCCTTCCTAAGTTTGCGTCCGCTCCTAATTTTGGGTTCAATAAACCACGACAGTTCAGCAGCAGATATCGCTGGAGATCTTTAAGGAGGCACTCCCTATGAACCGACGCAACTTCCTTCGTTCTTGCACAGCTCTTGCCACTTTGCCAGGGTTGCCGGCTTACGGGCAGCTAATGAGAGACGTTTACAGCGAAGCTCCAAGAGTGCGCCAAGCTCTCCAAGACGCAACCTCCGTGGAGGAAGTGCTTGCAATTGCTGTTGACTGGAATTCCGTCTACAAAGATAGCGCCAACGGTGTAGCCCCGACGTACATGACTGACTGGGATATTTTTGTAAACGCGGTGACGGGTCAAATTCAAGAGGAATTGGCAAAGGGCGGAGCAGGCTTGTTGGCACCAGCGCTTGCGAGGGTCGCGCCAAAACTGCTGCAGGCCATCACGACAGTGGGTGCCTACCTGAATGCACTGGGCCCCATTTTTGTTTTCTTAACTGCTATGACCCCCTCGAGAATCGCAAGCGATGCTGTGGAAATCCACCAGGTGAATATAGCAATGCAAGAACATATCTCGGCGGCAATAACCCGCCTTACGGGCGGTCCAGATTGGTATTTGGTGATAGAGTCAAATATTGAGCTGGTACCAACAGGGCCGTCCATTAGAATACGATGAAGATCTTTGTGAATCGCCCCGGGTTTACCGGAGGGTCTTGTCACAAAGATTCCGGTTGAGTCGGCCAGTGCGGCCTCGTAGCATGGGAGCATGACTCAACCTGACCCGTTTAAGGGCTGTCATTGCAGCCCGAGTTTGGACGACCAGATCTATAGTCAAGAGTGTTGGTTGAATTCGCACGGACCTATTGGCTTGGAGTGGGTTCTTAAAATAGACCTAAATGTCCGCAATGGAGCCGGAGGCTAACGTAGTATCGAGCAGTTGCTCCGTCTGCTTTGGTATCTGGCACTTTCTGTTAAGTAAGTTTCTGACTGTTACAGGTCAAGCCTGTGGACTTCCCAGGGTTTGCTAGACACGAAAAAGCTTTAAAATCTAACTTTAAGCGAGGTGTCTATGAGTGGCAAGCGATATACCGAAGAGTTCAAGAAGGAAGCAGTTAAACAGGTAACTGAACGGGGCTATTCCGTGGTTGAAGTAGCTGAGCGGCTGGGTACAACTACCCACAGCCAGTATGACTGGATAAAGAAGTATGGCAAGCCCACGCCTCGGGAAGCTAATAAGCCAGATATAGAAGCCGAGAATGCCCGGTTAAAGGCTGAACTCAAGCGAGTCACTACGGAGCGCGACATCCTAAAAAAGGCCGCCGCGTACTTTGCCAACAACCCAGAGTGAAGTGCGCCTTCATCCACAAACACCGCCAGGAGTTTCCGGTTCGGATGATGTGCGAAGTCTTCAAGCTGCATCCCAGCGGTTTTTACGCGTGGTTGCACAAGCCGGTTTCTGACCGGGAGGTTGAAGACAGGCGGCTGTTTAAACTAATCCGCGAGTTTTACGTTGCCAGTGGCGGCACCTACGGCAGCCCCTGGATTTACCGTGATCTGCGTGAGGCGGGTGAAAGGTGCAGCGTACACCGGGTAGCAAAGATCATGCGTAATAATAGGCTCCGGGCACAGATCGGCTATAAGCGCCGCTATTTCAAGGGAGGTAAGCCAGCGCGGGTGGCAGACAACCTGTTAAACCGTGAATTTAATCCTGATAGGCCGAACAAAGCGTGGGTCAGTGACATCACGCATGTCAGAACCTACGAAGGTTTTTTGTATGTAGCGACCGTGCTGGATTTATTTTCTCGAAAGATCGTAGGTTGGGCTATGGGTAAGAATATTGATCGGCATCTGGTTATCGACGCTATTGCCATGGCAAAGCTGAGGCGACAACCGAAAAACAAAGTGCTGTTCCACAGCGACCAGGGTAGCCAGTACGGTAGCCATGACTGCATCTCGTTTCTTGAAGCAAACAACATGCTGCCGTCAATGAGTCGGCGAGGTAACTGTCACGATAACGCCGTTGCTGAAAGCTTCTTTGCGACTTTCAAGAAACGAGTTACCCAGAGAAAAATTTACGCGACACGGGCAGAAGCCAAGACAGAGATATTTAACTTTATCGAGATGTTCTACAATCCGATCAAGCGTCATTCAAGCAACGGCGGGCTTTCCCCGGTGAAGTTTGAAGAGGCGTATTTTGAGAGACTGGAAAGTGTCTAGTAAAGTCTGGGAAGTCCAATAAATACATATAAAACAATATGGTAATGAAATATACAGAATCCTGCCCGGGGCACCAATATATTCAAGTTGCAGCCTTTCCAGGCCTGATTTTTCTTCCCTGCGTTGTCTTCACTGCATTTTATTAGTATCGCCACGACCGACTATATTTGTGCCGGATCGGGTTTTTTATTGGATTGATCCCCCTACGGATCGGGCATTTGTCACCCAGCTTGTGCGCCCGCAATCAGGCGAAGCACTAAAAGGATAAAAGCATGTCAACTCATCGCTGTTCTACGCTGAATTTCGAGCAATTGTCGCAGTCGTGACGGGCGTCTGTGGTTTCGCTGACGCAGTTGGAGGAGGATCCCTCCATTACGGTGATTCCACTCCGGGCCGGCGCTTCACCGGTTCTGCCGGATGAATCCGGTAAGTACTGCCGGCATCTGGTATCACTGCAGTGGGCGCAGTCGCCGACGGATAGCCGGCATGGGCGCTACTACCTCAGCCGGCAGGATGGAGAGTGGTGCCTGTGGAACTGCCATCGGCAAAGCCTGGAGTCACTCGACTTCGAGGCGGAACATGGTTACCTTAAGCTGACCCCGACCTGGTGCCTGCTGGCCCACAGTGCTGGACCGGAACTGTCTGCCAGGGCGGCGGGGTGCCGGTTGCTGTGTGCCTATCTTGCTCATCAGCGCAATGAAGAAGGGCTTGATCGCTTTTACTCGGTATCCCGACCAGGCGAGCTGACTGAAGAGGATCTGCGGGTAATTGCGCGAGCCGTTTGGTCAGAACAGGCGGATAGTCGCAGCCGGTCTGTTCTGACGGGACTCGGGTAGCATCCAGCACAACCGAATCTGCTGAAACTGGTCGAACTGACAGAAACGTGGCAGCTGGCAGCAAATCCTGAAACAGTATTACCGGGTACCCTGAACCCCGGAAGCGTAAAGCCGGAGCAGTGCTATGACCGAAACCGATAGAACCAGGACCTGGACGCGCCGTCAGGCCATGCAAACACTTGGTGTGATGAGCCTGGGTGCGCTGGTCCCATCAGTTTTCGCTGCCGAATCCAGCATCGGCCTGCCGACTCCGCCGGTTGATCAGGGTGCGGACCGTCTGGCGCGGGATGAAGCATTCTGGCGTGAGGTGGCGGGCTACTATGATCGCGTCGACGGTGTCGTCAACCTGGAGCACGGCTACTGGGGCAAGATGGCGCGACCGGTACTGGAGAGTTATCAGCAGGCTACAGCCATGGTCAACAAGGAGAACTCCTGGTATGGCCGGCGTCAGTACCCTGCCGACCTGCAGGAAAGCACCCGACGGGTGGCGCAGGCGCTTGGCGTGGATGCCGACGAGATCGTCCTCACACGTAATGCTACCGAGGCTATCCACGCGCTGCTGTTGCAGTACCAGCCGCTGGTGCCGGGTGACAGGATCCTTTACGCCGACATTGATTACCCCAGCTTTACCAATACTATGCGCTGGCTGGAGCAGGCCCGCGGGGTAGGGGCAATACGACTTGCGATCCCCAACGAGGCCAGCCAGGAGCAGATATTCACGCTCTACCGGGATGCTTTTGCGTCCAACCCCGAACTTAAGCTGGCTTTGATCACTCATGCCAGTAATCAGAATGGACTGGTTATTCCAGTACAGGCGATCAGTCGTGAAGCCAGGCAATATGGCATCGATATCGTCTGCGACTGTGCCCAGTCCTGGGGGCTGATCGATTTTACCCTGCCAGAGCTGGGCGTTGACTGGGCAGGATTCAACCTGCACAAATGGATCGGCTCGCCGGTAGGCGTCGGTGCCCTGTATATGCGGCGCGGTTCCCTCGACAAGGTGGCGCCTTACCCGGGCGAATCCGACCCGCAGGATCTTTCTGTTGCACGTCGAGTCCATACCGCCACCTCCAATTTCGCCGCCAACCTGGCGGTGCCGGCGGCACTGGATTTTCACCAGGCGATCGGCGGCGCCAACAAGGAAGCCCGATTGCGCTATCTGCGCAACCTGTGGACCGCCGAAGCACGACAGATGAGCCATATCGAGGTGCTGGGCGCCGGTCATGAACAGGCCTGGAGCGGCATCGGGTCATTTCGCCTGGCGGGTAAGAACTCGGCCGCAGACGCCCAGGCGCTGCAACGGACTCTGGAACAGGAATACGGCATTTTCACCGTGGCCCGCTACGGGTTGGACAGCGGCGCCTGCGTGCGGGTGACCCCACAGGTGTTCACCTCGGCTGACGAAATTGGCCGCCTGGTGGATGCGCTGCGCCTGCTGCGTGCCTAGCTGCTTTGCGGAACAGCTGCCTAGCAGGCCTGCGTGAAACCGTCCGCTGCGGCATCTGAAGCGGCGCAAGGAAAGCATCTGCTATCTGGATCAGCACCCAGACCACCACGGAATATACGGCGGCAACGCAGAAGACTTCGGGACGCTTTGACTCCTCGAATAGCTTGTCCATAGAGACGGTCCAGTTTGAGTCTTATCTTTCACGGCTTATTCTGATTGGGTGACTTTGCTTGTATGTAACGCTAAACGTAACAATACATCGTTTCTTCAATAATTAAATTATATAAAACAACAGGATATGAGATAACACAAAATCCTGTCCGGGCACTGAGAAGAAAGCGGGACAGCCTCCCGTTACAATCCTGATTTTCCCCATCCACTTATCCGATGCAGAATAACACCCTGTGGCGATACCCTTTGCCGCATAACCGCAGGAATGTCGGTCAGCGCAACCAGGCTTTCTTCAATTGGCCTGCACTCTTTCCAATTCTGCAGTTAGCCTCGGCTAACGTATGGGGTGCAATGGCCGGCCAGACAGGGTTAAACTGCTAAGCAAAAGAAAAGGGCCAGATCGCATGTTTGAAAAATACGCCATGATCGTCATCTACTTCGGCATTCTTTTGGTGCTGGGCTACCTGGCGTCCCGACGCATTCATTCCATGAAAGATTTTGTCATCGGCGGGAAGACGCTGAGTTTCTGGGTGGCTGCCTTCTCCGCCCAGGCGACCGGTGAATCTGCCTGGCTGTTGTTAGGCGTTACCGGCATGGGGGCCATGATCGGGTTCTCTGCCTACTGGATCGTGGTCGGCGAGGTGCTGGGTGTGGCGGTTGCCTGGTTCGTCATGGCACCTCGGTTCAAGCGCCTGACGGATATCTATGAGTCAATGACGGTCATCGATTATCTGGTATCGCGATTCAATTCCAGAACCAATACCCTGCGGATTTTGTCTGCACTGGGTCTTTCCGTCTTCGTGCTCATCTACATATCCGCGCAGATAGATGCCACTGGCTCGGCATTCGAAACCTTTCTCCAGTGGGACTATCACACGGGGGCCATTGTGGGTTTTGTCATTGTCGCCGGGTACTGCATCGCCGGCGGTTTTCTGGCGGCAGCCTGGACAGACATGTTCCAGGGCGCAGTTATGCTGGTGTGCCTGGTTCTGTTACCGCTGGTGTGCCTGCTGGTTATTGATAACCGCGGCGACATCTACAGCGGTCTGCAGGCCATCGATCCGGGTCTCGTCAATTTCTGGGGGCCGGGCGGCTTCAGTTTGATGAACCTCTCCGTTGTGATCGGTATGGCGCTGATAGGGCTTGGGTTTCTTGGCTCTCCCCAGGTGTTTGCCCGCCACATCGCGATCAGAAGCGAAGCACAGATTATCAAGGGGAGCTGGGTTGCGGTTGTGTTTACCATCCTGGTGGATTTTTCTGCCGTCAGCATCGGAGTTCTGGGGCGCTATGTGTTTACCAGCCAGGGCGTGGAGCCCGAATCGGTGCTGGGGAACGGCGCTCAGAATGTGCTTCCCCAACTGGTTGAGTACACTTTCCCGCCCTGGATTGTGGGGCTTTATGTTGCCGCCGTACTTTCTGCCATCATGTCCACGGTTTCTTCGCTACTGGTGATGGCGTCCAGCTCCTTTACCCATGATCTTTATGAGCGCCTCATCAATCCGGGAATTACCGACACCCAGGCCGCGCGCCTGTGTCGCCGGGCAACCCTGGTAATGTCGCTGATTGCCCTGGGCCTGGCTATCACTGTCTCAGTCCTGTCACCGGACAGAACGATTTTCTGGTTTGTGATTTTTGGCTGGTCAGGTATCGCGGCGACCTTCTGCCCAATGATTATTCTTTCGCTGTTCTGGCCAGGATTTACAGAGCGGGCAGCCATAGCCTCGATGGTTACCGGATTTCTGATGACGATCATCAGTAAGTTCGTTCTGCAGGAATTTGAAGCGGTTGGGCCTTATTTCGTTGCGCTGGAGACCATGCCGCCTTCATTCCTTTCCGCGCTGACAGTAGGCTATGTGGTCGCCGTAATCTGGCCGGACCAGCAGCTGAAGACGAAGTTTGAAGCCGAATTGAAGGAGATTCTGGAACCGGATCCCCTTGACAGGTAAACCCAATGATTGCATAAATTCTTGGCCCAGGACCGCTTCGCTGCTTCCATAGCAGCATTTCCAGCGCCGTACTCAATTTTTCTGGATATCACGTAGAGTGACTACGCTCAATCCATAAAAATCTCCGTGCGACGCTGGAAATACTACTCTGAAAGCTCCTGGCCTCAACAGTTTATGCAATGATTGGGTAGATTGTACCGGGTGACAGGAGTTTCCGGACACAGAACAACACAGACGCAAATTCAACGAGCAGGTAAAGACAGTGACACTGAGCCGAGATGAGTTAGAAGCCCACTGGATGCCCTTCACGGGCAATCGGCAGTTCAAAGACAACCCGCGAATGCTGCAACGGGCCGATGGCGTGTTTTATTACGACACCGAAGGCCGGCAGATTTTTGATGGCCTTTCGGGGTTGTGGACCTGCGGGGCCGGGCACAATCGACCCGAGATTGTTAAGGCGGTCAGTCACCAGATAGCGGAACTGGATTATTCACCCGGATTTCAATACGGCCATCCCCTGTCGTTTCAGTTGGCCAACAAGCTCGTTGCGCTGACACCGGACGGCCTCGATCATGTCTTTTTCACGGATTCGGGTTCAGAGACGGTGGACACAGCGCTCAAGATTGCGAGGGCGTACTGGCGGAACAAGGGGCAGCCCGGCAAATCGCGTTTCATCGGCCGGCAGAAAGGTTATCACGGCGTCAATTACGGTGGCGTTGGGGTCGGGGGGATCGGCTTTAACCGCAAGTTGTTCGGACAGACAATTGAAGCGGACCATATTTCTCACACGGTTCTTGAGGAAAACAGGTATTCCCGCGGGATGCCGGAAGTCGGTGCCCATCTCGCCGACGAAGTGGAAGAACTGGTTCTGTTGCACGACGCCTCCAACATCGCCGCTGTGATTGTCGAACCCCTGTCGGGCACGGCCGGTGTGCTGCCGCCACCCAAGGGCTATCTCAATCGCCTGCGGGAGATATGCGATCACCATAACATTCTGCTGATTTTCGACGAGGTAATTACCGGGCTGGGCCGGATGGGTGCACCTACCGGTGCCGAGGAATTTGGTGTGACCCCCGATATCATGGGCCTGGCAAAACAGATCACCAACGGCGCTATTCCAATGGGTGCAGTGGTCGTCGGCGCCGAAATCTATCAGACATTTATGGATAATGGCGGCCCGGAATACCTGGTGGAGTTTCCCCATGGCTATACGTATTCGGGCCATCCTGTTGCCTGCGCCGCCGGGATGGCAGCCCTTGATCTGTTGCTTGCCGATAACCTGATCGCCAATGTGCGACGACTCGCCCCGGTACTGGAAGAGGCAGTTCATGGATTGAAAGGCCATCCAATGGTGACCGATATCCGTAATTACGGTCTGGCGGCGGGCCTGAGTATTGCGCATGCACCCGGCGAACCCATGAAGCGGCCCTTCGAAATCGGCCTGCGCTGCCTCGAAAAAGGCTTTTACGTGCGCTGGGGGGCTGACACCATTCAGTTGGCGCCTCCGTTTGTAGCAACAGAGGAGCAGATTCGCTTACTGGTCGGTGCAGTGGGGGAGAGCCTCGATGAAATCAATTGAACCGGATAGCGGGCTGGGCAGAGAGAGCGATAGCGGAGAGGCTGCCGCGGGGGCCGTGGTGGGAGATGACGCCGGGAAGGCTGAATCAGCAGGCTCCCAACTTGGTCACTACATTAACGGCACCGAGGTCGGGCAGGGTGGCAGTGCCATGCCGGTCTACAATCCAGCCCTGGGCTCAGTAATCCGAGAAGTGTCGATTGCCGATGCCGCGGCCACAGAGCAGGCTATCAGCAGTGCCGAAGCGGCCTTTCCAGCCTGGCGTAACACGCCACCCCACAAACGTGCTCAGGTGATGTTTCGCTTTAAACAGTTGCTGGAACAACACGCTGATGACATCTGTCAATTGATCACGGCCGAGCATGGCAAGGTGCTGAATGACGCCCGCGGTGAACTGGGGCGTGGTATCGAGGTCGTTGAGTATGCCTGCGGTATCCCTGAGCTGTTAAAAGGCGAGTTCTCGAAAAATGCCGGGCCAAACATTGACAGCTGGTCAGAATTCCAGCCCCTTGGTGTGGTGGCGGGGGTAACCCCGTTCAACTTTCCCGCTATGGTGCCTATGTGGATGTACCCCCTGGCTGTTGCCTGTGGTAATTGTTTTATCCTGAAGCCTTCAGAGCGAGATCCCAGCGCTTCAATGTTGATAGCCAGGCTTCTTTCCGAGGCAGGGCTGCCAGACGGTGTGTTCAATGTTCTCAACGGCGACAGAACCACGGTCGAGGCCCTGCTGGCGGATTCCCGTATCCAGGCAATCAGTTTTGTCGGGTCCACACCCATCGCCAGGTCTATCTACGAGACAGGTACCGCCAACGGAAAACGGGTGCAGGCTCTTGGTGGAGCAAAAAACCATGCCGTCATCATGCCGGACAGCGATGTGGAGCAGGCTGTCGATGCCCTGATGGGGGCCGCCTATGGGTCCTGCGGTGAGCGCTGTATGGCGATCTCTGTGGTGGTCTGTGTTGGTGAGACGGCAGCCGAACAGGCGGTGGCCAGATTAAGTGAGAAAGTCCGGGGGCTGAGGATAGGGCCCGGGGTGGATAACAGTAATGACATGGGGCCATTGATCAGCCGGGAGAGCCTCGAGCGTGTCAGAAATTACGTACAGGCCGGCATCGACCAGGGAGCGGAACTGGTCGTCGATGGTCGTGGGTTCCGGGTGCCCGGACACGAGGAGGGCTATTTTATCGGCGGCTGTCTCTTCGATCGGGTTACAGAGGACATGAGTGTTTACCGTGACGAGATATTCGGGCCGGTGCTCTGTGTGATGCGCGTGGACAGCCTTGACGAGGCAATTGGTCTGATAAATCGACACCAGTACGGTAACGGAACCTGTCTTTTTACCCGGGACGGAGAGGCTGCCCGCTATTTTACCGATGTTGTAAAGGTCGGTATGGTAGGTGTCAACGTGGCGCTGCCGGTGCCCATCGCGAGCCAGAGTTTTGGGGGTTGGAAAGGCTCATTGTTTGGCGATCTTTATGCCTACGGCCCCGATGCGGTCAGATTCTATACGCGGAGGA
Organism: Gammaproteobacteria bacterium; assembly: GCA_041395725.1. Lineage (NCBI taxonomy): Bacteria > Pseudomonadati > Pseudomonadota > Gammaproteobacteria > Gammaproteobacteria bacterium. The sequence continues at coordinate 4,125,609 of JAWKZW010000001.1, read as the reverse complement.
AAACCATGACGCAGCGCTGGCCTTCCAGTGATGTGCGGGAAGGAGTCAGGTATTCCTTTCCTAGTAACTGAAAATAAATCTCAGTTTAAGGATGTCTGATCAATCGCCGGAACGCTTTGCGAAGGGCTGTCAGCCGCAGCTTCCAGCCATTGTATTGTTTTCCTTGGCTGTCCGTTTCCGGCTCGGGTCAGCACCTACATTCCAATACCTTGAGGATGCGCTATGAAGAGAAGAACAAGACCTCCCCAGCTTACCCGGCGTGATTTTCTGAACGGCTGTGCGATCAGTCTTGCAGCCGGCACGACCTTTTCACCGTTGCAAGCTGTTGCACAGGGGATGCTGGATTCGTCCGCACTCCCGGCCGACTATTACCCACCCACGTTGCAGGGTATGCGGGGCAGTCACGACGGCTCCTTCGAAGTGGGGCATGGTATGCGTGATGGTGCAGCCTGGCAGGCTGTGGATTCCGGTGAGGCCGAGTATGACCTGGTGGTTGTGGGTGGCGGCATCAGCGGTCTGTCGGCGGCGTATTTTTTCATCAAGCAGAACGGACCCGATTCGCGGGTTCTGATTCTGGACAACCACGATGATTTTGGCGGTCATGCAAAACGCAACGAATTCTGGCATGAGGGGCGCATGTTTCTGGTGAATGGCGGGACGCTGAATGTCGAAGCACCCTCGCAGTACAGCACGATTTCGGCGGGTTTGTTGTGGGAGTTGGGTATAGACCGAACCCGCTACTTCGAGCAGAACCGCGACATGTTTTCTTTTTATCGAGACCTTGGTCTTAAGGGAAGTCAGTTTTTTGACCGGGAAACCTTTGGCGAGGACCGGCTGATTGTTGACTACAATAACCTGCCGATTCAGGATGCCATGGCTCAGGCGCCCTTAAGTCAGCAGGCAAAGGATGATGTCGTGCGGCTTTACGGCACCCGTGAAAATTATTTCGAGGGAATGAGTGCAGAAGAAACGCGACGCCACCTCAGTCAGATGAGCTACAAGGACTACCTGGTGAATGTGGTGAATTGCAGCCCCGAGGTCGTGAAACTGTTTCAGTCCAGCTTCCATGGCTCCTTCGTGGTTGGCCCCGATGCCATTCCGGCAATTTATTTCCGCGATTCCGGTTATCCCGGTTTTGCCGGTCTCAACCTGGAAGACCTGCCCGAAAACCTGCTGGTCAATGAACCCGGCGGTCAGCACGGCAGGGAGAATCAGCGCCGGGCGAACCGGGGCGACCCCGACATGTATTTCCCTGACGGTAACGCGACCATCACCCGGCTGCTGGTGCGCGCCCTGATCCCGAATGCCATCCCGCCCGGAGACATGGAAGATATCGTTACGGCCAGAGTTGACTACCAGCAGCTGGATCGTTCCGACAATCGCTGTCGCATCAGGCTGAACAGTTCGGTTGTCGACGTGCGGCATCTGAACGACCAGCAGGTGCAGACGAGTTTTGTAACCGGCGATCAAGCCTATTCGGTGAAAAGTAAAAACGTGGTGCTGGCCTGTTGGAATACGGTGATTCCTTATCTCTGTCCGGAAATCCCTGCGCCACAGAAAGAGGCATTGTCCTACGGGATCAAGTCGCCGCTGGTCTATACGGGAGTGCTGCTTTCGAATTGGCAGGCGTTTGTTGATCGAGGTATATCCAGCACCAGGGCACCGACCAGCCTGTTTTCCAGCATTGGCCTGCAGGCATCGGTCAGCATGGGTGATTACCGGACTTCCCGCGATCCTGCGGAACCGATCGTCGTCAGAATGTCCGCTTATTTCGACGTGCCAGACAGCGATCTGTCGCGCAGAGAACAGCATCTGATCGGTCGCAACAGGCTCCTTAACACCTCGTTTGATACCTTCGAACAGTCCATCAGGGATCAATTGACGCGTATCCTGGGCACGTCAGGTTTCGAACACGAGCGGGACATTTTAGGCATAACGGTAAATCGATGGCCCCATGGCTACTCCTATTCCTATAATCCACTTTCGGATCCCTACGAATGGGCTTATACGACCACGCCGGAGCGGCCTAACGTGGTAGGCAGGCAGCGGGTTGGCCGCATTGCGATCGCCAATGCAGATGCTTCTGCCAGCCCCCATACCGACGGTGCGATAAACGAGGCCTACAGAGCTGTGAATGAGTTGTTGGCTTAAAGCAGCGTGATTTCAAAAGGGGGAGAGTAGTCATGGCAGGTAAAATTTCGGCAACACCGGAGCGGGGTGGTTTATTCATACTCATTACGCTGTGTGTTCTGGCGTGGGCGGCTCCGTCACCGGTGGTCAGCGCGGAGGCTGAGAGTGGGATGTCAGATAATGAAAGAATCGTTCGCGAGTTCATCGCTGCCTGGTCCAACCTGGATCCGGCAGAACTGGCGACTTATTTCGCCGTAGACGGCACTTACCATAATATTCCTTCGGGTCCCGTCACCGGGCGGGACAACGTGCAGGCGATGATCGCCGGTTTTATTCGCCCCTGGCAGTCAACCGAATGGGAAATCATCAGTCTGGTTGCTGACGGTGATCGCGTGATGGTGGAGCGACTGGATAAGACGGTAGTGGCTAGCCAGCCGGTCAATCTGCCCTGTGTCGGGGTTTTCGAGATGGAGAACGGCCAGATCAAGGTGTGGCGGGATTATTTCGATCTGAATACCTACCTGGAACAGCTGAACCAGGCGCTCGGCCAGGCTGGTAATAATCCAACCAATTGACTGGTTTTTGACAGGCTAATTGCCCTGTTGGCGGGGCACGGCATCAATGTTTACGGCGATAGAAATCCGTTCCCGGCTGCCTTTATAGGGCCGCACACCATGGCGTAACCAGGCAGGAAATACCACGATATCCCCGCGCTGCAGTCTGAACTCGGTCTGTATATCCTGAGGGTTGCCGTCCGCGCTGATCAGGCGCATGCCGGTATTGCGCATGACGGTCATAGGAAAGCGCGGATCTTCCACGAAGAAATTGCCGCCGACGTCCAGTGGAGCATCGGCTTCTCTACCCAGGTCAAGGTAAAGGACCGCTGCCCAGAGATTTCCCGGGTGAACGTGCATGTCGTTCATGCCGCCTTGCGGCGTGACATTGGCCCACATCTGTAACGGCCAGTCGAACGCGTCCGGAGAACTTTCTTTGAAGTGGGTCATGCGCCTGGCGATGCTGATGACCGTCTCACCCAGCTTTCTGGCTGGCTCGCCACCCCATTCCAGCATCCTGGTATCGGAATGCCAGCCACCAATATTGGAACGGGACAGGCCGGGATCCTCGTCGCGGCGCCGCCGCACGATCGCTTCCAGGTCCTGCAGAAACTCTTCACCCCCCTGCAACTGGCAATAGGCGATCGGCGTTTCGAACAAGCCCATTGGTTGGGCTCTGGTGCGGAAATTGTAGGTATCTTTAGGATCACTCATGGGCTTGTTGCCTGGGACTTCAAGGTTGATCGGATTATGGCAGCCCCCCCATTCTCTTATCCGTCCCCGATGGAAGCAACTCCGTCAGTGCCTGACTGGATGCTCGTCCGTATCAAAAAGCTTGTAGGGACAATAAAGAGGCAGGAGCAGCGGTTGTCATAAAAATGTAAAGAAAATGTCGCTGAACTGCAATATCACCTTCTTACCATTCCGGTCTGTTCCGTATCCGATACCGACCCTCAAGCTGAAGGAGTAATAATGAAATTTCAATCTAACAAAATCAACGCGATCGCATTGGGTGTTGCGATGGGCGTTTCGGCAATGGCTGCACAGGCTGCCGACCAGCCAACCCTGCAGGCCGTTGGCTTCAAACCGGGGGCGCAGTTCACCGGCGGCGCCACGATTAACGGTGGCGCAAGCTATCTTACCGAGATTCCGGCAGCGGATGCAGTTGATGTGGTTGCCACGATTAAACCTGATGCTTCCGACGTGGGTAAGCAAGGCAGCCTGTTCCTGATTCTTGACGTGCCAGGAATCGGCCTGTTTACCCGCCTGTCCGGTGGAGTCTGGCTGCCTCTGGATCTGAATAATCTGGAAAGCACGCTGTTGCCCTATACCACCAAGACGCTGGAGGCCGAAGAGTCAGTGTCCATTCTTGAGGGGCTCGTCGGTGAAGATTCCAATCTGACTGATATTACCTTCTCGGCTTTCGCCGCTTATATCACTGACAATAATCTGGCCACGCTGACTTTCACTGGAACACCGATACAGTTCAGAATTTCAGACACTCCGGCAGCCGGGTGTCCGGCCAATACCACAGCGGGCGTGGGAAATGTGGATGGCAAGCCGATCTGTGTGCTGTCCGGTGACTCCGCTATCACCTCGGATACACACCTGACGGCCAATAATGTCTACTTTCTTGATGGCACCATAAGAGTGGGTTCACAGACACCTACCGCCAATGAGAACAAGATTACGATGACGATCGATGCCGGTACCACGCTGTTCGCCAACAGCGCCACACAAAGCTTCCTGCTGATCGACCGCAGCGCCAAGCTGATGGCTAACGGCTCGGCAGAGAAGCCCATTATCTTCACCTACGATGAAGACGATGGATCCGGCACCGTCGACCCCCTGAACGATCGTGGCAAGTGGGGCGGCCTGATTCTCAATGGTCGCGCCAGGCTGAATACTCAGAGCGGCGTCGACCAGGGTGAGGGCGGTACCGGTGAATACGGTGGTGGTAATAATCCTGTCAATACCGACAGCAGCGGTGCGCTGACCTACGTGCAGATTCGTTACGCCGGCCAGATTATTACCGAGGAAGACGAACTGAACAGCCTGGCTTTGCAAGGTGTCGGTTCCGAAACGATCATCGATTTTATCAATATTCATAATGGCGCTGACGACGGTGTGGAGTTTTATGGCGGTGCGGTGAATGCCAAACACCTGGTCCTGACCGGTATGGACGACGATGCCGTCGACTGGACGTCCGGTTGGAGTGGTAATCTCCAGCATGTGCTGGTGAAGATGACTACCAGCGGAGACAACTGCATCGAGGCGGACAACCTGGGTTCCAACCCGACTGCCACGCCGCGTTCCATTCCAACTGTTTCCAACCTCACCTGTATCGGTGACGGACAAGGCATGAAGAGCAGTGGTCACGCGTTCGAACTGAAAGCGGGCACAGGTATGAACATGTTTAATTCCGTAATCGGCGGCACTTTCCCCCAGGGCGGCGAAGGCTGTATCCGCATTGCCGGTCAGGAAACTTTTACCCAGTCTACCAGCAATGGCAATATCTCTGGTTTGAACGGTACTCTGACCATGGAAACCAGTCTGATTAGCAACGCCTGTGCTGCGGACCTGCAAGGCAATGGCGGTGGTGATTTCACTGCCACCAACTGGTACAACGCTCAGAACGGTGCCAACGTTGGCAACGCGGATCTGGGCGGACCATGGGGCTGGGCCAACGGCTGGAATATCAATTCTGTTGAGCCGCAGGGCGGTTTGCCGGCCTTTTTTGATGAGGTTGAATACATCGGTGCCGTCAAGGACGATACATCCGACTGGGCGAAGGGCTGGTCCTTCGACTACGAGGCTGAAGCAGGCAACTGATAGAGGTTTTAATCTAACCGGAAGAAAGGGTGCTTTAAGCACCCTTTCTTTTTCTGGTGGCTCACTCTGCTGCTTCGCTGAAGCGCTCGGCGGGCTGTATCCGCGTTTTTCCTGCTGCAGTTTTTTGATCTTCCGTGATGTTACTGGCATGACATATTAGTGTCATATTCACTCACTAAGATACCCGCCATCACCGCATCCACTTCCTTGGAGTTATTTTGATGACCCGCAGAAAAATTCTCGCCCTATGCGTCGCTTCTGCTGTCAATACGATGGCCAATGCACAGCAACCTCCTGAAATTCAGGAAATTTCTGTTATCGGGCAGTTCGTTCCTGATGAGAAACGATCCACCGATCAGGTTTCCAACGTGATAGGCGAAGAACAGTTTACCCGGGCGGGTGATGCGAACATTGCCGAAGGACTCAAGCGTATTTCGGGGCTCAGCACCGTGGACGGCAAGTTTGTCTATGTGCGCGGACTGGGTGAGCGGTATTCCACGACTCTGCTTAACGGTGCGATATTGCCGAGTCCCGAACCGATCAATCGGGTCGTACCGATGGATCTGTTCCCGACCGCCATTCTTGAAAGTGTGCTGGTGCAAAAGACCTATTCCGCGCAATATCCCAGTGAGTTTGGTGGCGGGGTGCTGCAGATGCGTACCAAGAAGTCTACCGACGAGTTCTTCTGGAACGTGACCAGTTCCCTGGGTATGGTCGACAACGCCACGTTTAAAGACAGCTACACCATGAGTGGCGGCGGTCGTGACTGGCTGGGGTACGACGATGGTCATCGCGCCCTGCCTGATGTAATCAATGCAGCGGTAGGCGACGGCACCAGAATTGCCCCGTTCAGCCGCTTTACCGGCCAGGGTTTCACCGACGAAGAAATTCAGGCATTCGGCCGCTCTCTGCGCAATGAATACGCACCCACGGTTGAAGATGCGCCTCCGAACATCGACTTCACAACCTCATTGGGCAACTTTCACGAAATCGGCGATTCCGGCATGCAGGTAAATTACCTGGCTTCCGTCGATTACTCCAACGGCTGGGACACCAATCGGATTGAGCGAAATACCTGGGTGCCCGCGACCGGTGGTCTGTTCCAACAGGAAGGGATCGATTTTGTCGGTACTGAACACAGCATCGATGTAAGCGGGATCTTCACGGCCGGCCTGGATATCAGTGCCAACCACAATATTCGAGCCACGTCTGTTTTGTTACGTAAAACAGATGACCGGGTTTTCAGGTCCCAGGGCTTTACCGAGGCCGAGCAGAACCTGGATGTCACGGAACTGGAATGGGTGGAAAGAGAACTTTTCTCCAATCAGTTTCAGGGCGATCACTATTTTCCTGACTTCAATGAGCTGGGCATCCTGTGGCGCTACAGTAAGATTTCAGCCGAGCGGGACAGCCCGGATCAACGGGAATACCGTTATGACCTGGGGGAACTGTCGACCCGTGCCGATGGAAATCTGCGCCGCTGGAGTGTGCTGGATGACAAGGTCGATGATTTCGGGCTGGATCTGTCCATGGTTTTCTATGGTCCCCTGAGTGCCACGATTACAACCCGGGGTGGTTACGTATATTCCGAGAAAACCCGCGAATCGGAAATTCGTCGCTATGGCTTCAATCCTTCGGGCTCGGTCGCTAACGATCGAGAACTGCTGCGCAAGCCGCTGGAGGAGATTCTCACCCTGGAGAATATCTCTCCCGATGGGTTCGAGCTGATCGAATTGACCAGGCCCACAGATAACTACGCCGCCGCCAACGAGCTCGAAGCGTTTTACGGCGAAGTGGAAGTCAATTTTGACGATCGGTTCCGTTTCACTCTCGGCGGCAGGCAGGAAGATTTTCAACAGAATACCACCACTTTCGATCTGTTCCGGCCCGACATTGCCGTTGAGGCCAGGCAGGAGCAATCCAAATTTTTGCCGGCCTTCAGTGCTACCTACATTCAAAATGATCATCAGTTCCGGCTGGCCTACAGTGAGACCGTTTCGCGACCGGATTTCAGGGAGCTTTCCACCGCTGCCTTTACCGATCCCATCACCGGTAAAGACATCATCGGGAATCCCAACCTGGAAATCACCTCCATTACGAACTATGACTTCCGCTGGGAATGGTATTTTGCGTTCTCTGATTACATGTCATTGGGGGTGTTCTACAAGGAGTTTATAAACCCTATCGAAGCATCGGTGCTCAGCCCGACCACCCGCGCCTCGACCTACATCAATGGGGCATCGGCCGAAAACCAGGGGGTCGAGTATGAAATCTACAAGCGCCTGGATTTTCTGGGTAATGACTTTCTCGGTGGCATCGGCCCGGATTTCTACGTCCAGGCTAATGTTGCCTATATTGATTCCAGTGTAAACATCGCTCCGGAAGACCAGGGCGTGCTGACGACAACCAACAGGCCCTTGCAGGGCCAGTCAGACCTGCTGTTCAACTTTCAGCTGGGTTATGAACCGTACTCAGGCACTACCGCCACACTGCTGTACCACTACTACGGTGACCGTATCGCTGAGGTGGGTATCGAGGGTGCTCCAGACCTGATTGAAGAAGATTTCGGTGAATTGAATCTTGTCTTCATTCGTGAGTTGAATGACAACTGGCGGGTTACCGCAAAAGCCAGGAATATCCTGGATGAACGGTTTGAGATTACTCAGGGTGGGCGGATATCGACTGCCTACAACAAGGGCCGTGAATTCAGCTTCCAGGTTGATTACAGGTTCTAGCCGGGATCAAGGAAAGGTTGCCAGTTGTCAGCCTCAGCCCTGCAGGCGGGGCTGAGGCTGACGAATCGCTCGTCGGCGTGAAGACGAAATGTCACCCTTTCGGGGCGCTGGGGCTCCCAGACAGTTGTGCATAACCTGCCAGCCAGATGTCGCTGTCAGACCTGGCACCAGGTTCTGTCCAGCCTATTTCCTGATCTGCTTTTCCAATCGGCCATGTCGCTCAGGCCCCGCTTGCAGTTCTTCGTGCATGCGTCCCTTATTGCTCTGACTGCTGGCAACCAACCTGCAACCAGGTGGAGAGTTTTTGTCTGCATCAGTCCCATGTCAAATTTCCCTGGAGCCGTGATCTGGCTTTCTGAGTCGGTTGAAAGCAATTTCAGTTTGGAAATCCAGTCTCAGGCAGTGAACTGAGCACCTGAAATTCAGCCTGCAGGCCGCAGCTCAGTCATTTCCAGAGTGAAATCCAGGCCTATTTTGCACTTTTCAGTAATTGATGACTGCAAGTTGACTACAGGCCGGGGTTTAAAAAAATCAATTAATTCAAGTTGTTGACGTGGTCATGAGGGCATCGCACACTGCTTTGAAAAGTTTTCCGGGTTGTGGCTGCCGGCCGAGGTCGAGTCAGAGTCCCGGGCTGGTAAATGCGGAACGTTTTTCACCCCGGCTCAGTGAGGAAATTGCTCCATGGGACGCCTGATCTACTTTGAAGACCACCACCCCGGTTTCGAAAGAGGGGGGCCTGTCAGGCGTCTGCAGGGCGAGAGCCTGATTCCCCTGCAACTGGCCCTGGATGAATACGATATCGAAAAATGCTTCGCCCAGCTTGCCGGCTTTGGCCGCTGTTCTGTATTCCCCCGTGCCAATCCATCGGATGCCGGGAAAATCCTCTTCCTGGTCCGGATTCGCGATGCCATCGACCTTAACAGGCACCTTCTGGAGGAAGAGGGTGATGATTCCCAGGCCGCTGCCGACCGCATCGATCACATTCAGATGCTGGAGAATTGCGAGGAAAGCCTGCTCTCCAAAGCGTGGGACCGGATTGGACTTGAGACATCGGTCCGCTTTACGTCAGGATCAGTCTCGGCCCGCCCGGTAAGGCAGTGACTGCAGAGTGACCAGGGCCTGCGGGTCCCGGTCAAGGTAGACCCGGCTGGTTTCTTCCTCTACCGCTACCGGCAGAATCGCCAGTACATGCCAATCCCTCTGGCTGTCCTGGGCGCAGCGTAAAATTTCTCCACTGAGCGCTTCCTGTCCGGCATCGATTTCACACTCGATGGACCCGGGCTTTGCATTCTGCTTGGCGGCCACGCCATGATACAGCCGCTTCTTGGCGGTGCCCCGGTAATACATGCGGGCAATAATTTCCTGCCCCGTGTAGCAGCCTTTCCTGAAATTAATTATTCCCGACAGGTCGTAATTCAGCGCTTCGGGCAATTGTTGTTCAGACAGGTCGGGGGTGATGTGCACAATGCCGGCCTTTATATCTTCCAGCTCCCAACTGTTGCTGGAAGTGTCTGTCGACAGGCCTGCCAGCCTTGAAGCGGGTGGTTCACCCGCTGCATTGAACTGCCAGTGTTCAAAACGGGGGGTACTGCCCGGTATTCGCAGCAGCAATTCGCAGTCGGTTGCGATGACATCGCCAGCAGCAGGGGGAATCCCGCTGAACCGCTGCGAAAGATCCGCTTCGGCTTCCCCGCCGATGAATCCAGTGCGCTGGAGCGTTTCAGTAGCCAATCGGCATTCGGCTTTTGAGAAAACGATGTACTTGCTCAACACCGGCAGTACGATAGCGGCCATGCCTGCGGCCATCAACAGGTAGCATTCGCCGTTGTGTTCGACGAGCCTGAAATCGCTGATCACCCGGCCTTTAAGATTGCAAATGCTGCCCGTCAGACTGTGTTCGGATGACAGCTGTTCCAGGTCACAGGTGACCTGACCCTGAAGGAATTTCCTGGCATCCGGGCCGGATACTACGATCAGATCAAAATTGTTCAGGTCGATTACCTGCATGATTCACTACTCTTTTCGCTTAGCCTGCTGTTGAAAAACAATTGCTCTTGCCACTGCTGCTTCTCAGTGCCTTGTGGCCCACAACATGATACTTTCTTGCTGACAATAAGCAACGTACAAACCCGGCCTCAACTTCAGTGGAAGGACGCAATTCCATGTCACAGATCGACAAGAACCGTATCGTCTGGCACAGCCGGCGTGGCATGCTGGAACTGGATCTATTGCTGGAACCGTTTGCCCGTGAATGCTTCGACAGACTTTCACCCGCTCAGCAGTTGCTTTTCCAGCAACTTCTCAGCAATGAAGATCAGGATCTCTATGCCTGGCTGCTGCAGCGACAGGAGCCCGACGACCCGTCTCTGAATGCCATTATCGGCCTGATACTGGACCGGGCCAGAGCGGGCAACTAAGCTTCAGGTAACCTCGGATTAATTACCACCGCGCTCTGCGGTAATTGATCCGTGTTTCCCCAGACAGTTTTCTCCAGAGTCAATCAGGGCAATGTTGCTGCGCCTCCGACTGAACGGTTCCAGGCTGGAACTGGCAATACTCCTGGTTTGCTACGGGCTGGCCCAGCAGGGTATGGTGCGAAGCGGGCTCTCACTGCCTTTTATACTGCTAAGTTCCGGCATACTGGTGGTGTTCACGTTATACCTGGCCAGTCAGGCACTCCGGCTGCCTGAAAACGCAGTGACCGGGGTTGATTTAACGGAGCAGGGGCGGGCAATTCTGTATACGGACGCGGGAGGAGTAAACGCCCGGCTAAGTCGCATAGTCTATTCGAACTACTGGCTGACAGTACTGGACTTCAGGGTGACGTCGTTGCCCCCAGGGCAGGGGCGTTGGCCCACAGCAACAGCGATAAAAACGCCTGCACTCAGGTTGCGCCTCTGTATCGCGCCGGACAGTGTCAGCAGGCAAGCGCGCAAGGAGCTGGTGGTTTTTCTTCGCTGCTTTGTCTGCCTGCAGGGCTGAGTCTGCCCGCAGGTTTGACATTGGCCGCCAGGGTCAGGGTGTCGACTATGCCTCGTGCTGATTGTTTCGGGGCTGGTAGTTTTCCGGCACCAGAATCGTGTCCACGGCCTGGTCTGCAGTGGCAGGATAGTCCAGTGTGTAGTGGAGTCCTCGACTTTCCTTGCGTTGCAGTGCACTGTCGATAATCAGCCGGGCGACCAGTACCAGGTTTCTCAGTTCCAGCAGGTCCGAATTAATCTTGTAGTGGCGATAATAATCCTGTACTTCCTGTTCCAGAACCTCGACCCGTTTCAATGCTCTCTGAAGGCGGCGGTCAGTTCTGACGATGCCGACGAAATCCCACATAAAGCGCCGCAGTTCGTGCCAGTCATGGGAGATCAGGATGTCGTCCTCGGACTGGTACACCCGGCTTTCATCCCAGGGTGTGCCCTCCTGACTGAGTTCTGTCTGCTCGATCTTCGCTTGTATCTGGCGGGATGCTGAAAATGCGAGCACAAAGCATTCCAGTAGCGAATTGCTTGCCATCCGGTTTGCACCATGCAGACCCGTGAAGCTGGTTTCGCCGATCGCATACAGATTAGGAATATCTGTTTCGCCAAATTCATTAACCATCACGCCGCCACAGGTATAGTGTGCTGCCGGCACCACCGGGATCCGTTGGGTGCAGATGTCGATGCCGAACTTCAGGCAGCGTTTGTGAATGGTGGGGAAGTGGTTGAGGATAAAGTCCCGCGGCTTATGGGTGATATTGAGGTAGACACAGTCACAGCCCAGTCTTTTCATTTCGTGATCGATAGCCCGGGCCACGATGTCTCTCGGTGCCAGTTCCAGGCGTTCGTCAAATTTTTCCATGAAACGGGTGCCATCCGGTAATTCCAGGTAGGCGCCTTCACCGCGCAAGGCTTCGGTAATCAGAAAAGATTTGGCGTGGGGGTGATACAGACAGGTCGGGTGAAACTGATTAAATTCCATGTTTGCAACCCGGCAGCCGGCACGCCAGGCCATCGCGATTCCGTCACCGCTGGCGCCGTCCGGATTGGTTGTGTACAGATAGGCCTTACTGGCCCCGCCGGTAGCCAGCACAACGAAACGGGATCTGACCAGTTGAACCCGGTTGCTGGTGGAATCCATGATGTAGGCGCCAATGCAGGCCTGTCCTGGCAGGCCTAGTTTTTCCCTGGTTAACAGGTCGACGGCGATATGATTTTCAATCAGCTCGACGTTGGGATGCTCGAGTGCTTTATTTTTCAGGGTCTTGAACACCGCTTTACCGGTCGCATCGGTAGCGTGGATAATGCGCCGATGGCTGTGGCCTCCCTCCTTGGTCAGGTGCAACGAAGTCAGGTCATCGGCGACCAGTGGTTTTGCTGCGGACGCGGACTTAGCGGCAACTGCCTGTAGCGTTTTTTCTCCTGTCTTGGTGGTAAAGGGCACGCCCTGATCCACCAGCCAGCGAACGCATTCGGTGCTGTGAGAAACGATAAATCGCACCATGTCTTCGTGACATAGACCCACACCGGCAATGAGAGTGTCCGCCACATGGGCGTCGGTACTGTCCTGATTGTCGAGTACTGCCGCGATTCCGCCCTGGGCATAAAAAGTGGCGCCCTCGCGTAAGCTCCCCTTGCTGATCACCCGGACCCGGGCGAATTCAGCGCAGCGCAACGCCAGGGTAAGCCCTGCCGCACCGCTGCCGATGATAAGTATGTCAGTCTCAAGGAGTCCAGGAGTGGGGCTTTCGGTAGCGCTGATCATGGTTTGGGGGTTCTGCCAGTGGTGGACCAGAGAGGGTTTACGTTATTGTTTTAAAAAGAGATTGGCGCCATTGCAGATCCGGCATGGGGGTTGGATAGCCGTTGGATGTCAGCAGAGGTAACCGGATGGTGCCTGTGTTGTAATGAAATTGCAGCAATTTTATAGTTTTGCAGAACTTTTGAACATCCCCGCGGTCTATGTGTTTGAACGAGTCGGAAAGTTCCAACAAGAATGGTCCCCGGTCTGAAAATGGAGTTGGAACACTGTGAGCAAGGATACCGACCAACAGTTGGTGGACCGGGTATTGGCTGGAGACAAGCAGGCGTTTAATCTGCTGGTTTTGCGGTATCAGCACCGGGTAGCTGCATTGATTGCGAGGTTTGTGAAGGATCCACAGGAGGTGGAAGACGTCAGCCAGGAGGCGTTTATCAAGGCATACCGGGCGCTGGCGCTGTTTCGTGGCGAGAGTGCTTTCTATACCTGGTTGTATCGGATCGCTGTCAATACAGCCAAGAACTACCTGGTGGCGAGAAATCGACGGCCACCAGCCGTGGATGTGGACGTGGATGAGTCTGAAAACTCGGATCTGGCGCTTCCACTCCAGGAGATTGAGTCTCCCGAAGCGAGCCTGGCTACCGAAATGCTGCGCCAGGCGATTAACGAGGCAATTGGAGAGTTGCCGGAGGAATTAAAAACAGCTTTCACCCTGCGGGAGTTCTCCGGGTTGAGCTATGAGGATATCACCGAGGTAATGGGTTGCCCGGTGGGGACGGTGAGGTCGCGAATCTTCCGGGCCCGTGAGGCGATTGACAAAAGAATTCGTGAATTGATTTAACCGATCGGGCGGACAGAAACGCGGAACGCCAGAAGCGAGTACCGGAAGCGAGTATTAGTAACGTGAACAAAGGGCAGATTATGAACAGCCAGGACCATGAAACCCTCTCGGCCATGCTGGATAACGAAGCTGATGAACTTGAGCTCCGACGCCTGGTAAAAGCGACGGCCGGCGATCCGGACCTGGCATCGAAGTGGGAACGTTTGAATCTGGTTCAGGCGCTGATTCATGATGACAATCTCAAATCCACGGGGGAACTCCATTTCACGGGTAACCGCCTCAGCGATGCTGTTGCCGCAGCGATAGCCCATGAACCAGAACAGCTGGCCGAAACAGCCGCAGGCAATCGATGGGCGCAACCACTGGCCAAAGTTGCCATCGCAGCCTCGGTCGCGATGGCGTTTTTCGTGGGCATGCAGGTCAGTGTCAATGAGTCTTCCCGTCTGCCAGGAACGCCGGAAGTAGCGCAGCAGGGGCAGGCTGGTGACGCCGGTCAAGCTGCCGAGCTGCCGGTGACTGAACTGGCTGTGGTTGAAAATCGCCCCGCCGGCGCCCCCCAGGTTGACCCTGAGGCCCGATTACGCCTGGAGGAGTACATTCGAAGCGCCTCCATCACCCGGGATGAGCCGCAGAAACTGGAGCAGTTGGAGGATTCCCCTCTCTACCGCCTTGTGAATGAGAGGCAGGATTGAGATTGCCTCTCAACATTTTGATAAATCAACAGTAATTTCCCCGGAGGCTCCGCCGATTGGCGGAGTCTCCGGTTTACGTCCTCCTCCCGCTCAAGTACACTCCAGAAAACCTGCTCACAGGTCTGACTGCGGTCAGACGCGGGGCACGTGGCCCGTGTCCCACCCACCTCTGAATTTTCCGGAATAGTTGACTATGATGATTGCCCGATTTCCGCAACCCGCTCATCTCACCGCCTGCTTCCGTGCGGGGTTGATTCTGCTCCTTGTGCTACCCGGTCTGGGCAGAGCGGCGGCAGGGCTGCCCAACTTTGCCGATCTGGTGGAAAGTAACGCGGCAGCAATCGTAGAAATCTCGACAATTCGTATGGTTGAAAGTCGCGGCTTTGTTTCTCCGCAGGAACTGGAGGAATTTCTGGGCCGGCGTATTAATCCCGATGACGTTCCTGATCTGAATCTTGGGCCAGAGGAGCCCGAGTTAAGTCCCCGTGGGGCAGTGGGGTCAGGCTTTATTTTAAGCGCGGACGGTTTTGTTATAACCAACCATCACGTGGTGGCCGGCGCGGCGGAGATCACCGTGCATCTTACCGACCGTCGCGAATTCAATGCGTCGATCGTCGGCCTGGACGAACCCTCAGACCTGGCGTTGCTGAAAATTGAGGCCCGGGGCCTGCCCACGGTCAAGATGGGTGATTCAGATGCGGTGCGGGTCGGTGACTGGGTGCTTGCGATCGGTTCGCCTTTTGGCCTGGAGTTTTCAGCCGCGGCGGGAATAGTCAGTGCCAAGGGGCGCTCCATTGATAATGACAACCGCATTGGTAACAGTCGCTACAATTACATGTCCTTCATACAGAGCGATGTGGCGATCAACCAGGGCAATTCCGGTGGGCCCTTGTTCAACATGGATGGCGAGGTGATCGGAATCAATTCCCAGATCCTCAGCAGCACTGGCACCTCGGCGGGTATTTCTTTTTCTATCCCCAGTAACGTAGCGCTTAATGTTATCGATCAGTTGCGTGAATCCGGTGCTGTTCAGCGTGGTCTGCTGGGTGTGCAGATCAAGGAAGTCAGCTATGCGTTCGCCGAGGCTTTCAACCTTGATCGTCCCCATGGCGCCTTCGTTGATGTCGTTTCACCCGGCAGCCCGGCAGAGCAGGCGGGTATTCAGATTGAGGACATCATCCTAGAGTTTGACGGGCGGGAGATCGATAACTCCGCCGATCTGCCCTTTTTCGTGGGTCAGAATAAGCCTGGTACAACGTCGCCGGTGGTGGTTTTTCGAGACGGTAGCCGTCTGACGCTGAATGTGACCCTGGGAAGTTCGCCGCTTAACGTGGTGCAGGAGGAAATTGTCCAGGCTGAACCTGACCGTGTTAATCCGCTGGGACTGCGGGTGGCGGAGTTGAGTCGCGAGATCAGGCAGGTGGCCGGGCTGTCCGGGGTGCTGGTTGTTGAAGTCATGGAGGGGCCCGCGAAAAAGGCTGACATTGCTGAAAACGATGTCATCGTTTCACTTAATCAGCAGGATATCGGCAGCGTCGAACAATTCGCGGCGGTGGCACAGGAACTGCCAGAGAACGGGTTTGTGCCGGTGCGCATTGTCCGGGGGGGCAGCGGGACCACCCTGGTGCTCGATATGAACTGACAGGAACCGGTCTTGAGAAGGCAGCCGGTGGCTGCCTTTTTTGTGGGACCGAAATCGTTTTCCCGTCAATAAAGCCACTGACAGGATTCCGTAGATACTTTAGAATTGCGGCCTTCGTCCGCAGGACCCCCAGGGAAACCAGATCTGGTGACTGACCTAGCTAATATTCGTAATTTTTCCATCATTGCCCACATCGACCATGGTAAGTCTACGCTGGCTGATCGCTTCATCCAGATGTGCGGTGGAGTTTCCGATCGGGAGCTCGCCGAGCAGATGCTGGATACGCTGGAGATCGAGCGCGAGCGGGGTATCACCATCAAGGCGCAGAGCGTTACGCTTTTTCATCAGGCCCGTGACGGCAAGCGCTATCAGTTGAATTTTATCGATACCCCGGGGCATGTGGATTTCAGCTACGAAGTATCCCGCTCCCTGGCGGCCTGTGAAGGCGCTCTTTTGGTGGTTGATGCGGGGCAGGGCGTGGAAGCCCAGTCCGTGGCGACCTGCTATACAGCCATTGAACAAGGGCTGGAGGTGATTCCGGTTCTGAATAAGATGGATCTGCCGCAGGCCGACCCGGATCGTGTCAGAACGGAAATAGAAGAAATCATCGGTATCGACGCGGTTGAGGCGGTTTGCGCGAGCGCCAAGACGGGAATGGGTGTCGACGACATACTGGAACAGATCGTCAGCAAGGTCCCTCCTCCGACGGGTGATCGCGAGGCGGATCTGCAGGCCCTTATCATCGATTCCTGGTTCGATAACTACCTGGGTATCGTGTCCCTGGTGCGTGTGAAACAGGGCGTGATCAAGAAGGGCGACAAGATCGTGGCCAAGTCCATCGGTAAGGCCCACCTGGTAGACAGCGTCGGGATGTTTACCCCGAAGCGGCTGGAAACCGGCCGGCTTGAAGCCGGTGAGGTGGGGTTTGTGATCGCCGGTATCAAAGAGATTCTTGGCGCTCCGGTAGGGGACACCATCACCCGGGCGGGTTCTCCCAACGTTCCGGCGTTACCCGGCTTCAGAAAAGTGCAGCCCCAGGTCTACGCGGGCCTGTTTCCCGTATCTTCCGATGATTTCGAAAACTTTCGCGATGCTCTTGCCAAGCTGACCCTGAACGACGCCTCGTTGTACTACGAGCCGGAAAACTCCGATGCGCTGGGGTTCGGATTCCGTTGTGGGTTTCTCGGCATGCTGCACATGGAGATCATTCAGGAGCGCCTCGAGCGAGAGTATGATCTGTCGCTGATTACCACTGCGCCAACGGTGGTCTACCAGGTTTTGATGAACAACGGCGATGTGGTCGAGGTCGACAGCCCTTCGGCGCTGCCCCCCGTGGCCAGTATTGCCGAGATGCGCGAGCCCATAGTGCTTGCCAGCATCCTGGTTCCACAGGAATACCTTGGCAATGTGATCACGCTTTGTGTCGAAAGGCGCGGGGTGCAGAAAGACATGCAGTTTATCGGGAGGCAGGTGTCACTCAATTACGAACTGCCGATGAACGAGGTGGTGCTCGATTTTTTTGATCGGCTCAAGTCCGTCAGCAGGGGCTATGCATCGCTGGACTATCACTTCCTGAGATTTGAAAAATCGAACCTGGTGCGTTTAGATGTTCTCATAAATGGCGATAAAGTGGATGCGCTGGCTATCATTGTGCACCGCGACCAGGCACAGTCCAAGGGAAGGCTGCTCACCGAAAAAATGAAGGAATTAATTCCTCGACAGCTATATGATGTAGCTATTCAGGCAGCGATCGGTGGTCAGATCATTTCACGACAGACTGTCAAGGCGCTGCGCAAGAACGTCACTGCCAAATGTTACGGTGGGGATATAACCCGAAAGAAAAAACTTCTGGAGAAACAGAAAGCAGGTAAAAAGCGAATGAAGAAAGTGGGGAATGTTGAAGTTCCCCAGGAAGCTTTTCTTGCTGTTCTGAAAATAGATTCCTGATGGATATAGACTTTGCGTTAGTACTGGTAATACTGGTCGCCGTTTGCGGGGCTATCTGGCTGCTTGATTCACTGTTGCTTAGAAAAGCCAGGGAGCGGAGTATCGACGCCTATCGGCAGAACCAGGCGGCCTCGAAGCCAGAGAAAGTGGCTGAGCAGGAGCTGGATGACCTGGCCCGGGAACCCGTGGTGGTTGAATACGCGAAATCGTTTTTCCCGGTGTTGCTGATCGTTCTGGTATTGCGCTCTTTCGTGATCGAGCCTTATCAGATTCCGACTGGTTCGATGATACCTACGCTGGAGGTTGGTGATTTTATTCTGGTGAATAAATACGCCTATGGTTTGCGCCTTCCGGTTATTGGCACAAAACTGGTCGAGATTGGTGAGCCACAGCGCGGCGAGGTGATGGTCTTTATACCGCCCCATGAAAATAAATACTATATCAAGCGTGTTATCGGGCTCCCCGGGGACAGAATTCGCTACGAAGACAATCTGCTTTATATCAACGGTGAACAACTGCCCCGTGAATATATCGGCGAGACTGAGATCGAGTTCGGGCCCGAAAGAATCCCCGGTTCCTCCTATCAGGAGGAGCTTGGCGGCGTTGTACATCCTATCCAGCTCTCGGACCTGCAACTTGGGCGCCAGGGCAGGACCAGCTGGATTGTTCCGGAAGGGCACTATTTCATGATGGGTGACAACCGGGATAACAGTGCAGACAGCCGTGTTTGGGGGCCTGTTTCCGAGACCAAGATAATTGGTAAGGCGGTAGCAATCTGGATGCATAAGGATCCGGGGCTGCATTTGCCCAACTTTTCCCGTAATCAGCAGATACGGTAGTTGCCGGGCTTCCATGCCTGTTGACCTGGAAAACCCTCGCAAAATTAATCGCATGCAGTTGAAATTTGTGATTTTATTGGCGGTTTTCAGGCACCAAAGGTCGTAAGGTAGTGCTGGCAGTCTTGTGGAATGCGTGGTTAATGGTGGACATTATGGGAAAAAGCTTCAAGGGCCCCGGCTACCAGCGGGGGGTTTCCAAGTTCGGTTTGCTTATCATGGGCTTGTTTGTAGCGCTGTTTCTTACGGTCGGCCTCAAGGTAGGTCCCCTGTACATGGATAACAGCGTGGTAAACTCGCTGGCGGACGAGCTGGTTGCAGACGGCACCGCAGACCGATTGCGGGTAGACGAAATCAAGCAGCGCTTTGCGGATGCACTGCGGCTTAATTCAATTTACGACTTCCAGCTTTCAGATATCGAAGTGGCCCGAGCAGGCGGTCGAACCGCTATCAGGATAGCCTATGAACGTCGGATACCGCTGCTCGCCAACCTGGATATCGTCGCCGTATTTGATCACACAGCTCAATAATTCATGACTGTGGATCGGAGGAAGCTCGAGTCAAGTCTCGGATATTCTTTCCAGGATCCGAACCTGCTGGAGCAGGCTCTTACCCATAGGAGCGCCGGCAAACTTCATAATGAAAGACTCGAATTCCTCGGTGATGCCGTACTGGATATGGTCATCGCAGAGAAACTGTTTCACCATTACCCCCAGGCCACAGAAGGCGAGCTGAGCCGCATGCGTGCCAACCTGGTTAATGGTGAAGTTCTCGCCGACATTGCCGGTGATCTGGGCCTGGGGCAGCATCTTAACCTCGGCGCAGGTGAGCGGAAAAGCGGTGGCAAGCGCAGGGCATCCATTCTGGCAAATGTCGTCGAAGCCCTGATTGCCGCAGTCTTTCTGGAAAGTGGCCTGGCCACCGCTGGCTCTGTCATCGGCACGCTGTACAGTCACCGGCTCACTTCCAGAGAGATAAGCAGAACCCGCAAGGACAGTAAGACGCGGCTGCAGGAATTGATGCAGGCGCGGGGACTGCCACTGCCTGGATATAGCGTCACCGAAATAATCGGTGAGGCGCACGATCAGACCTTTATGGTGGCCTGCCAGGTTGCCTTGCTTGACGAATCAAAGGTCGGCAGTGGCAAAAATAAACGAATGGCTGAACAGGATGCGGCCGAGCAGGTGCTCGCTGCGTTGGAAGAAAACGATGATTGAAGAACAGGGAGAGCAAAGAAGCCAGCGATGCGGTTTTATCGCACTCGTCGGTCGACCCAATGTGGGTAAATCCACTTTGCTGAATCATCTGCTGCGGCAGAAAATAAGCATAACCTCCCGCAAACCGCAGACCACCCGCCACCGAATTCTTGGTGTGCATACCACCGGCGACACCCAGTTTATCTATGTGGATACGCCGGGACTACACCATGAACGCAAGAAAACCCTCAATCGGTTAATGAATGAAACCGTGGAAAAGGTCATTCAGGACGTGGATGTGATTTTCTTCCTGGTGGAAAGGCTGGCCTGGACGGAGGAAGATGAGCTGGTGCTGGCTGCGCTTGCGAAGGTCAAGAAACCAGTTCTGCTGCTTATCAACAAGGTCGATCAGGTGCAGGACAAGACCCGCCTGCTGCCCTACATTGAATCACTGTCCGGAAAAATGGCATTTACGGAAATCATTCCCATCTCGGCGCTCAAGGGCCACAACCTGGAGATTATCGACGAGATAGCCAGGAAGTATCTTCCCGAGGGTGAATTTCTTTTCCCCGGGGATCAGGTTACCGATCGCAGTTCCAGGTTTCTGGCGGCAGAACTGATCCGCGAAAAAATTACCCGCCAACTGGGCGATGAGCTGCCCTATGAAGTCACTGTTGAAATAGAGACTTTTAAGGAAAAGGGCAAAGTTCTGCACGTGGATGGACTGATTCTGGTCGAGAAACCCGGTCAAAAACAGATTCTCATCGGGAAACAGGGTGCCCGCCTGAAGTCCATCGGTTCTCAGGCACGCGAGGATATGGAAGAAATGTTTGACCAGAAGGTCATGCTGAGACTCTGGGTAAAGGTAAGATCCGGCTGGGCAGACAACGAGCGGGCTCTGAAGAGTCTTGGCTACTCAGACACCCTCTGAACAGAAACCCGGTCGGCTGGATTTTCGCAATCCTGGCGATCAAGCGGGCTTAGCGGCGTACCGGTATCTGCAACTCGCCTGAAGCCAGGCGCTTTCCTATAATTACCCTGTGATTTCCAACAGATTCCGCTATGGATAATCGTGTTTTTCTGCAGCCGGCTTACGTCCTGCACAAACAACCTTTTCAGAACAGCAGCCTGCTGCTGGATTTCTTTTGTCTGGATTACGGTCGGGTTCGTGCTGTGGCGCGGGGCGCCCGTCGGGCGCAATCCAAGTACCGCAGCCAGTTACAGGTGTTTCAGCCCCTGCTGGTATCGTTCACTGGCAAAGGAGACGTCAAAACAGTTGTCAGCGCAGAGAGCAGCGTCGGTGCAATCGAGTTAAAGGGAGAGCGGTTATTCAGCGGTTTTTACGTGAATGAACTGATTACTCGATTAGTGCTCAGTAATGTGGAACATGCGGACCTTTATCAGCGCTATCAGGAAACGCTGATTGGGCTCGCCGGGGCAGGAGAGATACAGGGAGTGCTGCGACGCTTTGAAATTTCGCTGCTTGATGAGCTGGGTTACGGAATCAATCTGGAACAGGATTGCGTGTCACGCCAGCCAATTGAGGCGGAACGCACCTATCTGTTCGTGCCGGATCTGGGGTTTGAGCACGTTGCCGATATTGATGATCGGGCCGGCCAGCAGATGAACCTGTTCTCGGGGAAACATATCCTGGCCCTCAGGGCTCTGGAATTCTCCGATCGGGACTGTGTGAAAGCCGCCAAGCTGATCACCAGGCTGGCACTGGCCGCTCATCTGGGTGGCAAACCGCTGCACAGTCGCAGCCTGTTCGCCCGGCGATAAGCGCCATGGGCTATGGCTTTAAGCCTGACTCTAATCGGGGTAGAATCGCCCACCTGTCAGCAAGGTCCTGAAAATGACTTATCAAACTATCGATAATCTGATTGGCAATACCCCACTGGTCAGGTTGCAGAGGCTACCCGGTGATACTTCCAATGTCATTCTGGCAAAACTGGAGGGAAACAATCCGGCAGGCTCAGTCAAGGACCGGCCGGCTCTCAATATGATAGTGCAGGCCGAATTGCGGGGTGAGATACAGCCGGGTGATGTTCTGATCGAAGCGACCAGTGGAAACACCGGGATTGCGCTGGCAATGGTCTGTGCGATAAAGGGTTACCAGCTGACACTCATCATGCCGGACAACATGAGTGCTGAGCGTAAAGCATCGATGACCGCGTACGGCGCGGAGTTGATACTTGTTACTGAGCAGGAAGGTATGGAGGGGGCCAGGGATCTGGCAATACGACTGCAGCAGGAAGGAAAAGGCCGGGTGCTTGATCAATTTGCCAATCAGGACAATCCCAATGCTCATTACATGCGGACAGGACCGGAGATCTGGCGTGATACCCGCGGTGAGGTTACCCACTTCGTCTCTTCCATGGGCACGACCGGCACGATCATGGGTGTATCCAGGTACCTGAAAGAGCAGAATGCCGCAATTGAAATAGTGGGTCTGCAACCCGGAGAAGGCTCAAGAATTCCAGGCATCAGACGTTGGCCTGAAGCCTATCTGCCGAGAATTTACGAACCGGCACGGGTAGACCGGATTATTGATATTGAGCAGAAGGATGCCGAGCGCACAATGAGGGAGTTGGCGCGGCAAGAAGGAATTTTTTGCGGTGTATCCTCCGGGGGTAGCATCTTTGGCGCGCTGCAATTAAGCAAACAGGTCAAGAACGCCACGATAGTGGCTATTATCTGCGATCGTGGTGATCGTTATCTTTCCACTGGCGTTTTCAACTAGACGCCTTATTCACTGATTATGTAATCATGACCCGACGCGGACGGCGCAGCAGAAAAAAATTGCCGCAGGATCCGGTTGAATTGACTATTGATCGTATCAGTCATGAAGGCCGGGGCATTGCCAGTATTGACGGCAAAGTGGCATTCGTCGACGGGGGTTTGCCCGGCGAGCGGGTAATGGCGAGGTACCTGGATACCCGGTCTCGCTTCGATGAAATGTCGGTTGTAGAAGTGCTGGAGCCTGGTGATTGTCGCGTGGAGCCGCAGTGTGTCTATTTTGGGATCTGTGGTGGTTGTTCGTTGCAGCACCTTTCCTCCGACGCCCAGATAGCGTTTAAGCAGGATCTTTTATTCGATCAGTTCTGCCATGCCGCAGGGCTCAATGAAGAGGATTTTGAAAAACTGGAGATCCAGCGGGGCCAGGTATTTCAATATCGCCGCAAAGCTCGTCTGGCTGTCAGGTATGTTGCGAAAAAAGGCGGAGCTCTGGTGGGGTTCCGGGAGAAGCACAGCACTTTCATCACTGACATGAATACTTGCAAGGTGCTGGTAAAGGAAATCGCCGATTTGATCGAACCTTTGCGGGAGTTGATCGACACCCTGGAAGCGCGGCAGGTAATCCCCCAGTTTGAAGCCGCCGCCGGTGAAAACCTGGCTGGCGAACAGACCGTAGCACTGGTGATGCGCCATCTGGAGCCGCTGAATGGCAGCGATCTGGAAAAGCTGCGCGAGTTCGCCAGGCGAACCGGGTGTGAATTCTATTTGCAGCCCAAGGGCATGGACAGCATCCATAAACTCTGGCCTGAAACGGGGCCGGATCGCCTGCAATACACGTTGCCGGACAGTGACATCACCATGCGTTTTCATCCAACTGACTTTGTGCAGGTGAATGAGTCAATCAACCGGAAGGCGGTCTCTCTGGCAATCGACCTGCTGACGCTGGAGCCCGGGGATAAAGTGCTTGATCTCTTTTGTGGACTGGGAAACTTTACCTTGCCCTTGTCCCGCCACTGCAGGGAGGTGGTTGGTGTTGAAGGCAGCAATGAGATGGTCAGTCGGGCTGAGGAAAACGCCGCATTCAACAATATAGCCAATGTCAGATTTGATGCCGCCAATCTCTACGCACTCTCAGGCCACGAGTTCTGGTTCGCTGATAAGTTCGACAAGATCCTGCTTGACCCGCCGCGCTCCGGTGCGCTGGAAATCATCGACTGGATCGGGAACAGTGGCGCAAAGAAAATTGTCTATATTTCCTGTAATCCGGCCACTCTGGCACGGGATGCGGCGCGGCTGTTGACCAAGGGATATAAGTTGAACCGTGCTGGTGTGATGGATATGTTTCCCCACACTGCGCATGTTGAATCCATTGCTGAGTTTGAACTCAGGAAAGCCTGATTCGAAGGTTTTCCGGCTAGACTTACTGGAGTGTGTACGATGGATAAACTGCTGCGCATAATGGCCTTGTTGAGGGATAAAGAGCACGGGTGTCCCTGGGATCTGGAGCAGACACTGACCAGTCTGACACGCTATACGCTGGAAGAAGTGTATGAGGTCGTGGATGCTGTGGAAGAAGGAGATACAGCCTCTCTCAAAGATGAGTTGGGGGATCTGCTTTTTCAGGTTGTGTTCTATGCCCGCATTGCCGAAGAAGACAGTCTGTTCTCCTTTCAGGATATAGTCGATGCGATTTCAGACAAACTGGTAAGGCGTCACCCCCATGTATTCCCTGCCGGCAAAGTGGAGAGTTTTGGCCAGCAGCAGGCGCTGGATGCTGACCAGGTTGTAACCAACTGGGAAGCGATCAAAAAGCAGGAGAGGGCGCAGAAAGGCCAGGCTGACCAGCAGCCAGTTTCGGTATTATCCGATATTCCACAGGCGTTACCGGCTCTTGAGCGGGCTCTTAAAATCCAGAAGCGGGCGGCACGGGTGGGATTTGACTGGCAGCAGTTGGCTCCCGTGCTGGGAAAGGTCAGAGAAGAGCTTGCAGAGCTGGAGGCAGCAATCGCCGGTGGTGAGAATGAGGCGATCCAGCACGAGACAGGCGATTTACTCTTTGCGGTTGTAAACCTGGCCCGGCATACCCGGGTTGAGCCGGAAAACGCGCTGCGGGAATGCAACCGGCGGTTCTTCCGTCGCTTCTCATTTATTGAACAGCAATTGAGTGAGGAGAATACCCGAATCGAGGACGCTGGTCTGGAAAAACTTGATCAGCTCTGGGATGCTGCCAAACAGAAAGGGCTATAATCTTTCGTCACGGCCCATACATCATACAATCAAGGAGCAATCTTTCATGAGAATCATCCTATTGGGAGCCCCTGGGGCTGGCAAAGGCACTCAGGCGGCGTTTATCACCGAGAAATTCGGCATACCGCAAATTTCTACCGGAGACATGCTGCGTGCTGCGGTTAAGGAGCAATCAGAGCTTGGCCGGCAGGTGGAAGCGGTTATGGCCTCCGGTGGGCTGGTTACCGATGACATCATCATTGC
Source organism: Gammaproteobacteria bacterium (assembly GCA_041395725.1). NCBI lineage: Bacteria > Pseudomonadati > Pseudomonadota > Gammaproteobacteria > Gammaproteobacteria bacterium. Next base: position 4,100,241 of record JAWKZW010000001.1, on the reverse strand, counting down.
CCTGGTGAAGGATCGCATTCAACGGGATGACTGCGCGAACGGGTTTCTGTTTGATGGTTTTCCAAGGACCATTCCCCAGGCAGAAGCGCTGCAGGAATCCGGTGTACCGATTGATGTGGTGCTGGAAATTCATGTAGATGATGAGGAAATCGTGGAGAGAATGAGCGGTCGACGTGTACATCTCGACTCTGGTCGGGTTTACCATGTCATTAATAATCCTCCCCAAACGGCAGGTGTTGATGATGTTACCGGCGAAGCGTTGATACAAAGAGAAGACGACAAAGAGGAAACAGTCCGTAAGCGCCTGCAGGTCTATCATGAACAAACCAAACCGCTGGTTGATTTCTATAAAAGGCTTAAAGCCGAAGGAAATGCTGTTGAAGTGCTAAAGATAGATGGTCTGGGTTCGGTAAACGAAATACGGGAAAAAGTATTGGATGCTTTAAGTAACTGATCAATTCAACCTGGGCGTTGTCCGCGTACCCCGTACGCCGAACAACATTACCAGGATAGTAAATTTAAATTCCAGAAGCCCGGCAACCGCCGGGCTTTTTCGTCTACAGTCAGAAAATAAAACTTACCCACACCGTGATACCCGCTGGTTCCAATACATCGGTGATGCTTAATTATTTAAAGTTTTTAATTCAACTAGCGAAATACTTGATGAGTGCTGTATTCGGTAAGAGTTTCTATTGGAATGTGGGTTTTGTTCCAGTTCAAGAAAAAGCGCTTCATTACTGTTAGCTTAATTTTATTTATGCTATGTTGCCGGCGAATGAAGCTTTATCTTACCTCGCTAGGGTAAGCAACTGTTTCACCAACTTGGAGATAGATGAGCATGGCTAAAGTAACTGGTAAGAAAAGGGCTGCTAAGAAAAAGGCGCCTGCGAAAAAAGCGGCAGCAAAAACAATGACTGCTGCACAAAAACGCGAAGAGGCATTGAATAAGGCCCTTGCTGCATTTGCGGCTAAGTGGAACAAGCAGAAAGATAAAGAAGAAGCTGCCAAAGAAAAGAAGGCGGCTAAGAAAGCTGCTGCTAAAGCCAAGGCTGCTGCAAAGAAAGCTGCAGCGAAGGCGAAGGCCGCAGCTAAGAAGAAAGCTTCTGTGAAGAAAAAGCCAGCAGCAGCGAAAAAGTCAGCAGCAAAGAAGCCCGCAGCAAAGAAAAAGGCTGTGGCAAAGAAGAAAGTTGCCAAGAAAAAGGCTCCAGCCAAGAAAAAAGTGGCTAAAAAGAAAACAGTAAAGCGAGCTGCGATGGCTAAGAAAGCCGCTCCTAAAAAAGTTGCGAAGAAGACCGCAGCGAAGAAATCAGTTGCTAAGAAAAAGACCGCTGCTAAAAAAGCAGTAGCCAAGAAAACCGTAGCCAAGAAGACAGTAGCCAAGAAGAAAGTGGCTAAGAAAAAAGTAGCCAAAAAGACTGTAGCGAAAAAGTCTCCAGCTAAGAAGGCAGCGGTGAAGAAAAAGGTTGCCAAGAAGAAGGCTGCAGCCAAAAAAGGCGCTGTCGTGAAGCGTAAGGCCGCTGTAAAGAAAAAGGCGCCGGCCAAGAAAAAGGCTGTAGCCAAGAAAGCGCCTGCCAAGAAAAAGGCTCCAGCTAAGAAAAAAGCCCCAGCCAAGAAAAAAGCAGCGGCTAAGAAAAAGGTAGCTAAGAAAGCGCCGGCCAAGAAAAAAGCGCCAGCCAAAAAGAAGGCAGCCACGAAAAAGGCTGCAGCCAGCAAGAAGAAGTAGCCGATTGGTGAATCCCTAGCACTCACGTCAGGCAGTGCCGAAGAAACTGCGCTGTTTGACGAATCTCCTGGTAAGACAGATCCCTCTCGATAAACTCGGGAGGGATCTTCGTTTCAGGCCAAAAGTTACCCCATCACGGCTTAGATCACAGGCCTTGTGCCGATACGCTGTCACCATGTCAGGGCCGGCACTGTCATCTTTGCTGCGAAGAGAGATTTGGACCACTCGTGATGTCCGTTCTGGATGCTTCAAACCTGCTCGTCATCGACACGTCTTCCCGCGTTTGCACTGTCGTAATGCAGACGGGCAAAGGGGTCAAGACCCGCGTTATCGAGGGTCATCAATCTCACGGGCAGTCACTGCTTTCCGCCATTGACCAATTGCGTATCGAACTTGAAATAGAGCTTCAACAGTTGTCTGCACTGGCTGTAGTCGCTGGCCCGGGTTCTTTCACAGGGCTGAGAATCGGGATCGGCGTGGTGCAGGGGTTGGCTGCCGCGCTGGAGATCCCGGTTATACTGCTGTCCTCCCTGGAATGGCATGCCTGGAGTGGGTTTGCCGCGTACGACTGCTCACATGTTACTGTGTGTCGAAAGGCCCGTGACGGTGAGTTTTATGTTGCCACTTTCCAGAAGGGCCCGGATTCAGGCATACAGTGTATTGGAGGCGAGGTGGTTGTGGAGGGGCACGCCATTGTGCTGCCCGAGGTCATAGAACGCGCTGGCCACTGGATAGCAATCGGAGATGGGTGGAATGAGCGTGACAGTTTTCCGGCCGCACTGCTGACAGGATTTTCCGACGTGGATTGCGACCTGGAAGCGGATATCGAGAGCCTGCGGCGGATCGCCAATTTTAAACTGAACAATAAGCAGACTGTTTCAGCTGAGCAGGCATTGCCCAGTTATTTGAAAGAAAACATGAATTATCGAACCGCCGGTTGATAAGGGGTGCAGGGAAGTATGGAATATCTGCAAGCGACATTTCTCGCAATTTTACAAGGGTTCACAGAGTTTCTGCCGATTTCCAGTTCCGGCCATCTCATCCTGCCGGCCGAACTGCTTGGCTGGCAGGATCAGGGGCTGGTCTTTGACGTATCGGTTCATGTTGGCAGTCTGGCTGCGGTGATCTACTACTTCAGGGCACAGATCGTCGCGCTAGGCCTGGCCTGGGTGAGATCTCTGGGGCAGCAGGGCAGTACAGAGGAGTCGAAGCTTGCCTGGCTGATTATAGTCGCTACTGTGCCAGCCGGGCTGGCTGGGTTGCTGGCAAACGATCTGGTAGAACTTTATGCCAGGTCAATTCTTCTGATAGCTGTTACCTCAATTGTTTTCGCCTTGCTGCTTTATATGTCTGATCGTCAATCCGGGACGCCGGGCAATCTGTCAAATCTTACCTGGAAGACTGCGTTACTGATTGGTCTGGCGCAAATGCTGGCCCTGTTGCCAGGAACCTCGAGGTCAGGGGTTACCATGACGGCCGGTTTGTTTGTTGGTTTGTCACGGCATGCTGCGGCGCAGTTTTCTTTTCTACTTGCCATACCGATCATTGCAGCCAGCGGGCTGCTCAAGAGTATAGACTTTTATCAGTTGGGCGCTGGGGTTTCTGAATGGATTACATTGCTTTACGGGGCAGTTGTATCGGGAGTTGTATCCTATTTCTGTATTCACTATTTCCTCAAGCTGATTGAGCGAATCGGTTTTTTCCCATTTGTCGTTTATCGTGTCCTGCTTGGTCTGCTTCTTTTCGCTGTCTACTTCACTCGTTAGTTAGCCGGAATTTTTATGGCACGAATCGCAGTTCTTGCTGATCCCAATTCCAATCCCGATCACGGAGAGCTGGTGGAAATCACCCCTGGCCTGGTGGAAGAGTCTGCGCGACTGGCAGGGTCTCTGAAATTACCTTGTGTCAGCAGCGACTCGGACTCCGATTTTGATTTTCTGTTGCGCTTGACCGGGGCCGGTCTGCAATTTGTCATGAATCGTCCAGGCTCGCCCGGGCCGGTGTGGGTTGATTTCGAAAACCCGACTCTGGACTACCGGATTCGCAATCGTGTAAGTAAACAGGCGATTACGCGTGCTGTGGGAGTAAAGCCTGGTCTGTTCCCCGTTGTTCTGGATGCAACGGCTGGCCTGGGAAAAGACGCCTACCTGTTGGCCACCACGGGCTGCCAGGTAAAAATGCTGGAACGGGATCCGATCATTTTCGCTTTGCTTGAGGATGGAATGAATCGGGCTCGCGAATCACAGGATGACAAGGTCCGTGAGGCGGTAAGCAGGATGTCTGTGCTTCACACCAGTCTGTCGGTATTCGCACCTGCTGCGAAGGGTGTGGATGTGGTGTATCTGGACCCGATGTTTCCTGAGCGAAGCAAGAGCGCGCAGGTCAAGAAGGATATGTACGTGTTACAGCAGTACTTCGCCACTACGGCTTTAAGCAGTGCCCGGGAACGAGACAACGAAGCCCGGCTATTGCGTGATGCACTCGCGGTCGCACGCCGTCGTGTGGTGGTTAAGCGCCCGGCCAGAGCCGGTGATCTGGCCGGGCAGGTGCCTTCTTTCAGGCTGGCCGGGAAAAGCAGCCGCTTCGATGTCTATGTAACCGGCTGACTGGTCCGGAAATTTCACATAATTCCTGCTGCGGCCGCTTCATGGCACGTCCTCGCTATGGAGATTGGTGAAATAACTGGCTAGAGCAGTTTCTCAATAATGCCACGATACAGCGAGGTCAGCGGTTCCAGATCGCTGATTCTTACGTGCTCATTGACCTTGTGAATCGACTGGTTGCACGGACCCAGCTCGACCACCTGGGCCCCTGAGGGGGCGACAAAGCGCCCATCGGAGGTTCCGCCGCTGGTGGACAGTTCGGGTTCCTGACCAGTCTGTTCCTTGACCACGGCATGGACGGCTTCAATGAGCTCACCGTGGTCAGTCAGAAACGGCTGCCCGGAAAGCTGCCATTCCAGCTGGTAGTCCAGTTCGTAACTGTCAAAGATCCGCTCGCACTGCTCCTGTATCGCCGCGTCGGTCAGTTCGGTTGAAAAGCGCAGATTGAAATCGACCTGGACCTTTTCCGGGATTACATTGGTCGCGCCGGTTCCACCCTGGATATTCGAAATCTGCAGGCTCGTGGGCGGGAAGGAGGCGTTACCACTGTCCCATTGCCGGCAGGTCAGTTCCGTGAGCGGTTGCAGCGCCCGATGAATCGGGTTGTCCGCCAACTGGGGGTAGGCCACGTGTCCCTGGATGCCGGAAACTGTAAAACGACAGTTCAGAGAGCCGCGCCGTCCGATTTTAACCGTGTCGCCGAGGTTGAAGCTGCTGCTTGGTTCTCCGACTACGCAGTAGTCGATCTGTATGTCACGCTGCTCCAGCCACTGCATGACTCGAACCGTACCATTTACGGCCGCGCCTTCCTCATCACTGGTTATAAGAAACCCCAGCGAACCTCTGGGTTCGCGAGTCTGGAGAAATTCTTCACAGGCACAGACCATGGCAGCAAGGGAGCTTTTCATGTCGGCGGCGCCACGTCCATACAGGTAGCCCTCTCTCTCACTGGGCTCAAAAGGGTGCGACTCCCAGGCGTCAAGAGGGCCTGGTGGCACTACATCGGTGTGACCGGCGAAAACGAGCAGCGGGCGCTGGTGGCCGTACTGGGCCCAGAAATTATCGACATCCTGAAAGGGCAAGCGGTCTACCCGGAATCCCAGCTTTTCCAACCGCTCGATCAGAATATCCTGACAGCCGGCATCAACCGGGGTTACCGATTCACGGGAGATCAGTTCTTTAACGAGTTTCAGCGTGGCATTCATGGTTGTATCCTGGGGCCGGTTATCAGCAAACAGACCGCCTCTTCTAGTTGTGGCTGTGCAATTCTTCGTTGAGTTCTATGGCGGCCTTATTGGGTACACATTCCACCGCACCGGTCAGCGAATTGCGTCGAAACAGTAAATCGTTCTGGTGCGACAGATCCCTCGCTTTGACGGTTTTCTGCAGGTCACCCTTAAAATCGAGCACATTTACCTTGGTGCCAGCGGTCACATAAAGACCGGCTTCGATTATGCAGCGATCGCCAATCGAAAAGCCGATGCCGGCATTAGCGCCAATCAGGCAGTTTTCCCCGACTGTAATGACTTCTGTGCCGCCACCGGACAGGGTGCCCATGATGCTGCAGCCTCCACCGAGATCGCTTCCTTCGCCGACCATCACGCTGGCTGAAATGCGGCCCTCAATCATCGCCTTGCCGGCGCTGCCAGCGTTGAAATTTACGAAACCTTCGTGCATCACAGTGGTTCCCTCACCAAGGTAAGCGCCGAGTCTTACCCGCGCAGTGTGCGCGATACGCACTCCTGGTGGCACAACGTAATTGGTCATCTTGGGGAATTTGTCCACAGACATGACTTCCAGCAGTTCCCCGGCAAGTCGACTCTGCAACTGGGCTGCCTGAAGTTCATCAAGCTCTATCGGTCCACGGCTGGTCCAGGCCAGGTTGTGCAAAAGGCCAAAGGCACCTTCCAGATTCAGGCTGTTGGGAACAGCCAGGCGGTGCGACAGCAGATGCAGTTTCAGAAACACCTCGGCCACTGAGTCTGGCTTCCGGTCCTCGCGAAGGATACAGACGATGGTGTCCGGCTGCCCGGTAGCAAGTTGTGTGACCAGCGCCGAGTGATCGCCGTATCCGGCGGTATCCAGTCTGCCTTGCAGGCTGGCGGCCTGCTCGTTACTGATGTCTGCCACAAGGTTGTCAGCTTCGCTGATGTTCAGGCAGTCAAGAATCACCTGAATGAGACCCGGATCGGGATTTAACAGGGGTGCGGGATAAAAAACCTCGATTATTTTGCCCTGGCGATTCTTGGTTGCTATTCCGAATGCAAAACTGTGAAAGGTGTCAGTAGTCATGGCTGGGCCTGCTGCAAGTGTTAGGTTAGGAAGTCAGGGTCTGCTGTATGGCTTGCGGGTCGAACCCGAGAAGCCAGTGATTGCCGTCCGTCAGAATCGGGCGCCTGATCAGGGCGGGATTCTCCAGCATTACTGTTACAGCAGATTCGGGAGTCAGTGCCTCCCGGACAGTCTCTGGCAGTTTGCGCCAGGTGGTGCCGCGGCGATTTATCAGTTCTTCGAGGGTAAACCGGGCCAGGAAGGTCTCAACCAGTGATTCCGTGATGCCATCTTTCCGGTAGTCGTGAAAGTCATGGGGGACACCGGCGTCTTTCAGCCAGGCACGGGTCTTTTTTATCGTGTCGCAATTACTGATTCCATAAATTGTGATCATGCTGTGTGTCGTTCCGGTTTACAGTGCGTGCTGGGTCAGGAGGCGAATCGTTCTTCCAGTCGCTCCTTGATTGCTCCCTTCAGGTTTTCTGCTTTTTCTGTATTGGTGATGGGCAGATTGTCTTCGCCAATAATATAGAACAGGTCTTCCACGCGTTCGCCTAACGTGGTGATCTTGGCGTCCAAGAGGTTAATCTGGTTTTCGGCAAAAATCTTACCCACTGTTGCCAGGATTCCCGGTCGGTCCGGGCAGTTTATTTCCAGAATGGAGTAGGGTTTTTCCGGATTGTTGATCAGCTCCGCTTCTACATGCTGACTGAAATGCTTGATCTGGCGGGCGGGTTTGCGGCTGAGCGGCGCAACGTAAGACTGCCGATTCTGTATGTGCTCCAGCACCACTTTTCTAATCTGGGCAATGCGGTCCGGGCGATCCCCAACGGGCTTGCCGCTGTTTTCGAGCACCGTATAGGTGTCCATGCAATAGTCATTCGCCGAGGTGAAAATTCTGGCGTTCTGAATATTCAGGTTGAGTTTTTCGAAGGCCGCCGTGCTGTTGGCAAACAGATAGCTGGTATTGGGTGTGTAAATAAAAATTTGTGTGGCACCTTCAATGGTATTGCCGACCGTGTCCTTAACGGCAACAAGTGGCCCGGAATCATCGTGCTCATTAATACACTCGCTGTGCCAGCAGATATTCGCTACCGATTCCCGGATAAAGTATTCATCGTCAGCATTCGCCCAGATCCGTTCGATTGCGGCCTCGTCCATACCTCGGTCCAGCAGCTTGGCCATAGCCTGTTGCTGCTTGTCGTGGATGCGTTCGGTGCGATTCAGCGGATTTTCCATTCCCAGTCGCAGCACGCGTTTGGTGCTCAGGTACAGCTGGCGAAGCAGGGCGGCTCGCCAGGCGTTCCAGAGATTCGGATTGGTAGCGCAGATATCGGCAACAGTGAGTGCGTAGAGATAATTCAGGTGCAGCTTATCGCCGACCTCCAGAGCAAACTCCTGGATTACTTCCGGGTCAGATATATCTTTGCGCTGGGCAGTCATGGACATCAGCAGATGTTTCTGCACCAGCCAGGAAACCAGTTTGGTGTCCCAATCGCTGAGATGGTGGCGCCTGCAGAATGCTTCCGCATCGTCCATGCCCAGCACCGAATGATCGCCACCACGACCTTTGGCAATATCGTGGTACAGACCGGCGATATACAGCAACTCGATTTTTGGCAGGTCACGGGCTATATGGGCTGCCACGGGATAATTTTCTTCGGCATCGTCCAGCAGGAAGCGACGCATGTTCTCCACGACCTGCAGTGTGTGGGCGTCGACTGTATAAATGTGAAACAGATCGTGCTGCATCTTGCCGATTATGCGGCCAAACTCCGGCAGATAGAGGCCGAGTATTCCATAACGCGCCATCCGGCGCAGTTGCAGCGTCAACATGTGGGTAGAGCGTAACAGCTCCATAAACAATGAAGTATTACGAATGTCATTGCGGAACGCTTCATCAACCAGATGCCGGTGGTCACGGATCAGGCGAATGGTGGCGGCGCGCACACCCAGAATGTCCGGGTTTTGTGCCATAAGCACAAAAATTTCCATCAGCGCAAACGGGAAGCGCTTGAAGACGCCGTCGTTACAGACCTCGATATAGCCATTGTGAATCTGAAAGCGCTTATTGAGCGGGGTGATCTTCTCCCGTTCGTTGGCGCGCAGAATAGCCTCGTCCAGATGCTGCAACAGTACGTCGTTGAGTTCGCGCAGACTGGCCACAACCTGGTAATAGCGCTGCATGAGCTGTTCGACTGCAAGACTGGTGTCGTTGTCGACATAGCCAAGCATGCTGGCGAGTTCTCTCTGTTTGTCGAACAGCAGGCGGTCCTCCCGGCGACCTGCCAGCAAGTGCAGACCGTAGCGCAGCTTCCAGAGAAATTTCTGTCCCTCATCTATGAGCGCTTCTTCCGAAGGGTTGAGAAAACCGAGCTTGACCAGGTCATGGAAATCCCTGGCACCGAACTGGCGCTTGGCGACCCAGGCAATAGTCTGAATGTCCCGCAGACCCCCTGGAGAAGTTTTGATATTGGGCTCCAGGGCATAGTCTATGTCCTGGTATTTCTCATGCCTGGCAATCTGTTCGTCCCACTTGGCCTGCAGAAAGGCTTTGATTGGCCAGATCTTGCGACTGGAGGTGAGTTTTTCCATTTCATCCCGCAATTCAGCAGGCCCGGCCAGAGTGCGGGATTCCATCAGGGCGGTGGCGACGGTGATATCGGCCTTGGCTTCCTGTTTGCATTGCTTGAGGGATCGAACGCTTTGCCCGATCTCCAGGCTTATATCCCAGAGCAGTGTCAGGAAACCACTGATACAGGTCTTGTATTTGGCGATACGGTCATTGCGGGTGAGGATCAACAGATCGATATCCGAATGCGGGTGCAGTTCGCCGCGCCCGTATCCGCCCACGGCGACCAGTGAAATGTTTTTCTCATCGGGCCAGGGAAACTGGCGCCAGGCCAGTGCCAGAAGCTGGTCTATCATCCGGGCTCGGCTGCTCACCAGCAGAGCAATGTCTTCGTTTTCCTGGTATAGCCGGTCGAGTTCGCTGTTGGCATGCTGCAGGGCTTCCCTGAACAATGCAATCCGGTTTTCTCCAGCTTGAAGGCGGGATGAAAGATCCTCGATATTGAGCAGATCGAGTTGGCGGAGAGGCGCGGTCTGTTGTTGCGGCATCTATAGGTCCGGTGCAGGGGGCTGGCTGGCCATTACCAGGGGAGGGCCTCATCTGATCGCAGGGTCAGAATTTCGCATCCGTCCCGTGTTACAGCAAGTGTATGTTCCCATTGCGCGGACAGTCTTCTGTCCTTGGTGGTCACGGTCCAGCCATCTTTCTTCGACAGCTTGGTAAAGCGGGTGCCGGCATTGAGCATGGGTTCGATGGTGAATGTCATGCCCTCGGTAACGACGCAGCCGGTTCGAGGGCGACCGAAGTGAAGTACCTGAGGGTCTTCATGGAACACGCGACCTATGCCGTGGCCGCAATATTCTCTCACCACGGAATAATGATTTGCTTCCGCATGGGTTTGAATAGCGTGGCCGATATCCCCCAGCGTGACGCCGGGTTTTACCAGTTCGATACCCAGGTAAAGGCACTCCTGGGTTACCCGGATCAGGCGGCGTGCGTGCTCAGCAGTCTCCCCGACGCAGAACATTTTGCTGGTATCGCCATGGAACCCGTCCTTGATAACCGTCACGTCAATATTGATGATATCGCCGCTTTTCAGGACTTTGCCGTCACTGGGAATACCATGACAAATGACGTGGTTGACTGACGTGCAAATAGATTTGGGGAAACCATTGTAGTTCAATGGTGCCGGGGTTGCGTCCTGAACATTGACAATATAGTCATGACAGATACGATCCAGTTCGCCAGTGCTGATACCGGGCTCAACATAAGGCGTGATCATTTCCAGGACTTCCGCGGCCAGTCTGCCGGCCACGCGCATCTTGGCGATCTCGTCAGCGGTTTTCAGGGTGATTCCCATGGCAAGTTTTTTCGGTTATCTCAAGGTTGTCTGGCGACCAACTGATTCCGGCCTGCGTGTCAAAAGGATGCGTATTGTAAAGCACCCGGAAAGCGAATAATAGAAGTGGCAGGTGCGTGACAGGGCCTGGTCGGAGTCTCAGGGAATTCAGAGAAGCTTTATGTTTCAGTGCTGTTGTGGTATAAAGCGGCGCGCTCTGGGGAGCAGTCCCCGGAAAAATAGGAAAATCAGGCTGGTTTGCCAGCTCTTTTAATGTCGCACACACACCGTCACGTGTGCTTTGGGTGCCCGCCGGAATGCCGTTCAGTGCGTTCCACGGGTTAAGCCATGGGGTGTGTGGAGGCCTAACCCGAACTACAGGAAAGATTATGACTGCTGTATCTATGAAAGAGATGCTGAAGGCCGGCGTGCACTTCGGTCATCAATGCCGTTACTGGAACCCCAAAATGAATCAGTACATTTTCGGGGCTCGAAATCAGATTCACATTATCAACCTGGAGCATACGCTGCCAGCGTTGAATGTCGCACTGGAAGAAGTGCGCGATCTGGCTGCCAAGAAAAAGAAGGTATTGTTTGTCGGTACCAAGCGGGCGGCCGGCAAATTCATTCGCGCCGAAGCCGAACGGGTCGGTATGCCTTACGTTAACCACCGCTGGCTGGGCGGTATGCTGACCAACTATAAAACCATTCGGGGCTCCATCAAACGCTTAAAGGACCTGGAAGCGCAGGAAACTGACGGGACTCTGGGCCATCTGACCAAGAAGGAAGCCCTGATGCGGCGCCGCGCCAAAGAAAAACTTGAGCGCAGCATAGGCGGTATCAAGGATATGGGTGGATTACCGGATGCCATTTTTGTGGTGGACGTAGACCACGAACGTATAGCGGTTAAGGAAGCCAACAGCCTCAGGATACCGGTAATCGGTATTGTTGATACGAACAGTGATCCCGATGGTGTCGATTTCGTTATTCCTGGCAACGATGATGCCATTCGTGCTATCCAGCTCTACGTCAAGGCGATCGCCGATGCCTGCGAGGCAGGCCGCAATGCTGCTAATAACGTAGGCGAAGGCGAGTTCGTCGAAATTGACGACGACGAGCCGGCTCCGGTGGCAGAAGCCAAAGCTGAAGCCAAGGTCGCGCCTAAGATAAGTGCTGCCGAGGTTGAGGAAGCCGAGGTCGAGGCTCCAGCGGAGCCGGCAGCTGAAGCAGAGGCTGACGATTCGCAGGGCGAAGTGGCAGCCGAGGCCGGCAAGGTCGAAGCCGAGGCAGACTCAGCAGCAGATGCTGAGGCAGGTGAAGAGACTGCCGAAGCGGCAGCGAAGAAGGCTCCTGCCAAGAAAGTTGCAGCCAAGAAGGCTGTTGCCAAGAAGAAAGCGCCGGCCAAGAAGCAGTCTGCGGCCGACTCCGAGGAAGAATAGCGGTACCCGTCTTCAGGGGGCTGGGCTCATTGCCGCAGCCCTCGTAACTAATTTCGGGGGCGTTATGCCCCCTTTTTTCAAAAACCAACCAGTTTTTATTTCACCCCGCTCTGACCAGGGCGGCGGGACAGTTGAGAGGCAAAAAACATGACTACGATATCGGCAAGCATGGTCAAAGAGCTGCGCGAGCGCACCGGACTGGGCATGATGGAGTGCAAGAAAGCGCTTCAGGAAGCTGACGGCGACATGGAGCGGGCAATTGACGATCTGCGTAAAGCAAGTGGTTTGAAGGCCGAGAAAAAATCCTCCCGTGTGGCCGCTGAAGGCATTGTGATGACTAAAATCGCCGAAGACGGGAACTACGGCGTGGTAATCGAGGTCAACAGTGAAACCGATTTTGTTGCCAGGGACGATAATTTTCTCGGTTTCGCCAGGGACGTACTGGGTCAGGCATTCGATCAGCGGGATGCTGACCTGGCGCAATTGATGGAAGCTGGACTGGAAAATCAGCGTCAGGCTCTGGTGCAGAAAATCGGTGAGAATATTTCGGTGCGACGTATAGCACGCCTTGCCTTTGATGATGCCAATAAAGGCATAGTTGCTTCCTACGTGCACAGTAACAACCGTATCGCGGTACTGATCGCCTTACAGGGCGGTGATGAGTCTCTTGCCCGCGACATCGCCATGCACATCGCAGCGCTCAGTCCTATGGTAGTGCGCGCCGAAGACGTGCCGGAAGAAGTGCTGGCCAAGGAGTCGGAAATATATTCGGCCCAGGCCCGTGAGAGCGGTAAGCCGGAAGAAATAATTGAAAAGATGATCAGTGGCCGGTTGCAGAAATTCGTCGCTGAAGTAAGCTTGCTGGAACAACCCTTTGTGAAAGACCCAGACGTGAAAGTGAAGGGCCTGCTGAAAGAAGCCGGTGCTGATGTCGTAACATTTGTCCGATTCGAAGTTGGCGAAGGGATTGAGAAGAAAGAAGAAGATTTTGCTGCCGAGGTTGCTGCGCAGCTTAAAAACTAACAGTGTCGGGACAGCTCCCCATTCCGACCCGACTCACCTGGTGAGAGGGAATCAAAAGTCATGCCTGGAGCGGAAAAGAAGTACAAGCGGATACTGCTCAAGCTGAGCGGGGAAGCGCTGATGGGAGACGTTGACTTTGGCATTGATCCCAAGGTGCTCGACCGGATAGCAGTGGAGGTCGGGCAGCTGGTTGGCTTCGGTATCGAAGTCGGTATGGTTATCGGTGGCGGGAATCTGTTCCGTGGCGCGGCGCTGCATTCAGCTGGAATGGAGCGGGTGACGGGCGACCATATGGGAATGCTGGCCACGGTGATGAACGCTCTGGCCATGCGGGATGCGCTGGAACGGGCGGGTATTGCGACCCGGGTGATGTCGGCTGTGCAGATGAGTGGCATGGTCGAGCACTATGATCGCCGCACGGCCATGCGGCATCTGCGTGCCGGAGACGTGGTGATTTTTTCCGCCGGCACCGGTAACCCGTTCTTCACTACCGACACGGCCGCCTGTCTGCGCGGTATCGAAATCGGCGCGGAGCTGATCCTGAAAGCTACCAAGGTTGACGGTGTTTACTCCGCTGATCCCAATGTGGATCCCGAAGCCATCAAGTTTGATACGCTCAGTTACGACGAAGTGATTGAGAAGAAGCTGGGCGTCATGGACCTCACGGCGATCTGTTTGAGCCGCGATAATGCCATTCCGATCCGCGTATTCAATATGACTAAAGCGGGCGGTCTTTTAAACAACGTGATGGGCAGTGGGGAAGGAACGACTATCGGCTAGACCCCTAACCCTGTCAGCAGGGAATTCTTTAAAATTCAGACCGGGAGAATCAGTGAATGATCAAAGAAATTACTCAGGATGCAGAGGAGCGCATGCAGAAAAGTGTGGCCTCTTTGGAGTCGGCTTTCAACAGAATTCGAACCGGCAGAGCGCATCCCAGTCTCCTTGATGATCTTGTCGTCTCTTACTATGGCGTAGAGACACCGCTGAATCAGCTCGCCAATGTCACCGTGGAGGAAGGCAGGTCGCTGGTTGTGAACCCCTGGGAAAAGGGCATGATCGGTGAGGTTGAGAAGGCGATCATGAAGTCGGACCTGGGCCTGAATCCTTCCAACAACGGTGAGTCGATAAGAGTTCCCATGCCGCCGCTGACTGAAGAAACCCGGCGTGAGTATACCAAGCAGGCCAAGAACGAGGCGGAGAATGCCCGGGTGGCAATTCGCAATATTCGCCGCGACGCCAATTCCGATCTGAAAGATCTGGAGAAGGAAAAAGAGATCAGCGAAGATGAATTGCGTCGTGCAGAAGAGCAGATCCAGAAGCTTACCGACAAGTACGTAGAGGCTGTCGAGAAGTGCTTTACCGCGAAGGAAAAGGATCTTCTTTCCGTCTGATAATCCGCTTCTATGCCCACGGCCGGGATTGAAGTTTTACCCGGTCGGCTGGATGTGCAAGGTACAGGAAGGGATTAGGCCATTATGAAGCCCGATAAAACTCAGAGTCTGCCCGCTCATATCGCGGTCATCATGGATGGCAATAATCGTTGGGCCAGGAGTGCGGGGCTGACCGGGACTGCGGGTCATCGGGCCGGCGCTGAAGCTGCCAGGGATCTGGTGGACAGCTGTATAGCGCGCGACATCAACTATCTCACCCTGTTTGCCTTCAGCAGTGAAAACTGGCTCAGACCCAAGAAGGAAGTGCAGGGTCTCATGGCCCTTTTCCTGGCCGTACTCAAGCGCAAGGAAGTGGAACAGTTCCATGCCAAGAATGTGCGTGTGCGTTTCATTGGTCGGCGTGAAAGTTTCTCTAATAAGCTGCTGACTCACATGCGCCAGGTCGAGGAGTTGACAGCCAACAACTCGGGAGTCACGGTAACGGTTGCGGCAGATTACGGTGGCCGCTGGGATATCGCGGAGGCTGCTCGTCGACTGGCGGCAGATGTCGAAGCGGGGCTGATGACCGCCGACCAGGTGAATGAGGACACCTTGCAGAAAGCTATCTGCCTGGGAGATGCGCCAGCACCGGACCTCTGTATTCGCACCGGTGGTGAACGGCGTATCAGCAATTTCCTGCTCTGGCAGTTTGCCTATACGGAACTCTATTTCACGGATTGTTACTGGCCAGACTTCGATGATCGACAGTTTCAGCTGGCGCTGGAGGATTTTGCCAGTCGCCAGCGCCGGTTTGGTTCCCATCCGGATTCCGAGTGATGGAGTGACCAGCGTGCTGTTAAAAAGAATACTGACTGCTATAGTCCTGATTGTCGGGTTGATCTTCCTGGCAGTGTTTTCCTCCCCCTTCGTGTTCGCCATATCGGTGGCGCTAATTACTGTTCTCGCTGGCATGGAATGGACACGTTTCATCGGCGTGGAAAGTACCGGGGCCGGAGCCGGCTACGTATTCAGTCTGGCCGGCCTGTTACTGGGTGCTTTTTTTCTCATTGGCGCCACTCCTGATGCGGTCGCTGTGGATCCCCTGCGGGTACTTTCACTGATGGGATTTGGCTGCATGTTCTGGATACTGGCCGGCTGGCTGTTGACGGGTTATCCCGCCAACAGCAGTTCCTGGAATGATCAGTCTCATGTGGCATTGATGGGGATCTTCGTACTGGTTCCTACCTGGTGCGGCATTGTTCAGTTGAAATACCTTGACGAATCCGGAGGACTGGTTCTGGGTCTCATTGCCCTGGTGAGCATCGCGGATATAGGCGCCTATTTCACCGGTCGCGCATGGGGTAGGCGTAAACTGGCGCCAGCACTGAGCCCCGGCAAATCGTGGGCCGGCTTCTGGGGCGGCATGATTTCCTGTGTGGCAGTCACCGCCGGTATAGTCGCTGTGGTGTCAGTCCGGGTTCTACCGCTGACGTTGATCCAGGCCATTCTGCTGGTGTTGGGAGCAGTGCTGGTATCTCTGAGCAGTGTCGTGGGAGACCTGTTTGAAAGCATGCTCAAGCGCAATCGTAACCTGAAGGACAGCGGAACCCTGCTGCCAGGGCATGGGGGCATACTGGACCGGCTGGACAGCCTGACAGCCGCCACCCCGTTTGCGGTGCTGTGGCTGTTTCTGGTAATGGGGCTGGGGGGCTGATGGCGGTGGCGGCAAAGCAGCGGATAACAGTGCTCGGATCAACGGGCTCAATCGGAGAAAGCACCCTGGATGTCATTGACCGGCATTCTGACTACGAAGTTTTTGCGCTGACGGCCTACAACAGGGTTGAATTGTTGGCCAGGCAATGTCGTCACTTCAACCCCCGCTACGCGGTGGTCGTTGAGGAGGAAAAGGCGGAAGCCCTGCGCCAGTTGTTAGCGGACACAGACACCGAAGTGTTGTGCGGAACCGCCAGCCTTGAATTCGTTGCCGGCCATAACGCAGTGCAGATAGTGATGGCGGCCATCGTTGGTGCCGCGGGTCTGGGTGCGACCCTGGCGGCTGTTGATGCCGGCAAAAAAATTCTGCTGGCCAACAAGGAGTCACTGGTGATGGCTGGTGACCTGTTTATGCACCGCATACGGGCCAGTGGTGCTCAACTGTTACCCATCGACAGCGAGCACAACGCGATATTTCAGTGTCTGCCAGCGCCGCTGAACGGTGAGGTAGTCAGCGGCAAGCAGGGGGTGAGCAGGGTGATCCTGACGGCGTCCGGTGGCCCATTTCTGGACCTGCCTGCGGAAGATTTTTCTTCGGTAACTCCCGACCAGGCCTGTAAACACCCGCGCTGGGAAATGGGGCGCAAGATTTCGGTGGATTCGGCGACGCTCATGAACAAGGGGCTGGAATTCATCGAAGCCTGCTACCTGTTCGATCTGGACTGCGAGCAACTTGAGGTCGTGATCCACCCGCAAAGTATTGTTCATTCCATGGTGGAATACCGGGACGGCTCGGTGGTTGCACAACTGGCAAACCCGGATATGCGCATCCCCATCGCCTACGGCCTGGCCTGGCCGCAGCGCATTGAGTCCGGAGCTTCCCGATTGGATCTTACCCGCCAGCAGCCCCTGGAGTTCAGGCCGCCTGATCTGAACCGCTTTCCCTGTCTGCGCCTCGGTATGGAGGCGGCGGCACGGGGTGGTACCGCGCCGGCCATCCTGAACGCGGCAAATGAGCAGGCGGTCGAAGGGTTTCTACAGGGGCGCCTGAGATTCGATCAGATTCATCGTGTTATCGAAGGGGTTATAGCGAAAATACCTTGTGAAGGCGCGTCAAGTCTCGATATTATTCGAACTTCCGATTCGCAAGCCCGAATTTTGGCTAATGATCTGATTGCTAAAGCAAATAATTGATTTGCGCGGATCGACCCACAAGGTTTAATTATGCTTCCAACGCTGTTTTTAAATGTCGCTGCCCTGATTGTGACGCTGGGCATTCTGGTTACATTTCACGAGTTCGGTCATTTCTGGGTGGCCCGTCGCTGCGGTGTCAGGGTGCTGCGGTTTTCGATTGGGTTCGGCAAACCACTAAAATCCTGGATCGGAAAAGACGGTGTGGAGTACGCCATCGCGCCGATCCCCCTCGGTGGCTACGTCAAGATGTTGGGGCAGGAAGATATCGCGGTAGCGGACAACAGTCAGCTTACCGCAGTGCAACGGGCGGAGTCTTTTGCCTTCAAGCCGCTGTGGCAGAGAATGGCTATTGTCGCCGCGGGTCCGGTGGCCAATTTTATTCTCGCGGCGGTTGTTTTCTGGATAATCAATCTTAGCTACGGCGTTACCGGCCTGGCGCCGGTAGTTCACAGTGTTGTCGAAGACAGTCCGGCGGATCGGGCCGGCCTGCAGGCGGGCGACGAGATTACAGCAGTCGACGGTACCCAGACGCAAATGTGGCAGCAGGTAACCATGAAGTTGCTTGAGCGACTGGGGGAAAGTGGCCAGATCGAAATGACAGTCACCCCGGCAGGCGCGCTGGATTCAGAAACCAGGCAGGTTTCGATCGATAGCTGGCTGGCACAATCCACTGCGCCGGATCCATTGTATTCACTGGGGCTCGTGCAGTTTGATCTGCCTCCGGAAATCGCCTCCGTAATACCCGGTGGTAGAGCAGAGGCGGGCGGTTTACAGCCTGGTGATGAAGTGATCAGTGCCAATGGCCGGCCCATACGCGGCTGGTCCCACTGGGTCGAAATCGTGCGAGCAAACCCGGAACTCGATCTGGATGTCGTTGTCCAACGAGGGAGTGAAGAGGTCGAATTGCGACTGCGACCAGAGCGCACGGCAGTGGGGGATGGCAGGGTCATCGGCACTATTGGCGCCTCGGTTGTTGAAAGGTCCATTGCCGACCTGTTACCGGCAGACCGGCAACGCCGTCTTGAATTCAATGCGTTTACAGCCATTGTTCCGGCGTTGCAGGAAACCTGGAGCAAATCGTTGTTCGTGCTGGACTCGATAAAGAAAATGGTTGTAGGCCTGATTTCCGTAAAGAATATCAATGGGCCTATTACCATTGCACAGGTCGCCGGCGAAACAGCCTCGTACGGACTGGATGTGTATCTCGGGTTTCTGGCGATTCTGAGTATTTCGCTCGGCGTGCTGAACCTGTTACCGATACCGGTTCTGGATGGTGGCCATCTGCTGTACTACCTGATCGAGGCGGTGATCCGCAGGCCGGTGCCGGAAAAAATTCAGGAGCTGGGTTTGCAGCTGGGTCTGTTGCTGATATCAGGGATAATGGTTCTGGCTATTTATAACGATGTTAGTCGACTGCTATAAAAAACACATCAGCAGCCGAAGTGATTAACCTACCCGCCATAGTAGTTTGAAAAGCTTAAACTTGAGTACGAATTGATAATGAAAAAACTTTGTCTTGGTCTCCTATTATTCATTGGAATTGCCAATTCGTCTTATGCCCAGAATTTCACTATCGCTGACATAATCATCGATGGCTATCAGCGGGTTTCACCGGGTGTTATTTATGGGCTTCTACCGGTTGGTATAGGTGATGAAGTAACGCCCGATGTGGCAGCTGACATTATCAGGGCGCTTTCTGACTCCGGCTACTTTGATGATATTGAAGTGCTGCGTGACGGGAACCTGCTGGTCATCAGTATCCTGGAACGTCCTTCGGTTGCGGAAATCAATATCGAGGGTAACAGTGTTCTGGAAACCGAGCAGATCATTGACAACATGGCGACGGCGGAAATAGCCGAAGGGCAGATATTTACCCGCGCCACACTGGAGGCGATCCGGCAGGGTATTCAGGATGTTTATTCTTCGCGGGGGCGCTACGGTGCTACAGTGGAGATTGAGGTCGAGGAGCTGCCAAGGAACCGCGTTGCCATCAATCTGGACATCAACGAAGGTGAAGAAAGCCGGATTCAGCATATCAACATTGTCGGCAATGATGCTTTTGAAGACGAGGTGCTGCTCGAATTATTTGAGCAGGGTACAAAGCCCTTCTGGCTGTTTCTGAGTCGGCGTGATCGGTATTCCCGGGAGCAGTTTTCCGGTGATCTCGAGCGTCTCGAATCTTTTTATCTGGATAACGGCTACGTTGAGTTTAGTATCGATTCCACGCCTATCTCCATTACGCCCGACAAAGAAGAAATCTATATCACCGTCAATGTGAATGAGGGCCCTCAGTACACTATCAATGAGGTGGAGCTGGCCGGCGATCTGGTGGATGCCGAAGCACTGCTGCGGGCAGCGGTCTTTGTCAGGCCAGGGCAGATCTATTCGCAGGCTCTGGTCACCGGTACAGAAGAGATCATGGTGCAATTTCTGGGGAACCTCGGATACGCATTTGCCGCATCGACCGGTATTCCGGAGATCAACGAGGGTGAAAACACCGTCGACGTGACGTTTTTCGTCGAGCCGGGTAATCGTACCTATGTCAACCGCATAAATTTCAACGGCAATCTCTCCACGGCTGATGAAGTACTGCGACGTGAAATGCGTCAGTTGGAAAGCGCGCCGGCCTCCAGCCAGCAGATCGAACAGTCGAAGGTGCGTCTGGAGCGGCTTGGCTATTTCGAAACCGTTGAAGTTGCCACTGTCGAGGTGCCGGGCACGGAAGATCAGATCGATGTGAATTATGATGTGGTGGAACAGAATTTCGGCTCGGTAAATTTTTCCGTAGGGGGCGGCGCTGGAAACTTTTTCGTCAGCACTTCCCTGCAGGCGCAGAATTTTCTTGGCACTGGCAAAACAATCGGGTTCGGTCTCAACCGCAGTCGTTTCAGCCAGAGCCTGAATATCCAGTATCTGGATCCCTATTACACGCCTGACGGGGTGAGCCGGGGCTTTAATATATTTGCCCAGGAAGTTGAGTCGCCGTTCAATATTTCCAGTTTCAATACCAGTTCGTACGGGGCGGGTTTCAATTTCAGCTATCCGATGAGCGAGGTGGAAGCCCTTGGTTTTGACATCGGGTATTCCCATACGGAACTGAGTTCCGGATTCGGTTCTGTGCAGGAAATTCAGGCCAGTCCGGTTTTCTTTCAGGGGATTGATCAGTATGTTATTTCCCCCGCCAACAACAATCCCTGGCAAGGGCCTGTTCAGGACGCGGTGCTGGGTAATGTAAATGATCTGCCCGATTCAGCCTTGCGGAAATACCCTGAGCCGGGCTTCATTGACCGCAATGGTGATACCTTTGATAATTTTACTGTCACCGGAACCTGGTTTCGTAATACGTTGAACCGCGGGCAGTTACCCAATGCGGGTTCGCTGCACTCACTGGCAGTGGAGGTCAGCCTGCCCGGCAGTGATCTGGAATACGCCACCATCAATTATCAAGGGCAGATGTACTGGCCCATCAGCGACAACCGTGACTGGGTGGTGGCATTGCGCTACAACCTTGGCTATGGGTTTGGTTACGGTAAATCCAACGAGATGCCGTTCTTTCAGCACTTTTTTGCCGGAGGGATAACCGCGCAGGGGGTGGTCAGGGGCTTTGATGAGAACAGCCTTGGCCCGCAGAGTACGCCCGGGCGACGCTACCGTTTCCAGAATATACCATCCACGCTGGCCCGCGACGAGAACGGTGAAATTATCCGGGATTTCGAGGGTTTTGCCGAGTATGCGGAGAATGTTGTCGGCTATGAGACCACCACGATTCTGGATGAATTAGGCAACGAGCAACTGGCGCTGGCGATAGAGGAACAGTTCCTGGATCGTGATTTCGACAGCTTTGGTGGTAATATACTGACCACGGGGAGCCTGGAGTTGATGTTTCCGCTGCCTTTTGTACCAAATCGCAATCAGGTCCGGTCAGCGTTCTTCATTGATGGCGGAAACGTATTTTCCTCCAACTGTACCCAGACTCAACAGCTGTTGCGCAACTGCAGTGACTTTGACGCAGGGGAATTGCGGTTCGCTGCCGGTATCAGTGTTACCTACCTGTCACCGTTCGGGCCGTTGACCTTCTATCTGGCGACACCGTTGAAGGAAGGTCTGAATGATGACACGAAATCATTCGATTTCACTGTTGGTACCGGATTCTGACAGGGTGGCGTAGAATTAGCAGCCTTCGCGCGGCGAAGGCCCCCGGGGCCGGAGAATACAGGGGCGGAGCGCACTATTGGGTTGCGACAACCTGAACGCTAGATTGAACAGAAAAGCAGTAGATTCAGCCAATTGCCCGGCAGGGCTTAGATTTTTTTGGAGACGGTACGTGAAAACAGTTAAATCCTTGATGTTGCTGGTGAGTTTGACCTTAGTTCCGGGCTTTGTCATGGCCCAGGACACCAAGATCGGCATCATAAACCTTGAACAGGCGTTGTTTAATTCGGAAGCTGCGCGGGTTGTTCAGGAAGAGTTGCAGTCAGAGTTTTCCGGCGATGAGCGTCGCGCCCAGACCCTGCAGGAGGAACTGGTCGCCTTGCAGCAGAAGTTTCAGCAGGACGAAGCAATCATGAGCGAGTCGGAAATTCGTCAGATGAATGCCGATGCACAGGAAAAACAGCTTCAATTGCAGCTGATTTCCGAGCGGGTTCAGCAGGCATTGCAGCAAAAAAACCAGCAGTTTGTAGAGAGCATGCGCGGAACCCTTACCGAGGCCATTACTGATGTGGTGGCAGAAGGCGGGTACGATCTGATTCTGAATGCGACCGGTGTCGCTTATGCAGACCCGGTGTTGGATATCACTCCCAAAGTGACCGCGAAGATTAACGAATTAAATCAGAACTAAACGTTTAATACGTTGAAGCTGCGGGTAGTTGCCAGGTGAGTGACGAAAAAAGTTATACACTTGGCACACTTGCAGACCTGCTCGGTGTCAGGCTGGTCGGGGACAAAGACTGCCTTATCAGCGGTCTGGCGACTCTCACCACGGGAGCGCCGGGAAAACTCTGCTTTCTCAGCAATCCCTCGTATACCAGGCAGTTAGCCGAGTGCCGTGCATCTGCCGTGATTTTAGAAGAGAAGTTTGCTGAGGCCTGTCCAGTAAGCAAGTTGATATCTTCGGCACCCTATGTCAGTTTCGCCCAGGCGACACAGCTCTTTGACGCCACACCGGTCCCCCCCCAGGGCATCCACCCCAGCGCCTCCGTTTCTTCCTCCGCCCGTCTGGCCGACAATGTTTCCATTGGTGCCAACGCGGTAATCGAAGGGGGTGTCAGCCTGGATTCCGGAACCCGTATCGGTGCTGGTACTTTTATCGGTGAAGGCTGCCAGATTGGAGTCAATTGCCGTTTGTTTGCCAATGTGTCTCTCTATCACGGTGTACGGCTGGGTAACAATGTGATCGTCCATTCGGGTGCCACTATTGGTGCTGATGGATTCGGGTTTGCGTTTGACGGGCAGAAATCGGTCAAGATTCATCAGTTGGGCGGTGTGCTGGTGGGTGACGATGTAGAGATCGGCGCCGGTTCTACAATAGATCGTGGTGCCATTGAAGATACCATTATTGAACAAGGGGTTAAAATAGATAACCAGGTTCAGATTGGGCATAATGCAAGGATCGGGGCACATACTGTGATATGCGGCTGTGCGGCAGTTGCGGGCAGTGCCGAGGTTGGGCGGTACTGTGTGCTGGGCGGCGGCTCAGGCGTCGTGGGGCATATACGGATTGTTGACAGGGTCAGGGTAAGCGCCATGTCGTTGGTCAGTAAGAGCATAACCGAGGCTGGAGATTATTCTTCGGGCACGGGTATCGTCAGCTCAACCCAATGGCGTCGGAATGCCATTCGATTTAACCAGCTGGACAGCATGGCCAAACGCTTGAGCCGGCTTGAAAGCAAGAATTAGCAGGCTGTTAGCCAACTTGAAAGGCGCGCAGGCAGCAGAGAGAGGACTAGAAGTGATAATGACGATTGAGGAAATCAAGGAATATTTGCCGCAGCGGTACCCGTTCCTGTTGGTTGACAGGATTGTGGAGATTGAGTTGGGTAAGTCGATTGTGGGCTACAAGAATGTGACTGTAAATGAGCCGTTCTTTATGGGCCACTTTCCCCATGAACCGATCATGCCAGGTGTGTTGATTATCGAAGCGCTTGCCCAGGTGGCTGGTGTGCTGGGGTTTAAAAGTCAGGAAAAAAAGCCCAAGGACGGTTATCTGTATTATTTTGTTGGCGCCGATAATGTGCGTTTGCGTCGCCCCGTGGTTCCCGGTGACCGGTTGACCCTGATGGCAGAAATCGAAACTGCCAGAAAAGGGATCTACAAATTCAAGTGTACAGCGAAGGTTGACGATGAACTGGTTACAACAATGAATATCATGTGCGCGGAAAGGAAGGTTCAGGTTGATTGATCCCAGTTCGCAAATTGATCCCTCGGCCGAACTCGCGGACGGCGTATCGGTGGGACCCTGGTCGATAATAGGGCCACAGGTAACGATTGAGTCAGGAACAAAGATCGGGTCACACGTGGTTATTCGCGCCAATACACGAATCGGCGCAAACAACACGATCTTCCAGTTTTCGTCTGTTGGGGAGGATCCGGCCGACAAAAAATACCAGGGTGAGGAAACCTGGCTGGAGATCGGTGATAACAATACCTTTCGCGAGGGAGTCACGCTGCACCGGGGGACCGCGGCAGGAGGCGGCGTTACGGTTATCGGAAATGATAATCTTCTAATGCCCTACGTCCACATTGCGCACGATTGTGTGGTCGGCAGTAACACCGTGTTCGCGAATAACGTAGGAATATCCGGTCACGTCCAGGTGGCGGATTGGGCAATACTGGGTGGTTATGCCGGTGTTAACCAGTTTCTCAAGATTGGTGCCCACGCCATGGTAGGTGGGATGACTCATATCACCAATGACGTTCCGGCTTACATAATTATCAGTGGAAACCCAGCTGCGGTGCGAAGTATCAATGCCATTGGCCTGGAACGTCGCGGTTTCGATCGCGATTCCATCAAGGCTATCCGGACCGCGTTCAAGATTATCTATAAGCGTGGCCTGAGTCTCGAGGAAGCTATTGATACCCTGGAGTCCATGAAAGCAAAGTGCAGCGATCTGCAGGTGCTCATTGATTCACTGCAAGCCTCCGAGAAAGGGATTCACCGCTGAACGATTTCCCAACAGCCTGTTAAATCCGCGCACTGTGCCCGACAATCAATCTCAGGTTTTATCACATGGGTAACAGTTTGCTTATCGGCATGGTGGCCGGGGAAAAGTCCGGTGACAACTTAGGCGCCGGTTTTATGCGGGAAATGCTGAAACGGTACCCGGACGCCCGTTTCGAAGGTATCGGTGGGCCGGCTATGATGGAGCTTGGATTTCACAGCCTCTTCCCGATGGAGCGACTGTCGGTTATGGGGTTCGTTGAACCATTGAGCCGCCTGCCGGAACTGCTGTCCATCGATCGGCAGCTCAAAGCACATTTTTTGAACAACCCTCCTGACGTGTTTGTCGGCGTTGATTCGCCAGGATTCAATACCCGCTTCGAAAAATACCTTAAAAATCATGGTATCAGGACTGTGCACTACGTGAGCCCCAGCGTGTGGGCCTACGGTGAAAAACGCCTGCGCAAGATCAGGCAGGCGGTAGATCTGATGCTGGTGTTGTTTCCCTTTGAGTTGTCAATCTACGCAACCCACGGTATACCGGCTGAATGTGTCGGCCACCCGCTGGCCGATCAGATCGAAGGGCATTCGGACCGTGATGCCGCACGCGCTGCCTGCGGACTGGACGGGAAGGACACTGTGATCGCCTTGCTGCCAGGTAGTCGGAGCAGCGAGGTGAAACGACTGACCCCGCTGTTTCTCGACGTGGCAGAGCGTTGCCAGGTGTTGCCGCAGGTACCGGTTTTTGTCATTCCCTGTGCCAATCCTGGATTGCGACAAGAGATTGAAGCCCTTATCGCCGCCCGGCAGGGCAAGGCCAGTGTCAGGCTGCTCGATGGTCAGGCTCAGCATGCTATCAGGGCGGCGGACCTGGTATTGCTGGCGTCTGGAACAGCCAGCCTGGAAACCATGTTGCTGGGGAAACCTATGGTCATCTGCTACAAGGTCGCTCCCCTGACTTATGCTCTGGCGTCACGGATATTAAAGGTGCCTTATGTCGGGCTGCCCAATCTGCTGGCCGGTGAAATGCTGGTTCCCGAGTATATGCAGCACGAGGCCACCACGGAGAACCTGTTTGGCGAGATCCAACGTTTTCTCGCTGATCCAGGCAGTTGGGATGGTCGCCTGCATCGTTTCGAACAGATGCGGCAGTCGATAGCCAGGCAGGCCAACAGGCGGGCGGCAGAGGCGGTGCTTGGCCTGTTGGGCAGCCCCTGAGAACGCGGTTGACACCATTTATGGAGGCACTGTTAATTGACCCGCAACGAAGTTTTGAGCTGCCTCCGCTGGCGCTTGGCTGTCAGCTGCTGGCCGGGGTTGATGAGGCGGGCCGGGGACCTCTGGCCGGTGATGTGGTTGCGGCAGCCGTTATCCTGGATGCCAGGAAACCAGTGACAGGCCTGAACGACTCGAAGAAGTTGAATGCCAGCAGGCGGGCCCGGTGTTTTGAAGAAATCACCGAACGGG
Source organism: Gammaproteobacteria bacterium (assembly GCA_041395725.1). Lineage (NCBI taxonomy): Bacteria > Pseudomonadati > Pseudomonadota > Gammaproteobacteria > Gammaproteobacteria bacterium. The sequence goes on along the minus strand of JAWKZW010000001.1, from coordinate 4,074,365 downwards.
CAACTGCGTATGCCATCGCCCGAGCGTCGGTGGCTGAAATAGACGGGCTGAATATTCTGCAGGCGAGTCTGCTGGCCATGCGCCGGGCAGTGGATGCACTGGCCACAACCCCGGGATTCGTTCTGGTAGATGGCAATCGTTGCCCCGACTGGGCCTACCAGTCGGCCGCGATAGTCAAGGGGGATGCAAAATTGCAATGCATCGCGGCCGCTTCAATTCTTGCCAAGGTATCCCGCGACCAGTCAATGGATGCGTTGGAATTGCGCTACCCGGGTTACGGCTTCGCTCAGCACAAGGGGTATCCGACCCGCGCCCACCTGGAGGCGCTCGCGCGGCTTGGCCCCTGTCCCGAACATCGCCGTTCCTTTAAACCGGTAGCGGATCTGCTGTAGGTTTTAAGGCGCAGGAAGCCCTGCAGAACTGTGCGGCAGTCAACGGGCGGTTACTCAGAGGTTCTCTAAACAAACTGCAGAAAAACCGGTATAGTCAGACTCACTGACTCGAACCGCCCGATGTGCCGACAAATGCCTGAATCCTCCCCAACCAGCTGCTTTGTTCACCTGCGGCTCCATACTGAATTCTCCATCAGTGACAGTATCGTCACGATCAAGCCGCTTATCGCATCGGCCGCTGAGCTTGCCATGCCGGCGTTGGCGGTCACCGACCTGGGTAACCTGTTCGGTCTGATCAAGTTTTACTCGACGGCAATGGCCCAGGGCATCAAGCCGATCTGTGGCTGTGATATCAAGGTCATCGATGAACACGAAAACGAATCGCAGCTGGCGTTACTGGTCAGGAACCGGGAGGGTTATCTCAATCTCACGCGACTGATTTCCCGGGCCTATACCGAGAAGTCCACGCACGCCGAGGTGCACCTGGAGAAAAGCTGGCTTAGAGAAGCGGCATCCGGTCTTATTGCACTTTCCGGTGCCAGGCACAGTGACGTGGGCAAGGCGCTGCTTGAAGACGAACAGGAGCGTGCGGCGCTGTTGCTGCGTGACTGGCTGGCTATTTTTCCCGACAGCTTCTACCTAGAGTTGCAGCGCACCGGTCGCAATGGTGAAGAAGATTACATCGAAGCGGCTATACAGCTGGCCTTGCAGGAAGAGTGCCCGGTAGTGGCGACCAATGATGTCAGATTCCTCAGGCCGGAGGATTTCGATGCCCACGAGCTGAGAGTCTGTATCAATGAACGTCGAACGCTTGATGACCCCAGGCGTTCCCACAATTACAGCGATCAACAATACCTGCGCTCAGCGGAAGAAATGCAGACCTTGTTCGCTGACATTCCAGAGGCCATCGAAAATTCCGTCGAAATCGCCAGGCGCTGCAATCTGGCCTTGAACCTGTATCAGCCTCATCTCCCCAATTACCCGGTACCCGATGGTTCCGGGGTGGATGATTATTTCCGCCGCCTCAGCAGGGAAGGCCTTGAGGCCAGACTGGTGGAGATATTTGATCCCGGCAGCGAGGATTATCCGACCCGTAGCGGCCCGTATTACGAGCGTCTGGACCTGGAACTGCAGACCATCATCCAGATGGGGTTTCCGGGCTATTTTCTGATCGTGATGGAGTTTATTCAGTGGGCCAAGAACAATGGCATTCCGGTTGGACCGGGGCGTGGATCCGGTGCCGGTTCCATTGTTGCCTGGGCGCTGGGCATCACGGATCTGGATCCCCTCAGGTATGACCTGCTGTTCGAACGCTTTCTGAATCCGGAGCGGGTCTCCATGCCGGATTTTGATGTGGATTTCTGTATGGACGGCAGGGACAGGGTGATCCAGCATGTTGCGGAGCTGTACGGTAAAGAAGCGGTCTCGCAGATTATTACCTTCGGCACCATGGCGGCCAAGGCCGTGGTGCGTGACGTGGGTCGGGTGCAGGGGAAGTCCTATGCCCTGGCTGACAAGCTATCCAAACTGATTCCCTTTGAACCGGGGATGACCCTGGCCAGGGCCCTGGAGCAGGAGCCTCAGCTGCGCGAGTTTATCGACAGTGACGACGACGCCCAGGAGATCATGGAAATGGCCCACAAGCTGGAGGGTATTGTCAGGAACGTGGGCAAACACGCCGGGGGGGTGGTCATCGCGCCGACCAGGCTGACCGATTTTACGCCCCTTTACTGCGATGAGAACGGCGAGAGCCTGGTTACCCAGTTTGACAAGAATGATGTTGAAACCGCCGGTCTGGTGAAGTTTGACTTTCTGGGCCTGCGGACACTGACCATCATCGACTGGGCAGTGAAGATGATCAACGCAGGTGCCCCGGATGGCACCGAAATAAACATCGGCAGGATTCCTCTCGACGATGAGGAGGTCTATGGTCTCCTCAAGAAAGCTAACACGACAGCGGTTTTCCAGCTGGAATCCCGGGGCATGAAAGACCTGATAAAGCGTCTTCAGCCAAGCTGTTTTGAAGACATTATTGCGCTGGTAGCCCTGTTTCGCCCCGGGCCGTTGCAGTCTGGCATGGTGGACGATTTCATCGACCGCAAACACGGACGCGCCAGGGTAAACTATCCGCACCCGGACCTTGAGCCGGTTCTGAAAAACACTTATGGCGTTATTCTCTATCAGGAACAGGTGATGCAGATCGCCCAGGTACTGGCCAGTTACACCCTGGGTGGTGCAGACATGCTGCGCCGGGCCATGGGTAAGAAGAAACCTGAGGAAATGGACCGTCAGCGCACGATTTTCATGCAGGGTGCCGAGCAGCGTGGCGTTGATAAAAAACTGGCCGGTTCAATATTCGATCTGATGGAGAAATTCGCCGGCTACGGATTCAACAAATCTCATTCCGCAGCCTATGCCCTGGTCTCTTACCAGACCGCGTGGCTGAAAACCCATTATCCGGCCCATTACATGGCAGCTGTATTAACGGCTGATATGCAGAACACGGATAAGATCGTTACCCTGATTGACGAGTGTCGTTCCATGGGGCTTCCCCTGGTACATCCGGATGTCAACATCGGAGCGCATAATTTTACCGTAAACGATCGCGGGGAAATCGTTTACGGCCTGGGAGCCATCAAGGGTATGGGGCAGGGCCCGATATCGGCCATCACCGAGGCGCGCGCCCGGGGTGGGGTGTTTACCAGTCTGCTGGATTTCTGCTCCCGGGTTGAAGGACACAGTGTAAACAAACGGGCTCTTGAAGCGTTGATTCGGTCCGGTGCGCTGGATAGTGTGCTGGACGGCAATGACGCGGATACGACGCGGGCGGTGTTGACAGCCTGTCTCGATGAGACGCTGCGCGCTGCCGAGCAGAGCTCGCGAAACCAGGCTATCGGGGTCGACGATATGTTTGGCGCCATAGAGCCGGTCAGGTCGAACTCCGATATTTCGCCGCAGGCGGTATTGAAGTCCGGTGTGCGGCCCTGGAGCGAGCAGCAGCGCCTGACTGCCGAGCGGGATACGCTGGGACTCTATCTGTCCGGTCATCCGGTAGACGAGTACCTCCCGGAGCTGGAGCAGTTTGTCGCCGATCGGATTGTGAACCTGAAACCGGAAAAGGAAACCCAGCTGGTGGCAGGTCTGGTCCATTCCGTGCGAACGATGAAGAGCAAGAAGGGCGACACTATTGCTTTTGTCGTACTGGATGACAAGAGTGGTCGCTTCGAGGCGTCAGTGTTCGCCAAGGAATACGAGAAATACCGGGATCTCCTCACCAAGGACTCCATTCTGGTGGTGGAATGTCAGGTCAGTGAAGACGATTACAGCGGTGGCATGCGTGGCAGGGTGAAAGAAATATTTACCTTGCAGGACTTTCGCCAGGCACGTGCCAGGCGGCTGAATATTCACCTGGAGGCGCGTGCGCTGAATGCTGATTTCTGCGATGAGCTTGCCACGATCCTGGCGCCTTATCGAATAGACGCCAGCCTGAAATTAGTCGAGGCGCGGATGGATGCGGGTTCTGGCAGCCAGAGCAATCACCAGGCAACCGAGGGCGGCAGCGGTCGGCGGGGGTGTCTGATTGCGGCCCGATACCGTCGCGAAGACTCCGAAGGGTGTATAATCTTCGGCCATCAGTGGACGGTGGCGGTATCAGATGATCTGTTGCAGCGTCTGAAGGCCGAGTTCGGCAAGCAACACATCAGCGTCCAGTATTAGGGCCAGTCAACGGGCCCTGGAGACAGGAGTGCGGCTGAGCGCCGTGTTAACGAATTACAGGAATCTGAAAGGACAATATGGATCCCAATTACCTTGAGTTCGAACAACCGATAGCGGATCTTGAAATCAAGATCAATGAACTGCGCCTGGTCGGCTCTGATAACGAGCTGAACATCAGCGACGAGATTCAGAAGCTGCAGGAGAAAAACACCAAGCTGACAGAAAAAATTTATTCCAATCTGTCTCCCTGGCAGATAGCCCAGGTGGCCCGCCACCCTTTGCGTCCCTATACCCTGGACTATATACAGCATATTTTTACTGACTTTGACGAATTGCACGGTGATCGGTTGTTTGCCGATGATCTGGCGCTGATCGCTGGTATTGGCCGCCTGGATGACAAGCCGGTAATGATCATTGGCCACCAGAAGGGACGGGGCACCAAGGAAAAGGTGCGGCACAATTTTGGCATGCCCCGGCCAGAGGGTTACCGCAAGGCGAGGCGCCTGGTGCAAATGGCCGAGCGTTTCAGAATGCCGGTGCTCACCTTTATCGATACTCCCGGTGCTTATCCCGGCATGGATTCTGAAGAGCGGGGGATCAATGAAGCAATTGCGGAAAACATGGCGCTGATGTCTCAGGTCAGAACCCCCTTGATCGCGACGGTAACCGGCGAAGCGAATTCCGGCGGGGCCATCGCCATCGGCGTCGCCGATTACCTGAACATGATGCAGTATTCCACTTACACCGTCATTACGCCGGAAGGCTGCGCCACTATCCTTTGGAAATCAGCGGAATACGCAGCCCAGGCGGCTGAGGCCATGGGAGTCACTTCCAAACGCCTGCAGGAGCTGGGTATTGTGGATGAGACGATCCCTGAACCCCTCGGTGGCGCCCATCGTGATGTCGCTGCCGCGGCGGAGTCTATCAAGGCAACCCTGGTGCAGCAGATAGATCAGCTTCAGCGCCTGGAGCTGGATGATTTGGTCGCGCGGCGTTATCAGCGTCTGATGAGTTATGGTATTCATTCCTGATTTCCGGCTGAAGGTTACACAGCAGCTCCGATGCGGGCGCCATGACGTTTGACCCGGGGTTAATCCTGTCGGAATTAGACGACCTGGCTGACAATGTATCCCTGGTGATTGCTCTCAGCGGCGGTCTCGATTCCATGGTGCTGCTGGAGTCCCTCAGCTCCCTGCAGCACGCCGGGCGGCTCTGTCGCCCGGTAAGCGCCCTGCATGTTAATCACGGTCTTAATCCTGATGCCGACAGCTGGTTGCAGTTCTGTCAGCGCCAGTGCCAGCGACGTGGCATTCATTTCTCGGGCACGCAGGTCACGGTCGAGCTGCAGCCTGGCGAGAGTCTGGAAGAGCTGGCCCGGCGGGCGCGGTACAGAGTTTTTGAACATCAACTGGATAAGGATCAGTGTCTGGTGATGGGGCATCACCTGGATGATCAGATGGAGACCCTGCTGTTGCGCCTGAATCGCGGGGCAGGGCCTGGTGGTCTGGCCGGGATGCCCCGGAGCCGGGAATTGGGCAGCGCGCTGTTGTTAAGACCGTTGCTGCCTTATCGGCGCCACCAGCTGGAAGAGTTTGCCCGTGACCGGGGACTGGAGTGGGTGGAGGATGCAAGTAATGCCAACCGCCAGTTTGACCGGAATTTCTGGCGCCATGAGGTGCTGCCGATAATCGAGCAACGATTTCCCGGCTTCCGGGAAAGCTGGCATAAAGCCATGACTTTATGCGCTGAAGCAGATCAGCTGGCGGAGGAGCTTGCGTTACTGGACCTGGCGAGTATGGCTACGGATGATCCCAGGATCCTGCAGGTGCAACCCTTGCTGCGGCTTGATCAGGTCAGGCAGCGCAATTTGCTGCGCCACTGGATGCTCAAAACGGGCTTCGCGCCGCCGGGCTGGCAGCTTATGCAAAGGCTGGTCACTGAAATTATTGTCAGCGATAAGCCGGGGGCAAGACTGGATTGTGCGCGCGGGTCGGTGCAACGCTTCGGTGACCAGTTGCTATTGTTTTCCGACACTCAGGAACCGACTATTGGGCCAGAGCAGTGGGAACCAGACAGTCAGCCTCTGTTGGCGTTGGCTGGCAACGGTAATCTGCGGGCAGTGGGAGCAGCTGCAGGGCATGGGGGCAGTCCACGACAGCGACTGCGGTACAGTGGAGGTGGCCTGAAGGTAAGTTACACTAGCGATGGTGGCTCGATTCACCTGGCTGGCCGTCCGGGCAAGTCCCTCAGAAAAATCCTGCAGGAGTCCACCTTGCCGCCCTGGCTGCGAAGCCGGCAGCCATTGCTTTATGCTGACGATAAACTGGTCTGCATTCCGGGTATCGGCGTGGTTGAGCAGTTTGCAGCCGGCCCCGGGGAGCCGGCCCTTCTCGTCAGCTGGGAACAGCCCGACCTGCTGCATCGCCAGCCGCAAGATGACTGAAAATTGCGTTGAGCTTGGGGAGTCCTTCTAGTATCCTGTGGTTCCATCTGTGCGTGCTGGCCTGATGTGAAAGCATGGCATTATTCTAAAAAGATGGGGCGCTAATGACGCGATTTATTTTCATTACCGGTGGTGTGGTCTCATCACTCGGCAAAGGCATCACTTCAGCTTCAATCGGGGCGATTCTCGAAGCCCGCGGTCTCAAAGTAACCATGTTAAAACTGGATCCCTACATCAATGTGGATCCGGGCACTATGAGCCCGTTTCAGCACGGGGAAGTTTTTGTTACGGATGATGGTGCGGAAACGGATCTGGATCTGGGGCACTACGAGCGTTTTATCCGTACTACCATGACCCAGAAGAACAACTTCACCACCGGCCGGGTCTACGAAGAAGTTATCAAGCGGGAACGACGCGGTGACTACCTGGGTGCAACGATTCAGGTAATCCCTCATATTACTGACGAAATCAAGCGACGCATTATCGCCGGCGCCGAAGGGGCCGAGGTAGCCCTGGTGGAAATCGGTGGTACGGTCGGCGACATTGAATCCCAGCCGTTCCTGGAGGCGGTACGCCAGCTGCGGGTTGAGCTGGGTCCGCAGCGGGCACTGTTTCTGCACCTGACTCTGGTGCCGTACATCAGCACTGCAGGGGAAACCAAGACCAAGCCCACTCAGCATTCGGTAAAAGAATTACGCAGTATCGGTATTCAGCCGGATATCCTGGTATGTCGTTCCGATCATGAGATCCCCGAATCTTCACGGCACAAGATCGCTCTGTTCACGAATGTGGATCTGGAAGCCGTCGTGTCGTTGCCCGATACCGATACGATCTACCGGGTGCCGTCCCTGCTGCACGCTACCAGTCTGGACAACTACATTGTAAATCGCTTCAACATAAGCTGCCCGCAAGCGGATTTCGCAGAATGGGATCGGGTTGTCGATGCCAAGCTCAACCCCGATCGGGAAGTTAACCTGGCCATGGTAGGCAAATACATGGAATTGCTGGACGCCTACAAGTCACTGAACGAAGCCATCAGTCACGCGGGGATACAGACCCGCACACGCGTGAATATCAGTTATATCGATTCCAGCGACATCAAGGAAAATGGTATCGGGCTGCTGGAGGGGCAGGATGCCATTCTGGTACCCGGCGGCTTTGGTGAGCGAGGCGTCGAAGGAAAAATCCGTGCCGTGCAGTGGGCGCGGGAAAACAAGATTCCGTTTCTGGGTATATGCCTGGGCCTGCAGGCGGCCGTTGTCGAGTATGCCCGTAATGTAGCGAACCTTGAAGATGCCAACAGTTCCGAGTTCCAGCCCGACTGCAAACATCCGGTCATTGCACTGATCAGTGAGTGGACTACCGCCAGTGGCGGCAAAGAGGTCAGGGATGAGGGGTCAGATCTGGGCGGTACTATGCGCCTGGGCGGCCAGGAGTGCCGTCTGAGCGAAGATTCAACCACCTTTGGTTGCTACGGCAAGGCTGTCATCCGCGAACGGCATCGACACCGCTACGAGGTCAATAATGACTACCTTGAATTGTTGACCGGGGCAGGCCTGAAGGTAGTGGGCAAATCCATGGACGGTACCCTGGTGGAAGTCATCGAGGTGCCTGATCATCCCTGGTTTGTGGGCTGTCAGTTTCACCCGGAATTCACTTCCACGCCACGGGACGGTCACCCGTTGTTCACGGGCTTTATTAATGCCGCGCTGGACAGACACGCGCTTATGGCCGGTTCTGCCGGCAGGGATGAAAGCGCCGGGTCAGGGTCCGCTGATTTGAGCCAGGCCAGGTCCGCGTAGTGGTATTGCCAGGTAAAGGACAGGCGTGCGTATGAATCAGAAATCCATTTCTATTGCCAATCTGAAGGTATCCAATGATCTTCCGTTTACCCTGATTGGTGGAATGAACGTTTTAGAAAGTCGGGAGCTGGCCCTGCAGGTGGCGGAACATTTTGTGGAAGTCGCCGCACGGTTGAAAATCCCCTATATCTTCAAAGCTTCATTCGATAAGGCCAATCGGTCTTCGGTTACTTCCTTTCGGGGGCCTGGCCTGGATGAAGGGCTCAAGATCCTGCAGGAAATCAAGCAGACTTTCCAGGTGCCACTACTGACTGATATCCATACGCCGGAGGAGGCCCTGCCTGCCAGCGAAGTGGTTGATGTTCTGCAATTGCCGGCATTTCTGTCCCGGCAGACAGACCTGGTGGTGGCGATGGCCAGGACCGGCGCCGTGATCAACATTAAGAAGGCACAGTTTCTGGCGCCCCAGGAAATGGGGCATATCCTGAGCAAGTTTCAACAGGCGGGTAACGACCAGTTGATGCTTTGTGAGCGAGGCAGCTGCTTCGGTTACAACAACCTGGTGGTGGACATGCTGGGATTTCCGATTATGAAGCGCTTTGGATTTCCGGTGCTGTTCGATGTCACCCACGCCCTGCAATTGCCTGGTGGTCAGGAGCAGTCGGCAGGGGGCAGGCGGGGGCAGGTCACAGCACTGGCACGGGCAGGGCTCAGTCAGGGAATCGCGGGGCTGTTTCTGGAAGCCCATCCCGAGCCCTCACAGGCAAAGTGTGACGGGCCCTGTGCCTTACGACTTGAGCGCCTGGAAGCCTTTCTCCGGCAGATCAAGGCGATGGACGAACTGGTCAAGTCGATGCCTGAACTCGATACCCAGTGATGTCGGCACCAGATTCGCGCAGGTGATTTAACATTAACCAGGCAAGTCAACTTACTGAATAGAAAAAATTTATAGGGATCACTATGTCAGAAATCAGCGATATTCGAGCCCGGGAGGTTCTGGACTCCCGAGGCAACCCCACTGTGCAGGCGGATGTGACACTGGCGTCCGGAGCCTTTGGTACCGCCTGCGCCCCTTCCGGAGCTTCCACCGGATCGCGTGAGGCGCTTGAGCTTCGTGACAAAGACCCCGCCCGCTACCTGGGTAAGGGCGTATTGACCGCTGTCAATAATGTGAATACCGCTATCAAGGGTTGCCTGGTAGGCCGGGAAGCCAGCGATCAGGCCGGCCTGGATGCTGCCATGAATGCGCTGGATGGCACGGAGAACAAATCAAGTCTCGGTGCCAATGCAATCCTGGCGGTTTCTCTGGCGGCTGCCAAGGCGGCCGCTGCAGATACGGGTGTGCCGCTCTATGCGCACATCAGAAGTCTGGTGAGCGATCCTGCTCCGTACTCCCTGCCGGTACCCATGATGAATATCGTCAACGGCGGTGAACACGCGGACAACAACGTGGACATTCAGGAATTCATGGTACAGCCCACTGGCGCCACCAGCTTCTCAGAGGCACTGCGCTATGGCGCCGAAATCTTCCACGCACTCAAATCGGTGTTGAATAAGCAGGGTTTGAGCACGGCGGTCGGTGACGAGGGTGGCTTTGCCCCCAATCTGCCCTCCAACGCCGCTGCTCTGGACGCGATAGTGCAGGCAGTGGAAATGGCCGGTCTCAAGATGGGTGAACACATTCACCTGGCTCTGGATTGTGCCGCGTCGGAGTTTTATCGGGATGGCAAGTACCAATTGCGGGGCGAGGGCGCCAGCTACGATTCGGCAGGCTTCGTTGATTATCTGCAACAGTTGACCAGCCAGTACCCGATATTGTCGATTGAAGATGGCATGGATGAGAGTGACTGGGATGGCTGGGCTAAATTATCGGCTCAACTGGGCGATAAGGTGCAACTGGTGGGTGACGATTTGTTCGTGACCAATACCGGTATTCTGGAGCGCGGCATCAGGCAGAATATCGCCAATTCAATTTTGATCAAGTTCAACCAGATCGGCACGCTCAGTGAAACACTGGCGGCTATCGCCATGGCGCGGGCAGCCAATTATACGGCGGTGATTTCACATCGCTCCGGTGAGACAGAAGACACCACTATCGCTGATCTGGCAGTGGCTACCGGAGCCGGCCAGATCAAGACCGGTTCTTTGTGCCGGTCTGATCGGGTCGCGAAGTACAATCGCCTGTTGCGTATTGAAGAAGAACTTGGCAGCGCAGCCCGGTACAATGGGCTGGCGGAGTTTGCCCACGTAGGACGCGGGTGAGGGAAGGCGGGTTCAGGCAGGAGCAGGTCACCGTTGGCTGTTGGCTGAAATAACAGGTCCCTCCGTCAGGCAGTGGCGGAGGAAAGTAGCTGTTGGAAACAACATGAACAAACTGGTTACGGGATCTCTGATACTGGCTCTGGCTGTTTTTCAATACCAGATCTGGTTTGGAAAAAGCAGTCTGCGGGCCCTGAATGCGCTGGAAGCGAGGCTTGAAAGTCAGCAGGCCAGTAATCTGGAAATGCGGGAGCGCAACCGCTATCTGGCGGTAGAAGTAAAGGATTTGCAGGGCGGACTGGAAGCCGTTGAAGAGCGGGCCCGCTCTGAACTGGGCATGATCGGAAAAGACGAGACTTTTTACCTTATAGTCGAATGAGGCTCGAACCACCCACAACCCCGGGAGCTCCTGCCGTTGCAAACAAGTAGAAAAAACTATGTCGATATGGGCAATTATTCCTGCCGCCGGAATTGGTCGCAGAATGCGGTCAAAAGTCCCCAAACAGTACCTGAACCTGAACGGAAGACCTATTATTGAGACGTCGCTGGCCAGGATAGGCTCGCTGAGCTACGTGCGCCAGGTCGTAGTAATGCTGAATCCGGAAGACACTGTCTGGCCTACGCTGGGGCTGGAAAACAACCCCAAGATACATTGCCAGTTTGGCGGTGAGAACCGCTACCAGTCAGTTTTGAATGGCTTAAGGTATCTGGAATCCAAGGCGGCGGACGACGATTGGGTACTGGTGCACGATGCCGCCCGTCCCTGTGTCCGGCGCAAGGACGTGGACAAATTGATCACGCAGATTGCCGACCATCCGGTCGGAGGTGTACTGGGTGCCCCGGTCGACAATACCATGAAGCTGGTGGATGAAAACCAGGAGGTGGTGTCCACGGTGGACAGAGTCAATGTCTGGAGTGCGTTTACCCCGCAGGTGTTGCGTTTCCGGTTGTTACTCGAAGCACTGGAAGCCGTGGATAAAAGCCAGAAAACCGTGACGGACGAGGCCACCGCTGTGGAATTGATGGGACACAGGCCGAGGATGGTGATCGGTCATCGGGACAACATCAAGATTACCCACCCCAGTGATCTAAATCTTGCCGCCCAGATACTCAGCTCCCAGGGCATTGAGTAACCGGACCATGAACCTCCGTATCGGCCACGGCTTCGACGTGCACAAATTTTCCGATGTTCATGAGCCCGGCTGTATGCTGACTCTGGGCGGAGTGAAGGTGCCCCATGACAGACCCCTGCTGGCCCACTCCGATGGCGACGTCGTCGTCCACGCGCTTTGCGATGCGCTCCTGGGCGCCATCGGTGCCGGCGACATAGGCCAGCATTTTCCCGATACCGATTCCCGCTATGAAAATATAGACAGTTGTCTGCTGTTGCAGTCGGTCATCGATCAGGTTCGCGACAAGGGTTATCGGGTTGTCAATGCCGACATGACGGTGGTGGCACAGGCGCCGCGTCTGGCGCCCCACGTAAACGCCATGCGTGAAAGGCTGGCGGCGGTCGTGGGGGTTCCCGCATCCTGTCTCAACGTCAAAGCGACGACCACCGAAGGGCTGGGTTTCCCCGGCCGCCGGGAAGGGCTTGCCGCCCATGCCGTAGTCCTGCTGGCGGGCAATGGAGCAGAATGACCGCTTCGATCGTCTTTCCCGGAGACTTTTCCCAATTCGTTCGCGCCTGCGGAGAGCCGCTCTGCCCGGCGCTTATGAAACAGGAGTGTGAGGATTTCCAGGTTGACGAAGAGCTTGGCTTCGAACCGGTCGGGGTTGGTGATCATCTGTTTTTAAGGGTTCGAAAGCGGGATCTTGGAACCGCGGACGCTGCCGATCGCCTTGCCCGCGAGATCGGCGCAGAACCCGGCGTAGTGGGGTTCTCTGGCATGAAGGACCGGCGCGCTGTGACGTCCCAATGGTTCAGTGTGCCGGCAAAGCTCGGCAGGGGGCTCAAGGCCGGTGTCTCACTGGGCGCCGGGCTGGAATTGCTGGAAGTGCGCAGTAATGACCGCAAGCTGCGTCTGGGCAGTCATCGCGCCAACCATTTTCGAATCCGCCTGCGCCAGCTCAGCGTGGATCCTGGGGAACTGGCAGCGCGACTGGACAGAATCAGCACCGCCGGCGTGCCCAACTATTTTGGGCCGCAGCGGCTCGGACGACAGATGTCAAACGTGTGTCAGGCTCAAGATTATTTCCGCGGATTCGATGACATAAAGGGGATGCCGCGCTTACCCAGAAAGAAAAAGAGCATGCTCCTGTCGGCCACGCGCAGTTTTCTGTTCAATGGGATTCTTTCCAGGCGTGTCACAGAGGCGAGCTGGAACCGGATGTTGCCCGGTGAGGTATTCAACCTGGCGGGCACCAAGCGCCTGTTCAAGGCGAAGCCTACGGACGACGTCGGCGTGCTGGAATCGCGGCTGGGCGAGCTCGATATCCACCCGACCGGTCTGCTGGCTGGCGAGGCGGACGGCAAGGATCCCTATCTGGCCTGCGATGCTGTCGCCGCGCTGGAGGCTGATTGCCTGGCCGTCTTTCCCGAATTGTCTGCAGGGTTGGTGCGGGCAGGTGTGCAATCCTCCCGGCGGGCATTACGTCTGGTACCGAAGGATTTGCGGGCTGAATTTGAAGACGCAGAGACATTGGTGCTGAGCTTTACGCTGGGACCAGGCGGTTATGCCACCGCGCTGCTGCGGGAACTGGTGCTGGTCTGAATGTCCAGCTAAGGCGGTGAATTAAAAGCAAGATACGGACCGGCCCGCACCCTGGTGCAGGCCGGCTTCAACGGCTGTCACGGTGAATAACAAGTATGATCAGTAAACCCAATCTGAATGGAATCGGCATGACTTCTCAGCGCACCAGGGAGCGACTGATTGGTCGCCTGATGGAGCAGGGTGTGAAAAATCACCGCGTCCTGGATATCATGCGAACTACCCCGCGGCACATCTTTCTTGACGAGGCGCTTTCCCACCGTGCGTATGAAGATGTTGCCCTGCCGATCGGATACGGCCAGACGATTTCACAACCTTTTATCGTCGCGCGCATGACCGAAGCGCTGGTGAACACAGGCTCGCTGGGGAGGGTGCTGGAAATCGGCACGGGCTGCGGATATCAGACGGCGGTAATTGCGCAACTGGCCGATCAGGTGTTCTCCGTGGAACGGATCAAACCTTTGCTGGAACGAGCCAGGAAAAATTTGAAACTGCTGGGGCTGCGGCAGGTGGAATTGAAATTCGCTGATGGAACGCTGGGGTGGCGGGAGAAAGGGCCTTTCGATGCCATTCTGACGACAGCGGCACCCCAACAGATTCCAGGTGAGCTTTTCGGGCAGCTGGCGGAGGGTGGTCGTCTGATCATACCGGTAGGGGGCGAAGCCGGGCAGGAGCTGCAACTGATTACACGCCATGGCGATGAATTCCATACCGAGTCGCTGCAAAAAGTCCGCTTCGTGCCGCTTCTGTCCGGCAAAGCTTCGAGCTGAGCTGCATCGATGCCCAATGACTCTCAACAGTCCAGTGCTGGCAGGGAATACCTCTGGCTGTTTCTGAAAGGAATGGCCATGGGCGCAGCGGATTCCGTACCGGGTGTGTCGGGTGGCACCATTGCTGTCATCGCGCGCATCTATGATGAACTGATTTTTTCCATTCGTTCCATCGATGGCAAAGCCTTGCGGCTGTTGGTCAGTGAAGGGCCGGCAAGGGCCTGGAGTTACGTGAATGGTACGTTCTTACTGGTGCTCGCCAGCGGCATTCTGCTGAGCCTGCGGCTTTCCGCTGAACTGGTGCTGGTATTGCTGGAAAATAATTTCGAGGCGCTGATGGCGTTTTTTATCGGCCTGGTAGTGTCTTCGAGCTGGTCCCTGAAACGTGAGTGGGGCGTCTGGCGCTGGTCGATCGGGCTGCTGATGCTGGCCGGAATGACGCTTACACTGCTGGTAAGCACGTTGTCGCCCCACAGTGCTGATGCCGGGTATGGTTACCTGTTTCTTTGTGGTCTGATTGCAATCTGTGCCATGATTCTGCCCGGCCTTTCCGGAGCTTTTCTGCTGTTGATGCTAGGTGTCTACGACACGGTCCTGACCGCCTTGATAAACCTGGAGATACCCATAATACTGGTGTTCGCGGCAGGTTGTGGCTGCGGGCTGCTGGCGTTTTCCCGCCTGTTGTCCTGGACGCTGGCCCGTTACCGGGAATTGAGCTACGCCTTTCTGACCGGTATGCTGTTAGCGTCGGTTTACGTCTTGTGGCCGTGGCAGCAGGTTGACAGCTACTACCTGGACAGCGCCGGTGAGTCCCAGGTACTGCAGGCGCATAATGTGTCGCCGTTTAATTATGAATCGCTGACCGGGCAGGATCCGCAGATCATCACGGTAGCGATCAGCCTGCTGGCCGGAATCGTAATAATTACTGCTTTTGACAAACTTTTCCGCAAGTCGGTCGATTAACAACAGGGGGTTTCCGGTAACCGGGGCCCGGTGGATCGAGTTGATTGCTGTATGTGGACTATGAGTCGGTCTGAATTTAAACACGGGTGGCAGGAAGCACCGAGGATGCTCGGCTGGCTGGTTATGGGTGCTGCGCTGGGTGGCTGTCTGGGGGGTAAATATCAGGCTCCAATCATGGATCAGAGCGAGATTGCAGACCAGTCCGGGCCGGTCATCGTTACCCGCAGCGACGATTCGCCAAGCCGTTATGGCAGAGGTACTGCAGTAGCCGCTGCGCCTTCTGCAGCAGCTGGATCGCGCGCCATGCCAAGTGTCCGGCGCAGCCAGGAAGCAACCCCGCGAACCGATGTGCACCGGGTTGCCAGTGGCGAATCGTTATACTCAATCGCTTTTCAGTATGACCTGGATTTTCGAAGTCTGGCCCTTGCCAACAACCTCAGCCCTCCCTATACGATATTCGCGGGTCAGGAATTGAGTCTGGATATCGAGCGACCGGTAGCGACCGCGCCCGAAAACCCTGCAGCCGCCGCCATCGGTCGGGTGGTGGAAAACAACACCGTGGCCCGTGCCCAGGCAGCGAGTCCGACGGTTCGCGGGGTAATCCGCCAACCGATTGTCCGCAGTGAGAGTCAGGCCGAACCAGACTGGCAGTGGCCGCTTAAGGGGCAGATTCTGACTAACTTCCAGGCCGATACCAGCGCCAGGAAGGGGATTGATATTGGTGCCATTGACGGGCAACCGGTACTCGCGGCGGCAGCCGGAGAAGTGGTCTATGCCGGTAATGGGATACAGGGTTCCGGTAATCTGGTCATTATTCGACACAGCGAGAGGTTACTGAGTGCCTACGCCCATAATCGCGCTATGCTTGTAACGGAAGGGCAGCGTATTCGCGGTGGGGAACAGATTGGTGAGGCGGGTGTCAACCCGGATGGGGCTCCGGTGCTGCATTTCGAAATCCGCCAGGACGGTAAACCCGTTGACCCGTTGAATTATCTGCCGCGGCAGTGATTCCCAGCGCCTGGATTGAGTGCCTGGTGCGGTGATTCCAGTCGTTCCGAGCCGGCGCCGCTGCCAGGGTGTTTCCCGGGAGAGGCGCCATCGGTGTGGGGCCGGGTCAGCGCTCCAGGTACTGAAGTTTATCCTTCTTGTCAGCCCACTCTTCCGCGTCGGGGAGGGCATCTTTCTTCTCGGTAATGTTCGGCCACTGTTCGGCCAGTTCGGCGTTGAGTTCCAGAAACTCCTGCTGATCCTCCGGTAACTCATCCTCCGCGTAAATCGCATCGACAGGACATTCTGGCTCGCAAAGCGCGCAATCGATACATTCATCCGGATGAATCACCAGAAAATTAGGGCCCTCGTAGAAACAGTCAACCGGACAAACCTCTACACAATCTGTGTGCTTGCAACGTATGCAATTTTCGCCAACTACGAATGTCATATCGTCTCCAAAACCATTGGTGCGAAACCAAGCTGAATAGTTAGTTTTTCGTTATTTGGAGCGGTTGCCCGCCAGTCATGCCGGGGCGCCGCGACGTCCGGATTCTATCAGCTTTCCGGCATTGTTTCAGATTTTTTGTTTCAGTTCGTAGAGCAATTGCAGCGCTTCCCGGGCACTCAGCCCATCCGGGTCCAGGTCGGCCAGACGCTGTAAAACAGGGTGCGGGTCGGCGCTGAATAATTCACTTTGCAAGGGCGCCTGCGTGCGGGGCTGAAGTGGCCGGCTCACGGACCCCTGCTCCAGCAGCTGCAGTTTTTCTCTGGCCATATCGATTACCCCTGCCGGGATGCCAGCCAGTTGCGCCACCTGCAGACCGTAACTTTGATTGGCCGGGCCTTCCTTGACAGCGTGCAGGAATACCAGCCCGTGCTGGTGCTCGGTGGCATCCAGGTGGACATTGTCTATCACGCCGATGTCGGCGGACAGAGCAGTGAGTTCGAAATAGTGAGTGGCAAACAGCGTATACGCCTGCAGTTTTTCCGCGATATAGATGGCTGAAGCCCAGGCCAGAGAAAGGCCGTCAAAGGTACTGGTGCCACGGCCGATTTCATCCATCAACACCAGGGACTGGTCACTGGCGTTATGCAGTATGTTGGCAGTCTCCGTCATTTCCACCATAAAAGTGGAACGCCCGCCAGCCAGGTCGTCCGACGAGCCAATGCGGGTGAAAATCCGGTCTATCGGGCCCAGCCTGACGCTGGCGGCGGGGACGTAACTGCCAGTCAGCGCGAGCAGCACGATCAGGGCGGTCTGACGCATGTAAGTGGATTTACCGCCCATGTTGGGACCGGTGATCACCAGCATGCGGCGGTTCAGGTTCAGCGACAGGTCGTTGGCTACAAACGTATTCTCCAGCACCTGCTCCACTACCGGGTGTCGGCCCTGCTCGATGCTTATTCCCGGTTCATCAACGAGTTCGGGCTGGCAGTAATCGAGATTAAGCGCCCGCTCAGCCAGTGTGTTCAGGACATCCAGTTCTGCCAGAGCGGCAGCGCTGGACTGTAGCGGGCCCAGGTCGGCTGCCAGAGTTTCGAGCAGTGATTCGTACAACTGTTTTTCCCGGCTCAGAGCTTTACTCCTGGCGCTGAGTGCCTTGTCCTCAAATTCTTTAAGCTCAGGGGTTATGAAACGTTCGGCATTTTTCAGCGTCTGGCGTCGCTGGTAGTCTGCTGGTGCCCCATGGGATTGTCCTTTACTGATCTCGATGTAGTAGCCATGAACCCGGTTGAACCCCACTTTCAGCGTGGAGATGCCGGTGCGGGCCCGCTCACGGGATTCCAGGTCCAGCAGAAACTGCCCGGCATTGGCGCCAAGATTTCGTAGCTCATCCAGTTCTGTATCAAAGCCTTCGGCAAGTACGCCGCCGTCACGAATTACCGCTGGTGGGTTATCGATGATGGCCCGGGAGAGCAGGTCGCTGAGTTCCGGAAACTCGGCAATCCCGGCAGCCAGGCTCTCCAGTAATGGAGAGGAAATTTCCCGCAGGTTGTTCTGCAGTGCCGGCAGGTGGGCGAGGCCGTCACGCAACCTGGCCAGATCTCTGGGGCGGGCCGAACGCAGTGCCACCCGGGCAAGTACCCGTTCCTGGTCACCGATCAGTTTCAGATCCTCATGAATGGATTCAAAATGGTATTGGTCGATCAGGCTGGCGATAGCCTGCTGCCGCTGCCGAAGTCGCTGAAAGTCCCGCAGCGGGCGGTGCAGCCAGCGCTGCAAAAGACGGCTGCCCATGCTGGTGGCGCAGCGGTCGATAACAGACATCAGCGTATGCTGGCGTCCGCCGCTGAGGTTGGTATCCAGTTCCAGGTTGCGTCTGCTGGCGGCATCGAGCACCACACTCTCGGACTGCCTTTCGACCTGCAGGCTCTGCAGGTGGGGTAATTCACTGCGCTGCGTTTCCTTGGCATAACCGAGCAGACAGCCGGCAGCCTGTAAACCGGTTTCCAGGGTTTCACACTGGAACGGGCGCAGGTCGCGGGTACCGAAATGCCGGGTCAGACTGCGGCGGGCATTGTCCAGGTCAAACTCCCAGGGCGGGCGCCGGCGGTGGGCACAGCCGGCGGGCAACAATGCCTCGATGTTCAATTCATCGTTGAAAAGGATCTCTGCTGGTTTAATCCGTTCCAGTTCGCCCAGTAAGGCTTCCTCGCCGTCGACCTCGTTGAGCACAAAACGACCGCCGGCGATATTTATCCAGGCCAGTCCGAATGTTTGTTTGTCAGCGGTAATGGCAAGCAGCAGGTTATCCTGTCGGTCTTTCATCAGCGCTTCGTCGCTGACTGTGCCCGGCGTAATGATGCGGACTACCTGTCTTTCCACCGGTCCCTTGCTGGTGGCCGGGTCCCCGATCTGCTCGCAGATGGCGATTGATTTTCCCTCTTCGACAAGTTTGGCAAGGTAGCGGTCCGCGGCGTGGAAGGGGATGCCGCACATTGGAATCGGCTCACCGGCGGATTTGCCCCGGGCGGTGAGGGTGATATCCAGTGCCTGCGCCGCCACTTCGGCATCCTGGTAAAAAAGTTCGTAGAAATCGCCCATGCGATAGAACAGCAGGCAATCCTGGTGTTGAGCCTTGATGCGCAGGTATTGCTGCATCATTGGTGTATGTGATTGCGCGCTGGACAAAATATTGGATTCGCAAAATGTTTTACTTGTGAAGACAGGCGAGATTCTATATTAAGTACCTGTAATTTTCAGTCACTGCAGAAACCTGAGTATTACGGATTTGGGGAGTGAAGTATGACTCAGTCAATCGAGGAGAATGTCCGCCATCTGGTCAAGGACGTTGCCGGTAGATTTATTGAACAGGAACTGGTGCTGGCGACTGCCGAATCCTGCACTGGCGGTTGGATTGCTCAGGTGGTTACTTCGTTGCCTGGAAGTTCCAGGTGGTTTGATTGCGGTTTTGTCACCTATTCGAACAGTGCAAAGCAGAAGCTGCTGGGCGTACCGGCTGGTCTGCTGGAAGAGAACGGGCCTGGTGCTGTGAGCGAAGAAACCGTCCGCGCCATGGCAGCCGGTGCCATCGCGGCTTCCTCCGCTGACGTGGCGGTTGTCACCAGCGGCATTGCAGGGCCTGATGGCGGCTCCGAGGAAAAACCTGTGGGTACGGTCTGGTTTGCCTGGGCGCACAGGGACGGGCGCTGCAAGGCACGGATTCATCACTTCGACGGTGATCGCTACAGCGTGCGACTTCAGAGTGTCGAGCAGGCCTTCAAGGGGATTATCGAGTTGCTCGACACCACAATGCTGTCGCGGTAACAATCCGATCACGTATCCGCTCTAAAGAAAGTGTCCCGGCTGCCAATATACTGGTTGTATATACAGTGACAATCTGGTTTAATCATCACTGGTTTTATATACAGTAGTCGGTCCGCCAGGGCTGCACTCCAGGTGAATAACGCCAACAATTAGGCAGGTAGCCGAGGAACGTCTACCATTTGAAGTACCGGGTCTTTCGATCTGTTTGCTATTCGGCCAGGGGAACCAGTCATTGTTCTGTTTAACACTGTCAGCCGGGTAGCTTCGGACCGCCGAGGCCAGTCAATAGCCACAACTGTATTACTCACGGAACCAGCTTCAGTTGTACCAGGAAAGGATAAGATTATGATTGAAGACAACAGCAACAAAGAAAAAGCACTGGCCGCTGCGCTAACCCAGATTGAACGGCAGTTTGGCAAGGGTTCCATGATGCGTCTGGGCGATTCCGCCAGAACCGCGATCCCCTCCATTTCTACTGGATCCCTGGGCCTTGATGTGGCACTGGGTATCGGCGGGTTGCCCCGCGGCCGGATTGTGGAGATTTACGGCCCGGAGTCTTCAGGTAAAACCACGTTGACTCTGCAGGTTATCGCCGAAGCACAGAAAGCGGGAGGCAACTGCGCCTTCATCGACGCGGAGCATGCTCTGGACCCGATTTACGCAGAGGCACTGGGTGTCGATGTTGAAAACCTGCTGGTCAGCCAGCCCGATACCGGTGAGCAGGCGCTTGAGATCTGTGACATGATCGTCCGTTCCGGGGCGCTCGACGTGGTGGTGATAGATTCTGTCGCGGCCCTGACTCCCAAGGCGGAAATTGAAGGCGATATGGGTGACAGCCACATGGGTTTGCAGGCCAGGCTGATGTCCCAGGCGCTGCGTAAAATGACGGCCAACATCAAGAATTCCAATACGCTGGTTATCTTCATCAATCAGATCCGTATGAAGATTGGTGTCATGTTCGGATCGCCCGAAACCACCACTGGCGGTAACGCTCTCAAGTTTTACTCCTCTGTCCGGCTGGATATCCGTCGTATCGGTTCTATCAAGGATGGCGACGAAGTGGTTGGTAACGAAACCCGGGTCAAGGTTGTCAAGAACAAGGTTGCACCGCCGTTCAGGCAAACGGAGTTCCAGATCATGTATGGCACCGGTATCTACCGACTTGGCGAAGTGATCGACCTCGGTGTAAAAATCGGTCTGCTGGATAAATCGGGGGCCTGGTACTCCTATAACGGTGAGAAAATTGGCCAGGGCAAGAAGAACGTCGGCCAGTATCTGGAAGAAAACCCCGAGCTGGCTGATGAGCTACAGCGGAAGATTCGTGCCGAATTGCTCACCAACGGCAGCAAGAAGGACGATAATGTGCTGGAGCTGGATAAAAACCCGGCCAATGACGGCGAAGTCGTGGCGTCTATTGACACCAGCAAGACTGGCTGATGAGTGAAGCGATGCGAGCTTTCGGAAAATGACCGAGTCGGAAACGAATTTCATGCAGGAAGCTATGGCACCGTCAGCCGGGCTCACTGATGATTCTCGTGCTAAAAGTCCCCGTAGTCTCCGGCGGGCCGCAATGGATTGCCTGGCCCGCCGGGAACACTCGTTCTTTGAACTCAAGCAAAAACTGCAAAGCAAGTTTCCGGAGCGAGGTCCCGATGAAATTCGCCACGAACTGGAACGTCTACGGGACGAGAATCTGCAAAGCGATAAAAGGTTCGTGGAATCCTTTATCAGAAGTAGAAAGTCCCGTGGCTATGGTTACCAGGTGATCCGGGAAGAACTGAGGCGCCGATTTGTTGCAGAGGTGCTGATTGACAGTTTTCTTCAAGCCGATGATGAGGACTGGCTGTTTATTTTGAATCGTCTGATAGAAAAGCGTCTGGACCAGGTTGAAAGTATGGAGTTTGGCAGTCGTGGTCATTTAAGGCTGGTTCGTTTTTTGCAGCGGCGCGGTTTTGCTCCCCGTGCGATTCAGGCGGCCCTGATGCCGTACCTATCCCGCAAAGCAGGATAATCTTCCTGACTTATTGTTACTTCGCACTACGCAGCGAATTTGTAAAGTGAGACAATGGCGCTTTCACTCACAATTCGAGAGCCCATGATGAAATTGTTGAAACCTTTTGCCGGTTTAAGACCCAGAAAGGACCTGGCTGCCCGGGTAGCCTCCCATCCTTATGACGTGGTCAGCAGGGAAGAGGCTGCGGCCCTGGCCAGGGACAATCCTTACAGTTTTTTCCATATTAATAAACCTGAAATCGATCTGCCTGACTCTGTCGATCCACATGACGATGCGGTCTATCAGCAGGGTGCCAGAAACCTGGCGCGTTTCGTCGAAGAGGGTACTCTGAGCAGGGAGGGTGAGGAAAAGCTGTATGTGTATCAGCAGATCATGGGTGATCACAAGCAGGTTGGGGTAGTGGCTGTCGCTTCTATCGCCGCATACGAGCAGGGATTGATTAAAAAGCACGAGTTCACCCGCCCGGAGAAAGAAGATGACCGGGTTAATCACATGGTTGCTTTAGATGCCCAGGTAGGACCTGTTTTCCTGACTTATAAGGCCGATCCCAGGATCGATGAACTCGTGATCAAGGTCACTGATACTGCGGCTGAATACGATTTCACAGCCGATGACGGGACTCGTCATACCTTCTGGGTTATCGAAGATCTGGAGCTCGCGGCGGATCTGGAAACGGCATTTGATAGTGTTGATTGCCTGTACGTGGCGGATGGACACCACCGATCAGCCGCTGCTTCGAGAGTTTGCCACCTGCGCCAGAGAAGTAACCCCGAGCATACCGGGGATGAATCCTATAACTGGTTCCTGACGGTGGTATTCCCACACGATCAGATGCAGATCCTGGACTATAACCGTGTGGTGAAGGATCTTAATGGGCGGACTTGTGAGGAGTTTCTGGCCGGACTGGCGCAAGGCTTCGAAATCACCCAGGTGGCTGATAGTACGGAAGCAAAACCCGGTAAGGCAGGTACCTTCGGCATGTACGTGGCCGGGCAGTGGTATCTGCTGACGGCCCGTGAAGCCATCCTGCAGCCTGATGATCCGGTGAAAAGTCTGGATGTCAGTCTACTGCAGGAACAGATACTTGAACCCCTGCTCGGTATACTTGATCAACGTCGAGATAGTCGAATTGATTTTGTCGGCGGTATACGGGGGCTGGCTGAGTTGCAGACGCGGGTTGACTCAGGCATGTGGGAAATTGCTTTTGCCTTGTATCCGACCTCTATAGAAAGTCTCATGGCGATTGCGGACGCGGGTGAGGTGATGCCGCCCAAGTCCACCTGGTTTGAGCCTAAACTCAAGAGCGGATTGGTTATCCACGTACTGGATTAACAGCCTGTACAAAGATTTCCCGGATACTTCAGTAGAGGTTCCCTGGCAGAGTAGAGTTTTATTGATGCGCGGTCTATGGCTGACTGACAGGGGAATTGAGTATCGCACGGATCTGCGGATACCCGGGCTGAGCCCAGGTTTTGCGCTGATCCGCGTAGAGCGAGCGGGTATTTGCAGCACGGATCTCCAACTCGTCGGTGGAATGTACGATTTTCAAGGTATTCCGGGCCATGAATTTGTCGGTGTCGTTGAAGAGGTGGACGAGGGCCCCCTCCAGTCATCGGACTGGGTAGGCAGGCGGGTTGTCGGTGAGATCAATATCGCCTGTCACGCCTGTGATCTTTGTCGGAGAGGTCTGGCCAAGCACTGTCGCCGCCGCGACGTCCTGGGAATCCGCAATCACTACGGAGCCTTTGCCGAATATCTCGCCTTGCCGCTCTCGAACCTGCACAAGATCCCTGATGACCTGCCCTTGGATCTGGCGGTTTTTGCTGAGCCGCTGGCGGCAGTATTCGATGTTCTGAACAAGGTAGAGGTTACCCCGGAAGCCCGGCTCGCCATTGTGGGGGACGGCCGCATCGCCCAAATGGCGGCCAGAGTGTTACTCCAGGAAGTCGACCGCTTGACGGTTATTGGAAAGTACGCGGACAAACTGTTGCGATTCCCTCCCGGCATTACAACCCACCTGTATGATGAGGAACTTCCTGACCAACAGTTTGACCTGGTGATAGAGTGCAGTGGCTCGACTTCGGGCCTGGCTACGGCACTGCAGCTGATTCGACCTGCCGGTCAAGTGGTTCTGAAAAGCACCGTTAAAGCACCCCTGTCGATCTCGACAGAGACCCTGGTCGTTAACGAAATTTCTCTGATCGGCTCCCGCTGCGGAGATTTCGAACGGGCCATACGATTTATTTCCGCCGAACAAAAAAAAGACCAGGATCTCGCGAACCTGGTCGATGGGTATTTCAATATTGAAGAGGGGCTGGCAGCAATGGCCCTTGCTCAGAAACATTCAACCATCAAGGTTGTTTTGAACATGGCATAGCCGTTAGCAGACTCCTGTCTGTCAGAGAAGTTAACACTACCGCTCTGAAATGCATCCGCATGGCGATGTAGTGACAGTATGTCATCGATAGACGGTGAAACGTACGTGCAAATATGTTCACTTCAATTACCTGTTGTTACCAAGAATCTGTACGTTACCTGCCGGCCCGAACAGGCCGCGTTACCTTCCAAGGGATGCAGCGGACTGAGTTCGCTGCACTCTTGCTGTACCTATACGTATGATCTTAAAAAAAGTTTACCGGAGATTGCAAAAAACCGGGCATTGGAGACTGCTTATCGACAAATTGTCACTTTCGAACGTTCAGCTGTGAGTCGCCAGCCTCTGAGTCTGCCGGTCTATCGCAGCAGACCGGCAGACTCAGTGCTTCCTTTCAGCGAGAATCCTGTCCAGCCAGCAACCGCTCAGGCAGCCTTGTCCCGCTCCACATCGATCAGTCGTTGATCACCGGACTGTATCTGGATAGAGCGCGGCCTCATGGCTTCGGGCAATTCACGTTGCAGTTCTATATGCAGCAGGCCGTTTTCAAGCTTCGCCGCTGAAACTTTGACGTGGTCAGCGAGCCGGAAGCGCCTATCGAACCCGCGCCCGGCGATGCCCTTGTACAGGAAGGTGCGGGAGTCTTCGTCAGTCTCCTTTCTTCCGCGGACAGTCAGTGTTTGATTCTCGACTTCAATATCCAGCTCACGTTGTTCAAAACCGGCTACCGCCATAGTGATGCGGTAGTGATCTTCCTCCACAAGCTCAATGTTGTAGGGCGGGTAGCTGGGCTGGCTCTTGTCCCATTGAGTCACGGTGTCCAGCAGTGATGTAAGATTGTCAAACCCGATGCTGGATCGGTACAGAGGTGCAAAATCGAGTGTTCTCATAGTCGCTTCCTTATCCTTTAATCTGGAACCTCTGTTCAGTTACTGCAGCCTCTTCAGAATATTGAATAGCGGAAAGTAAGCAAAGGTTCCTTAAGCAATAAGCTTCAGTTAGAAGTAGTAGGCTATTGAAAAACGCTGTAAGCACAGGAAAGGCGAGGCAAAACAGGGGGAGAAAGTGCAGTTTACCGGGTGTAAATGTGCATCTCTAGCCAGTTTTTAACGCAGTATTCCTAGGCGCAGTGGTTCTTCAGCAGCCTGTCAGACCGGCATCGCCGGTAGAGCCTCGATACGAGCGCTCCTGACACACTAAGATGGGGTTGCGCCTGAGAAATTCAATACTCTGAAATAGAGTAGTGATCTTAAACTGAGTTTGTATCAGGGGAAGGCTATGCCCGGGGTCCGCCGGGCACGGCGCCTTTACGAAGAATTGTAGGGTGGCAGGGTGTGCAAGGGGTTGTTACCCTCAATTAAATCACCAGCATTTCCATAAATTCGTTTACCGGGGTAGCCTCCAGTTTCGATTGGTCTTTGCACAATTCAAAAATTGCTTCGCAACGGCGAGCGGGAAAGCGGGTAGCCAGATTAGCCCGGAACTTCGCCTCCAGTAGCGGGATACCTTCCGCCCGCCGTCTCCGGTGTCCTACAGGGTACTCGATTTCCACGCGATCGGTGCAGCTGCCATCCTTGAAATAGATCTGCAGAGAATTTGCGATTGATCGCTTGGACGGCTCCAGGTATTCATTGCTGTACCGGGGCTCCTCATGAATTTCCATTTTCTCCCGTAGCTCGTCGATGATGGGGTTGGCCTGATGGAATTCATCTTCGTAGTGTTCGGCAACCAGATTACCGAACGCCAAGGGAACGGCGGTCATGTACTGCAGACAATGGTCCCGGTCTGCCGGATTGTTCAGCGGACCGACCTTACTGATGATGCGTATGGCGGACTCGTGAGTATGAATCACGATGCGTTCAATGGCGTGTAACCGGTCCTTGACCTGAGGGTGAAGTCTGACCGCGGCTTCGGCTGCGGTTTGCGAATGGAACTCCGCCGGGAACGAGATTTTGAACAGTATATTCTCCATCACGTAGGAACCGTAAACCCGCTGAAACTTGAATTTATTGCCCTTGAAAGAGACATCGTAGAAACCCCACTTGGGTGCAGTCAGCACGCTGGGGTAGCCGATTTCTCCACGCATTGTCAGGTCTGCCAGGCGCACGCCGCGCGAAGTGGCATCGCCCGCTGCCCAGGATTTTCTGGGGCCGGCGTTCGGCGCATGCCGGTAAGTACGCAGGCTGGATCCGTCCAGCCAGGCCTGAGACAGGGCATCGATCACCTGTTCCCGGGTGCCGCCCAGCATATGCGTGACCACGGCTGTGGTGGCGACACGAACCAGCAGGACGTGACAGAGTCCAACCCGGTTGAAGCTGTTTTCCAGCGCCAGTACGCCCTGAATCTCGTGTGCCTTGATCATGGCGGTCAACACGTCGCGTAGTGTCATTGGCGGACGGCCACTGGCTACTGCCTTGCGGGAGAGGTGGTCAGCGACAGCGAGTATGCCGCCCAGGTTGTCGGAAGGGTGCCCCCATTCGGCCGCCAGCCAGGTGTCGTTGAAGTCCAGCCAGCGAATGATACAGCCAATGTCCCAGGCAGCCTTGACCGGGTCCAGCTGGAACTGGGTACCTGGGACCCTGGCGCCATGGGGAACTACGGTACCATCCACGAGAGGGCCGAGCAGTTTAGTGCACTCAGGAAAGCGAAGAGCCAGGAATCCACAGCCCAATGTATCCATGAGGCAGTTGCGTGCGGTGTTGTATGCTTCCGCGGAATCGATCTCGTAATTCATGACATAGTTGGCTATATCTACCAATTCCTGGTCCGGTTCGGGACGCTGGTTTAAATCTACATTTGAACTCATAGTGAAGGTTTTCCACCCAATCGGTTAATTAATGGCTGTTAAAGACGCCTAGCAGGCTGCCTGCAATCGGTATCTCCGGGGCCGCAGTTCTCAACGGTTATCGATGTCCACCCATGCAGCTGTCTCCGGACCGGTGTATTCAGCACTGGGTCGGATAATGCGGTTATTGGCGCGTTGTTCTTTGATGTGGGCGGCCCAGCCGGTCACCCGGGACATGACAAAAATCGGCGTGAACAGCTTGGTGGGTATGCCCATGAAGTGATAGGCCGATGCATGGAAGAAATCCGCATTGCAGAACAATTTCTTCTCGCGCCACATGACCTCTTCGCAGCGCACCGAGACCGGGTAGAGAGTCTTGTCCCCGACATGGTCCGCCAGTTGACGGGACCATTCCTTGATAATGCTGTTGCGCGGATCGGATTCCCGGTAGATAGCGTGGCCGAAGCCCATGATCTTTTCCTTGCGTTGCAGCATACCCAAAATCTCTGCTTCAGCCTGATCCCCACTCTGCCATTTTTCGATCATGTCCATGGCCGCTTCGTTTGCTCCGCCGTGCAGTGGCCCGCGCAGTGAGCCGATAGCAGCAGTGATACAGCTATGCATGTCTGACAGCGTGGAGGCACAGACTCGAGCAGTAAATGTCGATGCATTGAATTCATGTTCTGCATAGAGGATCAGCGAAACATTCATCACCTGTTCAAACAGGGTGTTGGGCTTCTCGCCGGATAACATATGCAGAAAATGAGCGCCAATGGAGGCGTCATCCAGGGCTGTTTCGATGCGTTTCCCATGATGACTGAACTGATACCAGTAACAGATTATGGCGGGCAGGGCAGCCAGCAGGCGATCCGCCACGTCATCCTGTTGGCTGAAGTCCTGTTCCGTTTCCAGGTCACCCAGCATGGAGCAGCCGGTGCGCATCACATCCATGGGGTGAGCACTGGCCGGTATACGTTCCAGCACTTCTCTCAATTCTCCGGGTAATTCCCGCAGGGCCTGTAATTTTCCGGTGTAAGCATTCAGCTCGGACCGGGTCGGCAGCTGACCGCGCAGGAGCAGGTGGGCAACCTCTTCAAAGCGGGCCTTCTCTGCCAGCACGCTGATGTCGTAGCCTCTATAAGTGAGGCCGGTACCGGATTTGCCTACTGTGCAAAGCGCAGTTTCTCCGGCTACCTGCCCGCGCAGGCCGGCCCCACTCAATTTCTTGTCAGCCATAGGATTTATCCGTCACGTATCGGGTTAGTGTTCAGGCGCTTTTTCCTTCAGCGCGTTCAAATAACTTATCCAGTTTTTCTTCATAGACGTTGTAACCGAGCACTTCGTAAAGCTCGGCGCGGGTTTGCATTTTGTCGAGTACGGCTTTCTGATCGCCGTCCACAGAGATACTCTGGTAGACCTGCAGTGCCGCCTTGCTCATAGCTCTGAAGGCGCTCAGTGGATAGAGCACCATCGCGACACCGACCTCGTCCAGTTCCCGGCAATTGAACAAGGGTGTTGCGCCAAACTCCGTGATATTGGCCAGCACGGGCACGCTGACCGCCTGGGCAAATGCCCGGTATTGGTCAAGTTCCAGCATGGCCTCCGGGAAAATAGCGTCGGCACCTGCTGCCACGCAAGCAACTGCGCGCTCTATGGCGGAGTCCATGCCTTCCACGGCCAGGGCGTCAGTGCGGGCCATGATAACGAAGTCCTGATCACGTCTTGCATCCACAGCAGCCTTGATCCGGTCCACCATCTCACCCTGGCTGACAATGGCCTTGTTTGGGCGATGACCGCAGCGTTTCTGAGAAACCTGGTCCTCGATGTGGACTGCCGCCGCCCCGGCTTTTTCCATGGCCTGAATTGTCCGCGCGATATTGAAGGCGCCGCCCCAGCCAGTATCAATATCCACCAGCAAGGGAAGCTCGCTGGCGTTGGTTATTCGCTCCACATCAACCGCAACGTCATTGAGGCTGGTAATGCCCAGGTCGGGCAACCCGTATGAGGCGTTGGCGACACCCCCACCGGATAGGTAGATGGCCTTGTGGCCCGCGTTTTCCGCCAGCATGGCGCTATAGGCATTGATTGCACCGACTATCTGCAGCGGCGAGTTTTCATCGAGTGCTCGGCGAAATCGCGCGCCGGGGGTTAATTTAGTCATGATCTCCTGATCCCTGTCCTGGTGAAACCGGGGAGGATTATCGCATATTGCTCAGCTTAAGCAGAAACCCGGCCAGGTAAAGGTGTGAATGGTTGCTGAGGGCCCAATTCGGCCTGTTGAGACTGCATTAGCTGAAGGTCGTAACCCTTGATGGATTGCTCGATGGATTGTGCCTCCCGCAATTAAGGTTAAAAGGTCGTTTAGAAGGCTAAATGCTAATAAAAAAGGCTTAAGGCTTTATGGTGAGCTGTCTGTCGGCAGCCTCTTGCGCCGTCCAGTTCGCCGCGGGTTGCCGGCTTCCGTCGACATGGGATTCCCTCGCCCAATACAGCCTCTGGCAGTGCTCCAATCAGGTGTTATTGGTCTGCCAAATCGGATAAACTTCGCCCTTGTTTGGCGCTAGGCGCAGACTTAACCCAAGCATTGCCTGAACTCTTGGCCAAGGACCGTTGCGCTGCTTCCTT
Organism: Gammaproteobacteria bacterium; assembly: GCA_041395725.1. Taxonomy (NCBI): domain Bacteria; kingdom Pseudomonadati; phylum Pseudomonadota; class Gammaproteobacteria; species Gammaproteobacteria bacterium. The sequence continues at coordinate 4,044,751 of JAWKZW010000001.1, read as the reverse complement.
AGCAGCATTTCCAGTGCCGCACTCGATTCTTTGGATAGCAGCCAGTGCGACTGCGCTTTATCCTGAAAATCCCTGTGCAACACCGGGAATACCATTCTGAAAGCGCCCGGCCTCAACAAGTCAGGTGATCATTGGGCAATAACAACCCGTGCAGCAGGGCTATCAAGGGGCTACAAAACCGTCCATGAGATTGAAATGTATTAAGTTATCCGGTTTCAAATCGTTCGTAGATCCAACCGCTGTACAGTTCCCATCCGATCTTTGCGCTGTCGTTGGCCCCAACGGCTGCGGCAAGTCCAATGTCATCGACGCGGTCCGCTGGGTAATGGGTGAGTCATCCGCCAAGAATCTGCGTGGTGAACACATGACCGACGTTATTTTTAACGGTTCGGGAACCAGGAAACCGGTGGGGCAGGCCAGCGTCGAATTGCTGTTTGATAATGACGATCATCGCCTGAAAGGCGAGTACGCCAATTTCACGGAAGTATCCATCAAGCGGAAAGTGGAGCGCGACGGCCAGTCCAGCTATTACCTGAACGGTGCCAAATGCCGCCGCAAGGATATTACCGACATCTTTCTCGGCACCGGTCTTGGCCCAAGGAGCTACTCTATTATCGAGCAGGGCATGATCTCGCGATTGATCGAGTCCAAGCCGGAAGAGCTGCGCATTTTCATCGAAGAAGCGGCGGGCATCTCCAAATATAAAGAAAGGCGGAAGGAAACCGAGAATCGCATCAAACGTACGCGGGATAACATCGAGCGCCTGACAGATATCCGTGATGAGATGCAGAAGCAGCTTTCCCACCTGCAGCGCCAATCGGTGGCGGCAGAAAAATACGGCGAGTACAAGCAGCAGGAACGGCAGACCCAGGCCAACCTCAATGCCATGCGATGGCAGGCTATGGACAGGGAGCTCAGTACGCAGAGGCAGCAGGCCAGCGAACTGGAAATAAGAATAGAGCAGGCCGTTGCCGAGCAGCGGTCCATTGATGCCCGGGTGGAGAAACATCTGGCAGATAATACCGATCTGACCGATCAGCTGGGCGAGGTTCAGGCTCGCTTTTACGGGCTCGGCAACGATATAGCCCGGCTGGAGCAATCCATCGAGCATCACCTCGAGCGCGCCGCGCAATTGAAGCAGGATCTGCAGGAAACCGAGGAGGCCTGGGAACAGACCAAGGAAGAAATGGATGTGGACCTGCAGAAAGTCATCAAGCTGGATGAGGAGCTGAAGGAAATCGAGCCGCAGCTTGAAGAATCTCGCAGTCAGGTGGAGACGTCCAGTGCACAGCTTGAGGAGGCTGAGGCGGCCCTGCAGGAATGGCAACAGTCCTGGGATGACTTCAGCCAGCGGTCTGAGGAGCCACGCCAGATTGCGGAAGTTGAGCAGTCCCGGATTCAGCAGCTGGAATCCATTGTTGAGCGCGGGTTCGAGCGGAAAATCCGCCTGGAAAAGGAGCTGGCCGCTCTGCAGCAGGAAGATACGGGAGATCAGGACACTGAAAAGCTGTCCGGCGATATCGCTGTGCTGGAGGAGTCCATCGGGCAGTTGCAGGACGAAAATCGCAGTCTTAACGCCCAGATCGACTCACTGCGCCAGCAGGATCAGCGTTACAGCGGTGAACTGGACCGCAAGCGCAGCGACCTGCAGTCTGCCCGGGGCCGGCTCTCTTCGCTGGAAGCGTTACAGCAGGCGGCCCTGGGTCGGGATGATTCGGCAATGAACACCTGGTTAGGGGAAAGGGGGCTGAACAACAGTCAGCGGCTGGGTGAAACCATCAGGGTGGAAGAGGGCTGGGAGTCAGCCGTAGAGGTTGTACTGGGAGACTCTCTGCAAAGTATCTGCATCAATCCTGGGGACAACCTGGAGCAGTTACTGGCCAGCCTGCCCAAGGGTATGGTTTCTCTGGTGGACACCAGCGCCGGTTCCACCGGTGGCAGCGTTGCCCGGGGTGACTGGGAGCCGTTATCCAGCAAGCTGACAGCCGACTGGAAGATTGCGGACATGCTTGACGGGGTGTACGCCTGTCAGACCCTGTCCGATGCACTGTTCCGGCGTGCCAGCCTGGGCATGCATGAATCCATCGTCACCCAGGGGGGAGTCTGGCTCGGCAGACAGTGGATTCGGGTACAGGGCAAAGCCGATAACCAGGCCGGAATCCTGGAGCGAAAGGGAAAAATCACTGAACTTGAGAACAATATCAATGAATTAGGAGCAATTGTCGACAAATTGCTGCAGATTCAGACAACCACGCGTCGTACGATTTCGTCGGCGGAATCCAAGCGCGAGGATGTGCAGCAGCAGATTGCTGAAAAGAGCCGTTCGCTGACTGAGCTTAAGTCAGATCTGAGCGGCAGGCTGGCGAAAGTCGAACAGACCGTCCTGCGCCGTCAGAGAGCAGCGCGGGATCTGGATGAGCTCGTCCGGCAGCTGACTCAGGAGGAGGAGAATACCGCCAGCGCCCGCGCCCGACTGCAGACTGCCATCGATGCCATGGAGCAGGATTCCTCGCAGCGGCAGGAGCTGGAGCGGGAGCGGGAACTGCGCCGTTCAGCGTTTGACAGCCGCAAGCTGGAAGCGAACCGGAACCAGGAGGCCGCCCATCAGCTGGCGCTGCGCCACCAGGCCATTACTGCCCAGCTGCGTTCAACTCGCGAGTCCATGGATCGGATGGCCAGCCAGGTCCAGCGATCCCGGGAACGCATCGATTCCTTGCAGGCCCAGATCGACAGTTCCGACGCGCCGCTTAAAAAGATGCGCGTGGATCTGGAGGAGATGCTGGAAACGCGACTTGGTGTTGAGAAAGAACTGGCTGAAGCCAAGGCCAGGGTAGATGAGAACGAACACACCATCCGCTCCCTGGAGCAGGAGCGCGCAGGCTTCGAGCAGAAATCCGGGGAGCTGCGAGAGGCGCTGATGCAAAACCGGATCAAGACCGAGGGTGCCTCGGTGCGGCAGCAATCCCTGCTGGAGCAATTGGAGGAAGCCAAGTTTCAGCTTGATCAGGTGCTGGCAGAGCTGCCCGAAGAACTGAACGAGCAGGCCTGTGAAGAAGAACTGCAGAAGCTTGCCAACAGAATTCAGCGACTCGGCCCGATCAACCTGGCGGCAATCGACGAATACAAGCAGCAGTCCGAGCGGAAAGAGTACCTCGACAGGCAGAATGAGGACCTGACCAAGGCACTGGCTACGCTGCAGAACGCAATTCGGAAGATTGACAAGGAAACCCGGTCCCGGTTCAAGGAGACCTTTGATCAGGTTAACAGTGGCCTGCAGAGCCTTTTTCCCCGTGTGTTCGGTGGCGGGCATGCCTACCTGGATATGACCGGAGAGGATCTGCTCGATACCGGGGTGGCGATCATGGCGCGGCCACCGGGCAAGCGTAACAGCACGATTCACCTGCTATCCGGTGGTGAAAAAGCCATGACGGCAATTGCGCTGGTATTCTCGATATTTCAATTGAATCCATCGCCATTCTGTATGCTGGACGAGGTGGATGCACCGCTCGATGACGCGAATGTGGGACGTTATGCCAACCTGGTAAAGGAAATGTCCAAAAATGTGCAATTTATCTTCATTACGCACAATAAAATCACCATGGAAATGGCAAATCAGTTGTTGGGTGTCACCATGCATGAGCCTGGGGTTTCCCGGATCGTGGCCGTGGATATTGAAGAGGCGGCTGAACTGGCTGCCATGTGACTTTTGACCCGCTTTCCCGGCCCGCTAAAATAACCGTTTTTTCTGCTAAAGAAATTCCACTACCCGTGGGATAACCTAATAAAATTTATCCGAATTTTTATTGGTTTTTTGGGCAACCTGAAGAGATTTCATAACAATGGGTACACGAGAGTTATTGATTCTGATTCTGGGGCTGGCGGTTATCGCGGTAATCCTCCGGGGGCTGTATGTGGCAATACAGGCCCGGCGTAACCAGATTCGCCTGGCCATCGATAGAAACATTCCCCAGGACATTGATCTGGAGGAACTGGAGATGTCCGAACTGCCCAGTGGCGGTGCGCGAGTCGTTAAACGCTCCCTGGCGGAGGTTAACCTGCAGAATTCGCTGCAGAGTGAGCTTGATCTCGGAGTTCACGGCGAAGCCGAAGAGACCGTGCCGATGCTGATGGACAGTGTGGAGCTGCGCACCAAGACTCCGGAGCGACGGGATAAGACCGCGCCCGCTGATAAGGATACCGATCAGGCCGAGAGGGCGATAGCTGCCCTGGGTGAAGAAGCGGAAGAGGACTCGCTGGAACAGTGGGAGACGTCCGGCACTCGCCGTGTTGAGCCTGAGCAGGACAGTATTGATGCTGAGACTGAAGAAGTAGATAGTCGCCAGATCGCTGCGGCACAGTATGAACAGTACGATCAGGCTGACGCCGATGACGATGGCCAATATGATTCCTCAGACTGGGAAGAAGAACCGGACAGCGCAGCCTGGCGCGATGAGGCTGAAGCGGAGCCAGAGGAACCCAGTGATATTTTCAGCGAATATGACGAGGGCCGGCAGGATCCCGCCATGGGTCTTGACGAGGAACTGGGCGACGAATTCGGCGAGTTTTCAATGTCAGCCGGAGATCGTATTGGCGCGCCGGAATCTGATCGGACTGCTGCCGGCCAGCCGGACACTGACAACACCTCTGCCGACCCAGGCCGTGGTGGCAGGAAGGGTTCGCTGTTTTCCCGCTTTGGCAGGAAAGAGGAGCCCAGTTATCAGGAGCAGGGCCCTGTTGACTTCGATTCCGCTGACGAAGAGGACATGGATGACCCTCTGTTTTCTACCCAGTCAGCGAAATCGCAGGCGGAGACTGAATCCCGAACTGCTGAATCTGGAGAGTCGGCAGCATCGCTGCGGAGGGCTGCGGATCAGGACACTGCCAGGGCGGAAACTGCTGCGCGCCCTGCTACGGTGGCAGAGGAACCTGCCAGGCAATCTCCCAGGGACACGGCAGGAAAGGCCGGGGTGACCGACTTCAATCAGGCTCGTGAATCAAGACGGCCTGCATCCGGCAACCGAAGGGGTAACGGGCATTCTGCGGAGGCCTCCGGTTCGCGCAACAATTTCGAGCCCTCAGAAGTACTGGTAATCAATGTGATGAGCCGGGAAGGTGAGATGTTTCATGGTGCCGACCTGCTGCAGGTGCTAACCACGGCCGGGTTGAAACACGGTGACATGAATATCTTTCATAAACACGTGGGCAGCCGCGTGGATAGCCCGATCGTGTTCAGCGTCGCCAATATTCTTAATCCCGGCACTTTTGAGCTGGACAAAATGGAGCAGTTCGAGACCCGGGGGGTCAGTCTGTTCCTGGCGATGCCTGCTGTTATCAGTAACCGCGAAGCGTTTGATGACATGTTGCGGATAGCGCAGCAGATACGGGCAGCGCTGGACGGGGAGTTGCGGGATGACCGTCGAAGTGTCATGACTTCGCAAACCATCGAGCACTACCGGCAGCGGGTTCAGGATTATGAATTACGCAAGTTGAAGGCTGCCCAGGTTCAGTCCTGATAGTCTTCAAGCCTGACGACATTGGGGAAGGCAGCCATGTCTGCTTCAGGGTCTGACGCCACTCAGAAAACTTCACCTGCCTCCGTCAGGAAGGACATAGAGCAGCTGCGTGAGCAGGTTGCTCACCACGATCGCCTGTATTTTGAGCAGGATAGTCCAGAGATTCCTGATGCTGACTATGATCAGTTGTTTGCCCGGCTTGTTGCCCTGGAAGAGCAATATCCGGAATTCGTTACCCCGGATTCCCCCACCCAGCGGGTCAGTGGCACACCCATAGCCGGTTTTGTTCAGGTCCGCCATGAAATTCCCATGCTTTCCCTCGACAAGGTGTTCGACGAAACCGATCTCGCCCTGTTTGATGCCAGGATAAAAAAACGGCTGGGGAGCGATACCAATCTCCAATACAGTTGCGAGCCTAAGGTAGATGGGGTGGCTGTCAGTCTGCTTTACGAACAGGGCAAACTGGTCCGCGCGGCGACACGGGGTGATGGGGTGGTTGGAGAAGATATTACCCATAATGTCAGGACCATCCGTGGGCTCCCTCTGCTTATAAGGGCAACTGAGCTTCCTACCACCTTTGAAGTACGCGGGGAGATTTTTCTCAGCAAAAGCGGCTTCGAACGGGTGAATCGCTCTGCCGCGGCACGCGGTGATAAATGTTTTGTAAACCCCCGCAACGCCGCCGCGGGTACCCTCCGGCAACTGGATCCTCGAATCGCCGCAGGGCGCCCGCTACGGATGTATTGCTACAGCATCGGAATTGTTGAGAACTTTCAATTGCCAGCGTGCCTCAGCGAGGTATTTGAGTTGTTGGAAAGCTGTGGGCTGCCCGTCAATCCGGAAAGGGATGTCGTCCCGGATATTGGCGGCTGTTTTGACTACTGCCATAGACTGCTGGCGAAACGGCCGCAATTGGACTATGAAATTGACGGTGCGGTGTTAAAGGTTAATCAGCTGGAACTGCAGAGAACTCTGGGCGCTAATGCCAGGACTCCCCGCTGGGCTATGGCCTATAAATTTCCTGCCGAGGAAATGTCGACCCAGGTTGTCGATGTGGAGTTTCAGGTAGGCAGAACTGGCGCCATCACGCCAGTGGCGAGGCTCGCTCCGGTTTTTGTCGGTGGTGTGACGGTCAGTAACGCCACGTTGCACAATATGGATGAGATTGAGCGCCTGGGATTGAGGGTTGGTGATACGGTCATTGTAAGACGCGCGGGGGACGTTATTCCCCAGGTTGTAAAAGTCATACCCGGCGAAGAAGAGAACCGCCTCCGGAAAATCACTATGCCGGAGCATTGTCCCGTTTGCGGATCTGTAGTGGAAAAAGACGGAGAGGTGCTCTACCGTTGCAGTGCAGGTATTATTTGTCCAGCACAGCGAAAAGAGTCCATTAAGCATTTCGCGTCACGGTCGGCGATGGATATCGAAGGCTTGGGCGATAAGCTGATTGAACAACTGGTTGATAACGGAATCCTCGAGAACGCTGCGGATATTTACACCATGGAGATCGAGCAGCTGGCGGGTCTCGAGCGCATGGGGATCAAATCGGCCACCAATGTGGTGGCAGCCATTGAAAAAAGTAAGCATACGTCTCTGGCAAAATTCCTTTACAGTCTGGGAATCCGTGAAGTGGGTGAGGCGACCGCCGCAGCCCTGGCTGGATATTTTGGCAACCTGGAAAAGATTATCGAGGCGGATTCCGAGCAACTGCAGGAAGTGCCGGATATTGGTAAAGTCGTGGCAGAACATATCCGGGTGTTTTTTGATAACAACGAAAATCTGGCCTTTATTCAACAGCTGCGGGATCGCGGCGTGCACTGGGAAGACATCACGGTATCCGGTGAGGATAAGGTACTGGATGGCCAGATCTTTGTGCTGACCGGCTCCCTTGAAAGCATGACCCGTGGTGAGGCAAAAGGTCGCCTGGAAGAGCTGGGCGCAAAGGTCGCCGGGAGCGTTTCCCGAAACACTGATTGTGTTATAGCGGGCCCCGGGGCCGGATCGAAACTCGCCAAGGCAGAGCAACTGGGAGTAAAAATTCTTGATGAAGGGGAATTTTTAGCCTTTCTGGACGCTCAAAGTTAAGGGACCTCTAATTAATCAGAGGTTCCTTAAGCAGGGCTCCAGGACGGATCCCTGGAAAATCCCGACCTGATTAAACAGGAAGATAAAAGGCACCAGTACTGCCAGGACGAGGCAACGACCGGCAAGAAAGCGCAGTTTATCAGGTGTAAATGAGCGCTTTGAGCCGGTTTTAACGAAGGACCGGCAAGCGCCCTGGTCCTTCAGCAACCTGACAGCCATAACCCGGAGCAATTCTGTCGCTATGAAATGCTGGATTCCTCTTGGCAGCCTTTACCTGAGCGCAGCTTTGACTGGCTGTGCCGCCTCTCAGCCAGCCAATGTGACCGACATCTGCGCCATTTTTGAAGACCGGCGTAGCTGGTACAAGGCGGCCAGGCGCAGCGAGAATCGCTGGGGTATTCCACTGGCCGTAAACATGGCTTTTATCTACCAGGAAAGTGCTTTCCAGGCGCGTGTCAAACCGGCACGACGAAAGTTTCTCTGGATTTTCCCCGGCGCCCGACCGTCCAGTGCTTATGGCTATGCCCAGGCGCTGGATACGACCTGGGAAGAATACCTGTCCCGGAGCGGTAATTTGGGCGGGAGGCGTGACAAGTTCGATGATGCGATCGATTTCGTCGGCTGGTACAACGCCATGAGTCGGCGTACCAGCGGTATTGCACCCCACGATGCCGCCGGTCTCTATTTTGCCTATCATGAAGGCAACGGTGGTTATGCCAGGGGCAGCCACCTTGAAAAACCGTGGTTGCTGGACACCGGATCACGGGTACAGGCCAATGCTCAGCAGTTCGGGGCTCAGTACGACGGTTGCCGCAGCGATCTCGAGAAAAACTGGTTCCAGCGCCTGTTCAGTTGAGATCTGGCCCGGCAACCGCTCGCCTGATCAGCCCCGCTGATCTGTCAGCGGGTTGTGGCCTAGCGGAAGGTTTCGTTGATGGTTTCGAGCACTTCCTGGCCAGGGCACAGGTCTACGCTGGACAGCGCGTTCAAGGGCTTGTCCACGCTGTCATTCAATTCGTGAAAATCCGAGACATCCTGGTTGATATACAGGAGTCCAGTCGCTATTTTGCCGTTCTTTTTGTACTCATTGATGTGATGCAGGGCGTTTTCGCGATCATAGGGCTGATAGTTACTACTGGTTTTATGTAAATGTATCACCGAGCCATCGTGCAGGGTGATTTCCTTATCTTCACCCTCGGCATAGCTGGTGGTGATTTCTTCACGCATGGGAACATAGTCGATATCGCTCAATGACTCGTAGTTCTCCCAGGTATTTTTATAGCCATGGGTGGAGGCATCAGTATTGTTGAAAGTGACACAGGGAGAGATTACATCGATGAATGCAAAGCCCTTGTGACTGAGGCCGGCCTGGATCAGCGGAACCAGCTGTTTCTTGTCGCCGGAAAAACTGCGTGCTACGAAGCTTGCGCCCAACTCGATTGCCAGCGTGGCCATATCGATATTGTCGTACAGGCTCTCCTCTCCGGATTTAGTCCGGGAACCGGGGTCGGCGGTAGCGGAAAGCTGCCCCTTTGTCAGCCCGTAAGTGCCGTTGTTGGCAACGATATAAAGCATATTGATACGGCGGCGTACGATATGGCAGAACTGACCGAGGCCGATAGAAGCACTGTCGCCGTCGCCGGAAACGCCTAGGTAATAGAGCTCCTTATTGGCGAGATTCGCGCCGGTTGCCACCGATGGCATTCTTCCATGTACCGAGTTGAAGCCGTGTGACTTATTCAGGAAGTAGGCGGGTATTTTTGAGGAGCAGCCTATACCTGAAAGCTTGGCGACACGGTGCGGGGGCAGGGACATACCCACTGCCGCCTGTATGATCGCGGCACTGATGGAGTCGTGACCGCAACCGCCACACAGGGTTGTCAGTGAGCCTTCATAATCCCTGTGAGTCAAACCCAGGTCATTTGTCCAGAGATCCGGGTTGGCGAATTTAGGTTTACGTATGTAGGTCATGTCAGTTTGCCTAAGAAGCCTGGCTTCCTTCACTGTTGCCGACTTGCGCGCTCAGTGCTCCGAGATGGTTAAGTACTGAGGTCTCGATATGCTGTGCAGTTATTAAGACACCGTTGTAGTTGAGTATGGAAATAAGTTTTGCATTGTCGATGTCACATTCAATTTTCAATAAGCTCTTCATTTGCGCATCCCGATTCTGCTCGATCACAAAAACTACATCCTGTGCATCAATAAAATTCTGCACAGCGTCGTGAAAGGGAAATGCCCTGACTCTGAGCGTATCAAAATGGTAGTTGTGGCGTTCAAGGCTGTCCAGAGATTCCTGAATGGCGCTGGTTGTCGTACCATAGAACAGCAGGCCAAGCTTTAACTGAGAATTATTCTCACATTCCGTACTATTTATTTCGGGTTTTGGCAGATAGTTAATTGCTGTATTAAATTTGTGAGCTATCCGGTCCATGACCGCGGCGTATACGTCGCCATCTTCTGTGTAGGCAGCTTTGTCGTCATGAGAGCTGCCGCGAGTAAAGTAGCTGCCCTTATCCTGATGAGTGCCCGGGTAAGTCCGGTACCCGATGCCGTCACCATCCACATCGCGGTAGCGGGAGAATTCCTCTACTGCGTCGAGTTGGGCCTGACTGAGGACCTTGCCGCGTTGGTATTCCCGGCCATCGTCCCATTGCAGGGCGTCACACATCTGTTCATTCATCCCCAGTTCCAGATCGCTCATTACAATAACCGGCGTCTGCAGGGTATCAGCAATATCAAAAGCATCCGCTGCAAAGATAAAACACTCGGTGGGGTCGGCGGGAATCAGCAGGATGTGCTTGGTATCACCATGTGACGCATAGGCACAGCTGAGCAAATCACTTTGCTGAGTCCTGGTTGGCATTCCTGTGGACGGGCCAGCTCGCTGAATGTCAAATATCACTGCCGGGACCTCAGAAAAGTACGCCAGGCCCAGAAATTCCTGCATGAGTGAAATACCTGGACCGCTGGTGGCGGTGAATGCCCTGGCGCCGTTCCAGCCGGCACCAATCACGACACCGATAGCAGCCAGCTCATCCTCGGCCTGCACGATGGCATACTTCCTCTTACCGTTGCCCGGGTCGATTCGCAGTCGTTGACAGTATTTACCAAAATTGTCGACCACTGACGTCGACGGAGTAAGCGGGTACCAGGCGGCAACGGTGGCCCCTCCGTAGACACAGCCAAGCGCTACGGCAGTATTGCCGTCGAGCAGGATTTTATTGCCAGTTTCGCCACAACGCTGCAGCTTTATCTGCAGGGGGCATTTAAAGTTCTTGCTGGCGTATTGATGGCCAAGTTCAAGGGCATGTATGTTGGGGGGGATCAGTCTTTCCTTGCCGCGGAACTGATCACCCACCAGATCGGTTAACACCTGAAAGTCGATCTCCAGAAACGCTGCCAGAGCACCGACATAGACGATATTCTTAAACAGTTGCCGTTGCGTGGGTTTTTCAAACTCCCTCAGACAAATGTCTTTCAGGGGTACCCCCAGGTAATTGATGTCGTCCCGCAGCAGGTGCGGCGCCAATGGTTTCGAGCTGTCATAGAGGACATAGCCGCCAGGCACGACGGCTTCGATATCCTTTTTGATGGTCTGCTCATTCATGGCCACCATTAGATCGACGCCGTCTCGCCGGCCAAGATAACCCTTCTCGCTGATTCTGACTTCGTACCAGGTAGGCAATCCCTGAATATTGGAAGGGAAAATATTATGCGGACTGACCGGGATTCCCATCCTGAAAACAGCCTTGGCAAACATGTTATTGGCGCTTGCTGATCCAGAGCCATTAACATTGGCGAATTTGACCACAAAGTCATTTACCCGGGCAATTGGCGTAATTCGGGAGGCTTCCGAGGTGGTTATGACTTCTGGCATGATGCTCCAGCCTTTGCCGTGTTAAATAAGAATTTACGCATATCCCAGGCGCTGGTGGGACATCGTTCTGCGCAGAGCCCGCAGTGCAGGCACAGGTCCTCACTTTTTACCATGACACGATTGGTTTTCAGTTCGCCCGATACGTATAAATCCTGATCGGTATTGGTTGCCGGAGCGATCAGAGAATGGCGCAATTGTTCTTCATCTGCGTTCTGCGTAAACGTGATGCAGTCGGTCGGGCAGATATCCACGCAGGCATCGCATTCGATGCACAGACTGTCGGTAAAGACCGTTTGTACATCGCAGTTCAGGCAGCGCATGGTTTCGTCATAGGCCAACTGTTCGTCAAAGCCCAGCTCCACCTCTACGTTAATGTCGTTAAGGCTGACGGCCTTATCTGCGTGGGGCACTGCCTGACGCAATTCGGTGCTGATGTCGTTGTCATAGGACCACTGATGAATTCCCATCTTCTGGCTATGCATCTGAGTGTCGGGCGGTGGTCTCTGTTCCGGATCCTTCCCGTTGCAAACCAGATCGATGGACACGGCTGCCTCGTGACCATGGGCCACAGCGGTGATGATATTGTCGGGCCCGAGTGCTGCATCGCCACCGAAAAAAATCCGCGGGTGCGTGGATTGAAAGGTTTCTTTGTTCAGGACCGGCAGATCCCACTGGTCGAAATCAATACCCAGATCCCGCTCTATCCAGGGAAAGCTGTTTTCCTGACCGATAGCGCAGAGAACGTCGTCACAGGGAATGATGACGGGGTCCTCTCCTGTGGGTACCAGTTTGCGTTTGCCCTGTGTATCCACTTCACGGCGTACCTTTTCGAACTCCATGGCTACCAGCCTGCCATTTTCGTGGAGATAACGCTTGGGAACATGAAAATTCAGGATGGGGATGTCCTCGGCCTGCGCATCTTCAATTTCCCAGGGTGAAGCCTTCATTTCGTCGAAACCACTGCGCACCGCGACTGTCACTTCTTCACCACCCAGCCGCTTGGCTGTTCGGCAGCAGTCCATTGCCGTATTTCCGCCACCCAGCACGATGACTCGCTTACCTATGCGCTCGACATGCTCAAATGCCACACTGGCAAGCCATTCGATGCCGGTGTGTATGTTTGCCCGGCATTCTTCGAAACCCGGTAATCCCAGGGTCTTGCCCAGCGGCGCTCCGGTGCCCACGAAAACTGCATCGAAGTTTTCATCCAGCAGGGCTTGCATGCTGGTTATTTCCACGCCAAAGCGGCAATTGACGCCCATGTCGAGCACGTAATTGACTTCTTCCTCGAGGACCTTACCGGGCAGCCGGAAGCGTGGGATCTGGGTACGCATGGCGCCGCCGCTCTTGCGGTCTTTTTCAAACAGGGTAATTTCGTAGCCCAGGGGGAGCAGGTCTCTGGCCACAGTCAGGGAAGCCGGGCCACCGCCAATCAATGCCACATGCCGGCCATTTTTTTCTGTCGGGACCAGGGGGATTCGATCGGTAATGTCGGACTTATAGTCTGCTGCAACCCGCTTCAGACGGCAGATCGCCACCGGCTGCTCTTCTACCCGAACGCGGCGACAGGCGGGCTCGCAGGGGCGGTCGCAGGTTCGCCCAAGGATGCCGGGAAACACATTGCTGTGCCAGTTGATCATGTAGGCGTCGGTATACCGCTTGGCCGCGATCAGACGGATGTACTCGGGAACCGGTGTGTGAGCCGGGCAGGCCCACTGGCAGTCGACTACCTTATGGAAGTAATCCGGGTTGGCAATATCAGTCGGTTTCATTCTTATTTTTATATTTTACTGCGCCTGGGAGCGCATATACCTATTGCTCAAAGGTGCCAGATTTCTGCTGTGCGGGCCTTGCGGAGACACCCTTAGTATAGGGAAAACACTTTCAATTGGAAGCGTTTTATGAGAACTGGCGGACCACGCTGGTCTCAAGGATGTTGTTGTATATTTTCAGGCGCTTGACCGCGGAGATCGGGCGTAAGGCCTCGGCCAGTTGACTGGCGAGCCGGCTGTCCACCGCATCGCTTATCAGGTAAAGATCCACTTCGATGCCGTTGCCGAGATAATGGAGATCGATATTCTTGATGTCGGACTGGTCCAGCAGGGCTTCCCAGTGTCGGGTTATCAGTGTCACGATTTCATGGCGAAGGGGTAGTTCCACAGAGTCTACCTGAGCATGAGACTCAGGATCAATATGTACCACTACATCACTGATATTTTGGTATTTATCCATGATAACCCGGGTGCACACTTCGCCCAGTTGGTGGCCTTCAGAGACTGATATTCTGGGATCTACCTCCAACTGCGCTTCCAGCAGCACCTTTCCGCCTGACTGTCGACTGCGAAGGGCCGTTACCTTGTTGATGCCGGGAATTTCCAGGATAGTCTTCCTTATCCTGTCCTGATGCTCCTGGGGAATGGCAGTGTCGACCAGTTCTTTCAGGCTGTCGAGGCAGAGCTGCCAGCCAATTCTGGCAATGATGGCCGCGACGAACATGGCTGCCACCAGATCCAGCCAGGGCAGACCCTGCTGCGCTCCTACAATGCCGATCATCACCGCGATAGAGGATATGGCGTCAGAGCGACTGTGCCAGGCATTGGCTCTCAACAAAGAGGAATTGAGGCGGCTGGCAGTGCGCATTGTGTAGTGGTAAATCCATTCCTTGGAGGCCACTGACAAACCCGCAATCAGCACACCACCCCAGCCTGGTACTGGCAGCTCCGCACCGGAAATAAGCCGCAGGAAGCTGTCGTACAGCAGCACCGCTGCGATGGCGAAGAAGAACATTCCCATGACGACTGTACCGATCGTTTCAAAGCGACCATGACCATAGGGATGCTCCCGGTCCGGTTCAACATGGGAGAAATGACCGACGATCAGTACGAAGACATCAGATGCCGCGTCGCTCAGCGAATGAACCCCGTCACTGATCAGGGCGAATGATCCGTTAGATGCTCCGCCTATTAACTTTAACAGGCCCAGCACCAGATCCAGCCACATGCCCACCAGGGTGACTCGGGCAGCTTCCTTCTTGGCAGTCAATTCGTTCATGGTCAATCGGTATCGGCCAGGGCAGGGAGCAGGGCTAACTGCTTATTTTTCCGTAAAAAAAAAGCCCGACAAGAGCCGGGCTTAATATACTATCAAGGGAGAGATAAATGAAACAAAACCCACAATTTTGTCTACACATCTACCTACACTAACTAAGACTGACTGCTGCAGGAAAAGTTCCGGCAAGCTGCCAATTTTTTTACTGCTGGTGCAATATATTTTGATCGCGCCGTTCAGTTAAACCCTATCTTTTTGAAAAATAGAGTATTTCTATTTCTCTGTCACAGGGAAATTGTGTCGATCTGCTCCAACCGGCTCCCTGCCAGGTTCGCTTTACTGGTCACTATACCGATGCTGGCCTGCTCGCTCCTAAGCCAGGTTTCAGCCACCTGCCTGAGGTCAGTCAGAGTCACGGCGAGAATTCGCTGCCTGAGGTCGTTCAGGAATTCCTGGTCGCGTCCGAACAGATTGTTGTAGAAAACCCGCTTGGCTTCGCCCGCCGGGGAAGAGGGTTTATCCATGCTGGCGATGACGCCGAGAATAGCCTCTTCAAGTTGCCAGGCCTGGTGGTCGGATGACAACAGCCAGTCTATAGCACGATCGAAGTCGTGCAGAGTCTCATCGAGTCGCGGATCTCGATAAGAGTAGAATCGGAAAGACGCCGAGTTGGCATCCTGATCCGCTCCTCCTCCATAAGCGCCGCCCTGTTCGCGGATCGCCCGGTGCAGGAAACCGTTACGCAGGAATCCTGCCAGCACGGTCAAGGGGGCGTGATCGGGGTGGCCGGAGGGAACAGTAGGAAATGCTTTGGCGCAGAAATTTACCTGGGTAGGAACAGTCCAGGCCTCCCGCACCTGGGCACGGTTCGCTGGATATTGCAGAGCGCTGAAGGACTGCGCTTGCGAGTCAGCCTTCCAGCTGCGTTGCATGTCTGCGATCACCGCATCGCAGTGATCCTGTTCGGCAATGGCAAGAAATTGGCGCGGTGCTGCCAGTACCTGCTGATGGATCCTGGCCAGTTGCGAGAGTAATTCCTGCAGCTTGTCGGGATTCTTAAGCGCCTCCCGCTGCGACTTGAGAAAATGTATGCCGGCGAGGCCGCCGAAGCGATAGCTCAAGTTGGCCGCTGGGCTCATCTGACTGGAGGCGAGGCCCATGGCCAGGGCATGGCCTTGGCCTGTGATACTGGAAACCTTGCGATCACAGATCTGCTCTATGATTTCCCTGATGCGACGCTCTTCGTCGAATCTGACGTCGTGCAACGTTCGGGACAGCAGCTCTGTCATAGCCCCGTGGTTGTCCTGCAGGGCCTTGGAAGAAAGCACCAGGTAGCCATTGGCCCGCTGCTCATCCGCCACTGTGCTGCGGATGCTGCTGAAGCAACTGATACCCCCGCTTACCTGGGACTGCCAGGTTTGCACCTGCGCGTAATCCAGTTCGCCCACTCCGAGTTCAGTCAGACAGCTGGTGTATACCGGCAGCAGTGGCAGCAATTCCTCGTCCAGTGCAGGCAGCTCCATAATGGCCTGCTGATAGCAGATTCCGTTAGTACCCTGACCGTAAAAATTGACGGTACTCGTTGATCCTGCCAGTTTGACCCGTGTTGATCCGGGCTGCTCGATAGACGGTGGGATGTCCTGCAATCCAACCTTTGGCAGCAGATCCGGATCGTCTTCCTGTTCCTGCCGTTCCGAAAGCGCTTTGGCCTGTTCGATGATGCGCTGGACCTGCTGCGCATCCAGTTGGCGCTTCAAGTCATCCAGGCGCTTCTGCTCTGCTTCGGCCTGCCGGGTTGACAGTTCCGGGTCCGGCGACAACGTGAGGGTCAGACGATGCTGGTTCTTGAGCAGCAGTCTTTCAATCAGGTCGGGAATGAAACGGGGATTCTGGATTTCCCCGCGCAGCTGCTCGAGAACCGGGTCGATATTTAACAGGTCAATGGGGTCGCCGCGGTGAACTGAGGTGGACAGGCTGGACAGAATCAGCTGCAGCCCGTAAGGATAACTGTCGCCGGTGATTTCCCGCTGATGCAGTTCAAGCTGATGCAATGCCGCTTCGACCTGCTCCTGCGGCACACCGTCCCGGGCAATCTTATCCAGTGTTTCAAGCACAAGCTTCTCCACCGCGCGAGTGGAGCCTTCCGCGCATCCTTCCAGACCGCACATGAAACTCATTTCCCGGTGTGAATCTTCCAGGCCACACATGGGGGAGGGGGAGCTGCCCAGGTCGGTAGTCTCCAGGACACTGAGAAGAGGGCTGGCGCTGTTATCTAGCAGGACCGCGTTCAAGAGCTGTGCTTCAAACAGCTCCTTCAGGTCGATGCTTTTGCCAAGCAGCCAGGCAACCACGACATGAGTGCGATTGCCGGATGCTTCATCACTGTTATAGTACTCTTCCACCCGGATAGGAGCCAGGTATCGTTTTTCATCGCTGACAGAGATGTCGATATCCAGTTTTTTGAAGCGGGAGAGTGCCAGGCTGTCAAATTTTTCCTGCAACGTAGAGGCGGGGATGTCACCAAAAGTCATAAACACCGCATTGCTGGGATGATAGTGAGTCTTGTAGAACTGGCGTAGTTGCTCATAGCTGAGATCAGGTATTTCAGCCGGGTCACCACCGCTGTTGTAATGATAAGTGGTAGTCGGGTAGAGATGCTTGGTGATGGTATGCCAGAGAACACTGTTCGTGGAACTCATGGCGCCTTTCATTTCGTTGTACACGACGCCCTTGATTTGAAGAGGCGTGTCGCTGTTTCCTGGATCGGTAAATTCCAGTCGATGTCCCTCCTGGGCGAAATCAAGTGGGTGCAGGCGAGAGAAAAAAGCGGCGTCCAGATAGACATCAAGCAGGTTGAAATAGTCTTTTTCGTTTTTGCTGGCGAAAGGGTAAGCCGTCCAGTCACTGCTGGTAAAGGCATTCATGAAGGTGTTCAGGGATCGTCTGATCATCATGAAAAACGGATCACGTACCGGGTATTTTTCGCTGCCACACAGGGCTGTGTGTTCGAGTATGTGGGCCACGCCTCTTGAATCCATGGGTACGGTACGAAACGCAACCAGAAAAACATTTTCCGGGTGATTGGACGCGAGGTGGTAGTGCAGGGCGCCGGTTTCACGGTGTCGATATTCCTCTACCACCAGGTTCAGTGAGGCAATCTCCTCACTCCTTATCCAGTCAAAAGCGGGATAAGAGGATTCCTGTGGGGCCGCAGAAGCCGGTGCGCCAATAGTCGTGGGTTCGGTGTCAGCCTGTCCTGTGATGCTCATGCTGAAAAATTACCTCAGTTTGTCTGATCGGTTGAAGAGCTCGATGAAGAGTCCAATACGGAATCCATGGCAGTCTCCAGTGCAGGGTCTGCGGTAGAGTCCGGTGAGGGTGGATTCTCCAGGGTAATACGGCCCAGTCGACCTGACCGTAAATCGCCCAATAATAGTTCGGATACCTTGTGCCAGTCCACGTGACCACCACGCCCCAGGCAGCCATGGCCGGTGGCGATGCGGGTGAGTAATTCCTCAGTATCTGCCGGGCGAGTCTCCAGGCGGTAACGGGATTGCAGTTGTAGATAAAAGCCGGCCAGCAGTGTTTCGGCGGCAAACCAGCCGATATCCTCGAGATCAATGGCAGTATTCCGAATACTGCCAAGGACGGCCAGTCGATAGGCTGCCTGCTGGTCCTCAAGTTTCGGCCACATCATGCCTGGACTATCCACCAGAAACCAGTTTTCCTCGAGTTTGACCTTTTGCTGACCTTTAGTCACTGCTGGTTCATTGCCGGTTCTGGCGACTTTGCGGGCCAGGATCTGATTCAGGAAAGTTGATTTGCCAACGTTTGGTATGCCCGTGATCAATACCTGGTGTCTATGGGCGGGGTGTGTGTTGCGGGTCACCAGTTCGCGGCAGACGGACATCAGTGCAGAACGGGTCAGCAGCTTGTCGAGGCCATTGACCAGGCAGCGGGTGTTGGGTTGACTGGCAAAAAAACGCTGCCAGAGGCGGGTCAACTCGGGGTTGGCCAGGTCGGCCTTGTTGAGAACTTTAATACAGGGCAGAGCTCCCCGCAGTTCCGCGAGCAGGGGATTGGAGCTGGCCTGTGGCGCCCTGGCATCAAGGATTTCAATCACCAGCTCGGTGTCCCGCATGGTGGCGGACAGCTGCTTGCGCGCCTTGTGCATATGGCCTGGGTACCAGGAAATTGGCATAGCATTACCTGTTGAATGTGGAACAGCGGCACATGTTACCGATCACTGCTATAATTTGCAGCCAAAGAAACCAGTGATACGGGTTTATCAATGTCAGTACAACAGATAATCGAAGGCAAGTTACAGACAGCGCTGGCGCCTCTCCATCTGGAGGTGGAAAATGAAAGCCATCGACATGGAGGCCAGGCGACTGAAAGTCATTTCAAGATTGTTGCAGTGTCGGAGGTCTTCGACGGTCAGATGGCGTTGAAACGTCATCGCCAGCTTTATGGATTGCTGGAGGAAGAACTGGCCGCAGGCGTGCATGCTTTGGCTCTGCACCTTTATACCCCTCAGGAATGGACGGCACGTCAGCAGCAGTCCCCGGCGTCGCCAGACTGTCGCGGGGGGAGTAAGACCGATCCTGGATCCTGATGTCAGGAGGCAATCCAGTCAGGCACTCCACCGCGTATAAGACGGATATTCAGATCTTCCGGTCCAGTAATGAGCGCGCTCAATGAAAAATCCCTTCCTGCTCCTGAAACGTTCAGCAAAAGCAGTTTTCAGCCGCGAGTTCCCCCTTGGGGCACTGGTGGTATGTGCCATGATGGCGTTACTGGTTGTGGCGTTGCAGCACCGGCAACAACGGCTGGTTCCAGAGCCTGCTCAGATTCAACCTATCGCCGTATTCCCGGATTTCGCGTCGATTCAGGAAGTTGAAGTCAAGAAGCAGATGTTTTTTGACTTCCTGGAACTCTATATCGATGAGCAGAACAGGCGCGTGCGTCAGACCCGGGAACGTCTGTTGGCGATGTCCGGCGTACTGCAGGTGGGGGGCTCCCTGAGTGCCGAGGAACAGGATGATCTGGTGGCCATCGCGCGACGCTATGATCTGGAGAGCAAGGAGATGCGGGACACCGAAATCGTCTTCGAATTGCTCAAACGGGTGGATATCATTCCCAAGCCTCTGGCGCTTGCCCAGGCCGCCACCGAGTCCGCCTGGGGGACCTCGCGGTTTGCCAAGGAGGGGAACAACCTGTTTGGACAGTGGTGCTTCGACGACGGCTGTGGGCTCGTGCCCATTCGTCGCGGATCCGATGCCAGCCATGAGGTGCAGGCATTCGAATCGATCGAAGCCGCGGTGCGGGCCTATTTCATGAACCTCAACACCCATTATCGCTACGACAGCTTTCGCAGAATGCGGTTTCAAATGCGTAATCAGCGGGGCAGGCTCGATGCGCTGGTGCTGGCCTATGGGCTGGATGGCTACTCGGAGCGGGGTGAAAAATACGTGGACGAGCTGCAGACCATCATGCAGCAGAACGGCCTTGTTGAAAGGTACAGCGGCTGAGCAAAGTTTTCGGTTTCAGTTGAAAGTGGCCGCACTTATCACACGACACTGTGGTTAGTTGCAGGTCATCGTGGTGAGCTGAGAGCTGTCGGTCTGGTAGCGAAGCCAGGACACTGAATCGCCTGTATCAGCCATCCGCGTCGGGATTGATCCATTGCACCGAGTACCAGAAGAATCTGCCGGAACTCGGACTGGGAGCCGTGCAGATATAACGCCAGCGCCTGCCGGTAAATGCCTGATCGGGGCGCAGTTCAACCAGTCCCGAATCTCTGTCCAGCCACACCATAGGTAAAGGCTGGCTGTTTGCGAAACAGCTTATCTGGTCAAATGCATAGTCACCGGGGGCAAAACGCAACCGGGCAGCGGGGCTGTCTGCTCCGGTAACAGGACTTTCCGGTATCTGCTCAAGCACGTGGAAAGCCATCGAATCGAATTTGACCCGCGCTGTGTCGAGATTGGCGTAAATGCCGGCGAGCGGGTATCTGGGCAGTGCCAGGAAGTCGGAATGATAGCCCACCGCGCCTGAGTTCTGAGCAATGCCGGTAAATCCTTCGGCAGCGAGCATGGCTTTAACAGCCGGATCAAACTCACCATAAGGATAAGCCAGATATCTCAGGGATTGCCCGGTATTGGTAGTGATACGCTGTTCCGCATACAGCAACTCCTCGCGCAGCCGCTGAATCCACTGGCTCTCCGTTTCTGTTCCCTCACGGTTGAGCATGTAGGGATGCTCGACCATGTGATTGGCGATGAGAGCGCCGTGTTCGGACATCTCTCGAAGTTGAGACCAGCTCATAAAACCGGCCTGGCCGTTGTCAATGGGGCCGGTGCTGATAAAGACAGTGAAGGGGAAATCGAATTCCCGCAGCATGGGGTAGGCAGTATCGTAGATCGACAGGTAGCCATCGTCGAAGGTGATGGCGACACTCCTGTCCGGTATCGGCTGGCGGGATCGCAAGGACTCGAGCATTTGATCCAGTGGCATCACATTGAAGTCGTTGTCCCGCAGGTAGGTCAGGTGGCGCTGGAAATCGGAAGGGGAAAGGGAGGTTGATGCCGGCGTGTCGGTAGCCACATGATGGTACTGAACAATGACGCCATGCTCCGCAGCCTGGGTGGCTGTTACGGAGGTGGCCAGAATCGCCAGTGTAGCGAGTTGACTCTTGAACAGGAGCTTGAGCATTGTCATATTCGGCTGATTCAGGGGTGTTCAGGGTAAGAGCCGGTCGAGAGGCAATGATAGCGTGCCGGCATCGATTCCCGACAGCATCAGTTGCTTTCGATTTAATCGGCTGCCAACGCTATAATACGCCACCGCCGCGAACCAAGTATATTCGGGGATCAGACCCCAGGGGATATTCGAGCATGATTTTCAAAGGAACGGCATTAAGCGTCGATCGACTTCCATCCGGTATAGCCAGCCTGGTTTTTGATCTGGAAGGCTCTTCGGTCAATAAATTCAATCAACAGACTCTGCTGGAGCTTCGCGATGCCTTAGTGGCGGCCGCTGGGGCTGACGTCGGTGGTCTCATTCTCAGCAGCGCCAAGGCCGGATTTATCGTCGGGGCTGACATTACCGAGTTTACCGCCATGTTCCAGGCGCCGAAGGAGGAAATTCTGGGCTGGCTGCGGCAGGCCAATGCCATCTTCAATAGCCTGGAAGACTTACCTTTCCCCACGGTCGCCGCCCTGAACGGCGTGGCGCTGGGAGGAGGCATGGAACTGGCAATTGCTGCCGATTACCGGGTGGCAACCGAATCAGCGACCCTGGGCTTTCCGGAAGTGAAGCTTGGCATTATTCCGGGCTTCGGCGGTACCGTACGGACGCCGCGCCTGATCGGGGCTGACAACGCGAATCAGTGGATCAGCAGCGGACAGCATGTTAAGGCCCGTCAGGCATTCGCCGAAGGTGCCGTGGATGCGATTGTTGAGCCGGCAAAACTGCTCGAGGCGTCGGAGGCCATTATTAAGCAATGCAATGCGGGCAAGCTTGATTATCAGGCAATCCGCCAACGCAAAACTTCGCCGCTGATGCTGCAGGGAGCGGAATTGATGGTGGCATTCGAGACCGCGAAGGCGCTGGTGATGCAGCAGGCTGGTCCGAATTTCCCGGCCCCTGTCACTGCCGTAAAGACTATGCAACAGGCGGCGACCCTGACGCGGGATAAAGCGCTGGAGTGTGAACATGCTGCCTTCGTGGATATGGCGCAAACCGAAGTTGCCGCCAATCTTGTGCAACTGTTTCTCAATGATCAGTACCTAGGGAGCAAGGCCAGGAAGCTGATGTCCGAAGCAAGTTCGGTCACGCAGGCGGCCGTGCTGGGCGCCGGTATTATGGGGGGAGGAATCGCTTATCAGTCGGCGTTACGTGGCGTCCCGATCATCATGAAGGACATTGCCCGGGAGGGAATCGACACCGGACTGGCCGAGTCGAAGAAACTGTTTTCCAAGCGGGTGAGCCGGGGCAGGATGAGCGGTGAACAGATGCTGGATGCCATGTTGGCAATAACACCTACTCTTGAATACAGCGGTTTCAAGCGGGTGGATTTGGTTGTAGAAGCCGTCGTGGAAAATTCAGCCATCAAGAAGAAGGTGCTGGCCGAAGTCGAGCAACAGGTCAGCGACGATGCAATAATAGCTACTAACACTTCAACTATTTCGGTTACCTCGCTGGCCACTGCCCTGAAGCGCCCGGGGAATTTCTGCGGTATGCATTTTTTCAATCCGGTGCCGGTCATGCCCCTGGTAGAAGTGATTCGCGGTGAGCAGACCAGTCCCGCAACCATTGCTACGGTAGTGGCCTATGCAAAAACATTGGGTAAGACGCCGATTGTGGTGAATGACTGCCCCGGGTTTCTGGTAAACCGTATTCTGTTTCCCTATTTCGGCGCGTTTTCTATGCTGCTGCGCGATGGTGCGGATTTTCTCTCGGTTGACAGGGCGATGGAAAAATTCGGTTGGCCGATGGGCCCTGCGTATCTGCTCGATGTGATAGGAATGGATACCGGCGTGCATGCCCAGGCAGTCATGGCAGAAGGGTTTCCGGATCGCATGCAGTTAACGTTTACCAGTGCCATGGATATCATGTATCAGCACAAGCGCCTGGGCCAGAAGACCGGTAGCGGCTTTTACCGTTACGAGCCCGACCAACGGGGTAAACCCAGGAAAATTGTTGACGAAGAGGCGCAGGCACTGGTGACCACGGTGCAGGAAACTGGCCGGGAATTTACCGAGCAGGAGATAGTTGAGCGCATGATGCTGGCTATGTGTCTGGAGACCGTGCGTTGCCTGGAGGATGGGATTATTGACAGCCCGATTGAGGCAGACATGGGGTTGATTCTGGGCCTCGGTTTTCCCAGCTTTCGTGGCGGTGCTCTGCGGTATGTGGATTCACTGGGCAGCGCCGAATTCTGTCGCCTGGCGGATAAATACAGTGAGCTGGGTCCTTTGTATCAACCCACTGAGAAGCTCCGGGAAATGGCATCCACCGGGAGTAAATTCTATGAACTGCGCGCCTAGTCGGGAGAAAATACGATGACATTTCAAGCAAGAGATGCAGTGGTTATAGATTGTGTTCGCACTCCCATGGCGCGCTCCAAAGATGGATCGTTCCGTTTCGTACGCGCAGAGGAACTGTCGGCGCGTTTGATCGATGCGATTCTGCAGCGCAATGACAAGCTTGACCCGGCAGAGGTCGAAGACGTCATCTGGGGTTGTGTCAATCAGACCAGGGAGCAGGGCTGGAACATTGCCCGTAATGCCGCACTGATGACAGCGCTTCCCCATTCGACCTGTGGTCAGACCGTAAACCGCCTTTGCGGTTCGTCGATGTCGGCTCTGCACACTGCCGTTCAGGCAGTGCAGACAGGCAACGGAGATGTGTTTGTGGTTGGCGGCGTCGAGCATATGGGCCATGTCCCTATGGATTATGGCGTGGATCCGAACCCCAAGGCTTCACTGCATATAGCCAAGGCATCGTGGATGATGGGCATGACTGCCGAAGTGCTGGCTCGCATGCACGGTTTTGGGCGGGAGCAACAGGACCGGTTTGCGGTCAGATCCCATACGCTTGCCGACCAGGCCCGACGCAACGGTGGCTTTGCCAACGAGATTGTGCCGGTGGAGGGCCATGATGCCGACGGAATAAAGAGGCTGCTGGAGGAGGACGAGACGATCCGGCCAGAAACCAATCTGGAGAGTCTGGGCAGGCTCAGAACGGTCTTCGATCCGGTCAACGGTACCGTGACTGCAGGTACTTCGTCGCAGATAACAGATGGCGCTTCGGCGATGCTGATCACTTCAGCAGAGCGGGCCCTGGCGCTGGGGTTGAAACCCCGGGCCAGAATAAGGGCCATGGCCTGCGCCGGTGTCGACCCATCGATCATGGGATACGGGCCCGTGCCGGCGTCCCGGAAGGCCCTGGCCCGGGCCGGGCTGTCCATCCAGGATATCGAGATAGTGGAACTGAACGAGGCCTTTGCGGCGCAATCCCTGCCAGTGCTGAAAGATCTGGAATTGCTCGATGTTATGGACCAGAAAGTCAATCTGAAAGGCGGTGCTATCGCATTGGGCCATCCTCTGGGGTGCTCAGGAACCCGCATTTCAACCACGCTTCTGAATCTCATGGAGGAGAAAGATGCTGCTCTAGGTCTCGCCACCATGTGCATAGGTCTCGGTCAGGGTATAGCGACGGTTTTTGAGCGTGTTTAGCGGCGAAGTTTTCGCATTTCGGTAAGGTAGAATGGACAATCAAAAAGAGCAGTTCCTGTTGAATCGGAGCCACAAGAACCTGCGTCGTGATGTTGGTCGTGCAATCTCCGATTTCAAAATGATCGAAGAGGGCGATCTGGTGATGGTGTGCCTTTCGGGCGGGAAGGATTCCTATACGATGCTGGATATTCTGATCAGTCTGCAGCGTCACGCCCCTATCGATTTTCGCATCAAGGCGGTAAATCTGGATCAGAAGCAGCCTGGGTTTCCAGAGCATGTGCTGCCCGAATACCTGGAATCCGAGGGTGTCGATTACCACATTCTCGAACAGGATACTTATTCGGTGGTCAAGGACAAGACGCAGGCTGGCAAGACCTTCTGCGGCCTGTGTTCCAGGCTGCGGCGGGGGAGTCTGTATACCTATGCCCGCAAGATCGGTGCGACAAAGATTGCGCTCGGTCATCATCGGGAAGATATTATTGAAACATTATTCCTGAATATGTTTTATGGCGGAAAACTGAAGGCCATGCCGCCCAAGCTGTTAAGCGATGATGGCGATAATGTGGTGATCAGGCCGCTGGCCTATTGTAAAGAGAAAGAAATAGCCCGTTATGCCGGGCTCAAACGCTTTCCAATAATTCCCTGCAATCTTTGCGGTAGCCAGCCCAATATGCAGAGACAGGTGATCAAGCAAATGCTGGCAGAATGGGACCGGCAGCACCCGGGCCGGATCGAAACCATTTTTAAAAGTATCGCTAATGTGTCGCTCTCGCACCTGGCCGACACAAGCCTTTTTCCATTCGGGGAGCTGAGGGCAGGGGCTAAGGACGGTGCGCTGCTGGACCTGGTGGAGATAGGTCAGGGTATCTCTGCTTGACAGTTTGATAATCAAAGCGTTCAGAATACAAGTTTGCGAGTGACCGTCTTATGAAAATCCCACATGCATCGCTGTCTGCTGACGCCCTGCACGGCATTATCGAAGAGTATGTGAGCCGGGAGGGCACAGAGTACGGTGTCAGGGATTTCAGCCTTGAGGAGAAAGTCCAACAGGTGTTGGGTCAGCTGCAGCGAGGCGAAATCTATGTGAATTTTGACCCGGATACCAGCACCTGTAACCTGCTTGTCTGTGACCAGGCGCCGAGCGCAAACCGTCTCAATCGGGTAGACTGCGAACTTTGCACTGACTCAACAAAGGGCTGAGCGCGTCACTCTTATCGGGTCAAGGAATACCATGTCTGACAAACTGAAAGATGAAACAGTCCAGAACTCTCCGCTTGAGCTTGACGCCAGCGGTTTGTTCTGTCCCGAGCCGGTCATGCTGTTGCACAATAAGATTCGGGATATGCAGGGCGGTGACTTGCTGCGGGTGATTGCTACCGACCCGTCCACGGCCAGGGATATTCCCAAGTTCTGCCTCTACCTCGGGCACGAGCTGCTGGAGGAAGTTCAGCAGGATGATAAATACTATTACCTGGTCCGTAAAAAAACTGATTGAGCGACTGAACACATAGTGCAGATGGCGGCCTCGGGTCGGAAAATCCAGCATGTGTTGTGCTGTCTGTTACCTCCACTGAAAAAGATACGCGCCGATGTCTGCCTACCTGATCGATGCATCCATCTACATTTTCCAGGCACATTTTTCACCCTATGTGGAATGCTATGATGCCGATGGCGAAAACCTGGGGGCTCTCTATGGCTTTTCGCAGTTCCTCCTGCAGTTTCTGCGCAGGGAAAATCCGCACACGGTAGCTGTAGCGATGGACGAAAGCCTGTTCTGCGGTTTCCGTCACCAGCTTTGCGATGCCTACAAATCCAATCGCGAACTTCCGGATGATAATCTGGCCTATCAACTGCAAGCCTGTGCCCAGTTGTGCAGTGTTCTTGGTCTGGCCAATTTCGGCAGCC
Source organism: Gammaproteobacteria bacterium (assembly GCA_041395725.1). Lineage (NCBI taxonomy): Bacteria > Pseudomonadati > Pseudomonadota > Gammaproteobacteria > Gammaproteobacteria bacterium. Next base: position 4,018,082 of record JAWKZW010000001.1, on the reverse strand, counting down.
GTAAATACGAGGCAGACGACATTATTGGTACCCTGGCGCGGCGTCTGAGAAGTGAGGGCCGGCTCTGGGACGATCGACTCGTCATAGTTACTCGGGATAAAGACCTGGCACAATTGCTGCGCAGTGAAAAGGACCACCTGTGGGATTATCAGAAAAATTCCAGGCGGGGACCGGCCGAGATCCAGCTTGAATTTGGTGTATCTCCCAGTCAAATACCCGACTACCTTGGCCTGGTAGGTGACGCAGTGGACAGGATCAGCGGCATACCCGGGCTCGGACCGGTAAAGGGCAGGGCGTTGCTGCAGGAATATAGCTGTCTGGATGATATTTATAACAATCTGCAGAAAGTGGGAGCGCTGCCGTTGCGCGGTGCTGCCAAACTCGGTCAACTGCTGGAAAATCACCGGGAGCAGGCCTATCTGAGTAAAACCCTGGCCACTATCGTCGAAGATGTGGTGGACCCCGATGAGAAATTTTCCATTGTTGGGCTGGACGCACTGCAGCGTGAACCTGCGGATACAGAGCGGCTGGCAGATTTTCTTCGACGTTATAAGTTCGAGGAACGCTTTTGTGAATCTATGGTCAAGGCGGCGGGGCGGCTCAATGATTCTTTCAAGTAATGGCAGGTAGTCATGCGCATAGTAGCCGATGCAGATATTCTCTCCGTCGAACAAAGCTTTGCCGCGCTGGGCGAGCTGGTGCTTCTGCCGGGCCGTGAGATCACCAGCAAGGAACTGCGTAATGCCGATGTTTTACTGGTCCGCTCTATTACACCGGTTAATCAGCAGCTGCTGGAGGGAACTGCCGTCAGGCTGGTGGGGACAGCCACCAGTGGTACCGACCATGTTGATGAGAGTTTTCTGCAGAGCCGGGGAATCCATTTCTGCGCCGCTGGAGGCAGCAACGCCGAAGCCGTTGTCGACTACTGTTTTGCCGGTCTGTCCGAGGTGGCCAAACAGCGTCAGGTCAACTTATTTGATAAGAAGTTTGCTCTTATTGGCGCAGGCCATGTAGGGAGACGCTTTGCCACCAGGCTCGCCTTGCTCGGTATTCGCTGCCTGATTCATGACCCCCTGTTGAGCTTTGATGAGTGCCGCGCGTTCGAGCGGGCCGGCGCAATGATGGTGGATCTGAACACGGCGCTGGCCGCGGATGTGATCAGCCTGCATGTGCCTCTGACCCGGTCAGGGGATTACCCCACTTTCCACCTTCTGGGTAAAAGCCGGATTGGAAAGTTGAAGTCGGGCTGCATACTGCTTAACACGTCCAGAGGTGCGGTCGTTGATAATGAGCAGCTGAAAGAGGCGTTGTGCCGTCGGCAGGATCTGACGGTGATCCTGGATGTCTGGGAGGAGGAGCCCGGGCTTGATCCTGCACTGCTTCAGGAAGTCGCACTCGGCACACCGCACATTGCCGGTTATTCGCGGGAGGCGAAACTGAAGGCGACCACCTGGCTTTGTCGGCAGGTGGCCGATTTTCTGGGGCATGCCAAGCAGAATTCGAGCCTCCAGTCTGTACAGGAGTTGAGTCCTATCAAACTGGCACCAATCGAAGTGGAAACTCCGGATCAGGCTGACTGCTTTTGTGCCGAAGTGCTGGCCAGGGCTTTCAGTATTCGCAAACTGGATCGACAGCTTCGCGCTGAATGCTCGGCGGGGGTTGTCCCGTCAGCAGCCACATTCGACAGGCTTCGCCGACAGCTTACCGAGCGACGGGAATTCAGTGCCTGGCAGGTTGTGGATTCTGGTTTTACGCCACTACAACGGAAATTCCTGCACACGATGGGCTTTGCGTTTATCCCACATTAGCCAGCCGTTGCCGACGCCGGGCGAGAAATCGGGCCAGGCTTTCAGCAGCTTTTTCCAGAATATCCTCGCGCGGCAGAAACACCAACCTGAAGTGGTTGTTGTCTTTGATATTGAAGGCGCTGCCCTGGACCAGCAGGATTTTTTCTTCGTCAAGCAATTCCAGTATCAGGCGCGCATCATTAGTGACCTGGTAATAGTCCGGATTGAGGCGCGGGAACATGTATATCGCGCCTTTCGGTTTGACACAGGACACGCCGGGGATCTGGGTCAGTAATTCCCACGCCCGGTTACGCTGATCATAGAGTCTGCCACCCGCCAGTATCAGTTCGTTGATGCTCTGATAGCCACCCAGAGCGGTCTGCACGGCAAACTGTCCAGGCACATTGGCGCAGAGTCGCATATTGGTCAGGATATCCAGGCCTTCGATATAACTCGAGGCCCGTTCCTTGTCGCCGCTGAGGATCATCCAGCCACAGCGGAACCCCGCCAGGCGGTAGGCCTTTGAAAGGCCATTGAAGCTGACAACCAGTAAATCGTCACACAGCGAGGCCAGCGGGATATGCTGGGCGCCGTCAAAGGTGATCTTGCTGTAAATTTCGTCGGCGAACAGCACCAGATTGTGTTTGCGCGCGACTTCAACTATCTCCAGCAGTACTTCCCTGCTGTAAACTGCACCAGTGGGATTGTTTGGGTTGATGATGACCAGTGCCTTGGTGTTTTCAGTGATCTTGCTTTCAATATCAGCGAGATCGGGCTGCCACTCTGCGGTTTCATCACATAGATAGTGCACGGGTCTGCCCCCGGAAAGGCTTACCGAGGCGGTCCAAAGCGGGTAGTCAGGGGCCGGAATCAGCACTTCATCACCGTTGTTCAGCAGTGCCTGCATAGACATGGTGATTAATTCGCTGACCCCGTTGCCCAGGTAGATATCGTTAATTTCGACATTGGCGATCTGCAGCTTCTGGCATTCCTGCATGATTGCCTTGCGCGCGGAAAACAGACCCTTTGAATCACTGTAGCCCTGTGCATTAGGCAGGTTCAAAATGACATCCTGGAGAATTTCATCCGGCGCATCGAAGCCGAATGCTGCCGGGTTGCCGATGTTGAGTTTAAGGATGCGGTGGCCTTCTTCTTCCAGGCGCTTGGCTTCCTCCAGGACCGGGCCACGTATGTCGTAACACACGGCGGCCAGCTTTTGTGACTGCTTGACGGGTTTCATGGTTCAGGTTCTCGCAATAGAGTCCTATTATTCTAGCGGTAAATCCCGTACGCGACGAGCGTCGTACTGCCTGGAAGATACAAACTGTGCGCAAATGCCGTGACGGTCTGGCAATTGCTCCGGGTTTGTTACAGGATTCATGAAGTAAGTCGGCAATAGGTCTGAATTAAGGAGTAGCGAAAGTGACAAAAATCGTAAAGTCGGAGCAGCAGTGGCAGCAGGAACTGGACCCGGAGCAATACCGAGTATGCCGGGGAAAAGGAACGGAGCCAGCGTTCACCGGCAAGTACTGGAATGCCAAGGATGCCGGTATGTATTGCTGTGCCGCCTGCGGCGAGCCGTTATTTGCATCTGATACAAAGTACGATTCAGGCTCCGGCTGGCCAAGTTTCTATCAGCCGGTGAGTCCATCGAGCGTCGAGGAGCACGAAGACCTTTCCCTGGGTATGCATCGTGTTGAGGTGGTTTGCAGTCGCTGCGATTCCCATCTTGGCCATGTGTTTCCCGATGGACCACCGCAGACAGGGTTGCGTTACTGTATCAATTCCGCTTCCCTGGATTTCGAGGAGAAGCAGAGGAATTAACGGTCACTCTCCTGGTGCGGGACAAACTCAGGGCCTTTGTAACTGGTTCTGCAGGTCCTGGAGAAAACGCTCCAGGCTTGACTGCGCTTCTGACCGATAGCGAAACGGCCCCACCTGTCCCTGTTCCCTGGTACGGAAGTACCAAAGCTCGTCGTCACTGTAGAAACGATCGCTGCGTGGAGGGGCTTTGGTAATCGCAATGTCCTGTGATCTGGTGGAATCAGCCATAAGTCGCCTCGGAACCTGTTTTACGTTTTATGACAGTTTATGACAGCGGGTCGCTGTATTGGTTCCCTGCCGTGCAGCACGCAGACCAACCTGCCCGTCGAGACGCAAGCTTGCCTCAATTCCCTGCGCCTGGCAACCCGGGGCAACCCGCAGCAACCCGCAGTTTCCTTCAGCCAGTACGCAGCAGTCGCTCGGCGTGAGCCAGATCCTGTGGCGTGTTGATGTTGAAAAACAGCGGTGGCTGCGGGGCTGGTAACAAAACGGTCAGGTTGGGGTTGGTGCGGAAATACAGCCTGGGGCCGTGAATGCCAAGGCGAACTGCCTCTTGTAGTCGCGGCAGGCAGGTAACTGGCCAGAGAGAAAACAGCGGCTGAATCTGAGCGCCGGTTTTACACCAGGCAACCGTCTCGCCTGTTTCCGGGTTGTCCGGGAGACGGCCGCGTAAGGCGCGCAGAGCGCTCAGCAGCGTGGTAACAACATCGTCCGGGAAACAGGGCACGTCGGCTGGAAAGCAGGCGAGAAATCCATCGTGCTGACCCTGCTCCCGGCACCACTCCATGGCACTGCACAGCCCGGTCAGCGGTCCGCGGTGCGGGGTAGATCGATCGGTTACCAGGGGGAGACCAAAACGCTGGTATGCCGTCAGGTTGCTGTTGACACTGATAACCAGGTTTTCCACCTGGGGACGGGCCAGAGTGATGACATGTGTGAGCAAGGGCCGGCCGGCCAGAGATAGCAGTGGCTTGTCCTGATACTGCATCCTGGAGCCCTGTCCCCCGGCCAGAATTACACCATTAATCAGCGCCACCGGTGCCGTCCTGTGACAGGGCGAAAACGGCCTGGCCGCGGCCTGGATTGGCAGGATGAAACAGCCGATCTCTGTGCGGCCAGGTGTCTTGCTTTCATTGGGCTTTCAAGGTCTCGGTTCGATATTGAATGTGAGGTGCCAATGTGGCACAATCGCGCACCTTGTAAGGTTGGCTTTGTTTAGGTTAACTAGCTGAAAAGCCTATAAAAAGACAAGCTCAAAATTCCCGTCTACAAGCATTTGCAGGCTTTCACCACACGCCTGCCGGCAGGCCTGGGTTGGCGCCCTCGGCCACGGGCAAACATTTTATCAGGTAAACGAGGTTCATAGATGCAAATTTCCGTAGAAGCCACCAACGATCTGGAACGAAAAATGACGATTGCTGTTCCGTCCGAGGAGGTTGATTCAGCGGTCAACGCTCGTCTTCAGGAAGCCGCTCAAAATATCCGGCTCAACGGCTTTCGCAAAGGCAAGGTCCCCCTGAGGGTAGTGAAGAGCAAATTCGGTAAAGGTGTTCGCCAGGAAGTCATCGGAGAGCTGATGAATCGCTCCTACTACGAGGCCTTGACCGAGAAAAATATCCGCCCCGCTGGTCAGCCCCAGATCGAGACTAACGAAATCGACGAGGGCAAGGACCTCGAATTTACCGCTACCTTCGAAGTTTACCCGGAGGTGGAGCTGCCTGATTTTTCAGTGCTAAAAGTGGAAAAGCTGGTCGGTGAATTAACCGATCAGAATATTGACGAGATGATCGAAACCCTGCGCGAGCAGAGACACACCTGGCAGGAAGTCGAGCGTGAGGCCGCCGATGGCGACAAATTGAACATCGACTACGTCGGGCGCCGGGACGGCGAGGAGTTTGAGGGTGGCCAGGCCAAGGGTGCCGGCCTTGAGTTGGGTTCCGGCCGCATGATCCCTGGATTCGAGGCCGGACTGCTGGGCAGGAAGGCGGGGGAATCAGTGACACTTGATCTCACTTTCCCCGAGAATTACCACAACAAGGATCTGGCCGGGAAGGCGGTCCAGTTCGAGGTGACCGTCAATTCTGTCTCCGAAAAGCTCAAGCCGGAATTGGACGACGAGTTTTTTGCCAGCTTCGGTGTGGAAGAGGGTGGCCTGGAGGCTTTCCGCAAGGAAGTAGCGGAGAACATGGAACGTGAAATGAAAACCGCCGGGCGCAACAAGCTCAAAAATCGGCTTATTGAAGCGTTGCTGGCAGCCTGTGAGGTGAAAGTGCCCCAGACGCTGGTTGGCGGAGAGATTAACAACCTGCGCCGGCAGGCCATGGAGAGAATGGGGCTTGGCGCCGGGCAGAAAATGGATCCCAGTCTGTTGCCTGACGAGTTGTTCAGGGAGCAGGCGCTGCGGCGGGTAACCAGTGGCCTGTTGCTGGGAGAGGTGATCTCCAGCCAGAATCTCAATGCCGATCCGGACAAAGTTCGTGAGGCGATAGAAGAGATCGCCTCAACCTACGAAAGCCCTCAGGAAGTGGTCAACTGGTATTACGGTAACGAAGAGCAACTGGCCGCGGTGGAATCTTCGGTGCTGGAAGATCAGGCTTTCGATTATATTCTCGACAACGCGGATGTCAGTGAGACGAAGGTCAGTTATGAGGAGGTCATCAAGACTGATCCGCCCGCGGCATCGGCACAGTCAGCCAAAGCGGATGAGCAGGGTAAACCTCAGCCGGACCAGGTCGATAACCCGGAACAGGGCGAGGCAGAGTAAGTTTCGTTTACTCCCGGCCGAAACCCAACCAGGCGCCAGCCGCGCGATGGCGCCTTTCTGCCGTATCGTGAACTGATCGAGGCGGAATTCTCCCCACACTTCATGGCTGCCGCTATAATGGGCAGTCCTAACTGCTGCAGGAATATTTCTTAAATGGCATACGAAAACAGCCCTATTCATTCCGCCCTGGTACCCATCGTCGTAGAACAGACCGCGCGTGGAGAAAGGTCTTACGATATTTACTCCAGGTTATTGAAAGACCGAGTAATTTTCGTCACTGGGCAGGTCGAGGACCACATGGCCAACCTGATCGTCGCGCAGCTGTTGTTCTGTGAATCGGAAAACCCGGACAAGGATATCAGTCTGTACATCAACTCGCCTGGCGGTTCGGTCACCGCCGGCCTGTCCATTTACGATACCATGCAGTTTATCAAGCCCGATGTCAGTACCATGTGCATCGGTCAGGCTGCCAGCATGGGGGCGCTGCTGCTGACCGGTGGCGCCGAGGGCAAGCGGTTTGCGCTACCCCATTCGCGCATGATGATCCACCAGCCCAGTGGCGGCGCCCAGGGCCAGGCCTCGGACATTGAAATTCAGGCCAATGAAATAATCAAAATCAGGCGCCGCCTCAATGAAATCATGGCCTTCCATACCGGCCAGGACATTGAGGTGATAGCCAGGGATACCGAACGCGACAACTTCATGAGTGCCGAGGAAGCCGTACGCTATGGGCTGGTGGATAAAGTAATTGAGCGACGGGTAGATAAAAAAGAAGATACCACCGATTAAAACCCGGGCGCTCCTGACAGATCAGGAGCGCCTGACATTTTTCCTGGACAGGGCTTGCAATTGTTGGCGTTAGCCTGCATGTTTTCAGGTACATGTCGCTGATCTGTTTGATGAGCTGCCGCGAAGGCTCTAACAGACTGTTAATACGAAAAATTATCGCAACAACGCAGGCGTGAGGTAGGAACAGATGTCCGACGATCATTTCAACAAGGGCGACGACAACGGCAAGCTGTTGTATTGCTCCTTCTGCGGCAAGAGCCAGCACGAAGTGCGTAAGCTGATTGCGGGTCCTTCAGTATTTGTCTGCGATGAGTGCGTCGATCTGTGTAATGACATCATCCGTGAAGAAATACAGGAAAAAGACTCGGAGTCCGGAGGGCGTAAACTGCCCATTCCGGAAGAGATCAAGAAAACCCTGGACGAATATGTCATCGGTCAGGAGCGGGCCAAGAAGGTACTCTCTGTAGCAGTCTACAATCACTACAAACGCCTCAACTACGACAAAGGCAGCGCCGATGTCGAGCTGGGCAAGAGTAATATTCTGATGATCGGGCCTACCGGGACCGGTAAGACCCTTCTGGCTGAGACGCTGGCGCGGTTGCTGGATGTGCCTTTTACCATCGCTGATGCGACTACCCTCACAGAAGCGGGCTATGTCGGCGAGGATGTCGAGAATATCATTCAGAAGCTGCTGCAGAAATGTGACTATGATGTCGAAAAAGCCCAGATTGGGATCGTTTATATCGACGAAATTGACAAGATATCCCGTAAATCGGATAACCCCTCTATCACCCGTGACGTTTCCGGTGAAGGTGTGCAGCAGGCGCTATTAAAGCTTATCGAGGGCACCGTCGCCTCGGTTCCGCCTCAGGGCGGCAGAAAGCACCCGCAGCAGGAGTTCCTGCAGGTCGATACATCGAATATTCTGTTTGTCTGTGGCGGCGCTTTTGCCGGTCTGGACAAGATCATCAGAGACCGTTCCGACAAGAGCGGGATTGGTTTCACCGCCCAGGTAAGAAACAGGGAAAACGAGGATCAGGTGGGTAAAACCCTCCAGGACGTGGAACCTGAAGATCTGGTCAAATACGGTCTGATACCGGAATTTGTCGGGCGACTGCCGATGATCGCCACCCTGGACGAGCTGGATCTGGATGCGCTGGTCAGAATCCTGCGGGAGCCCAAGCACTCGCTGACCCGGCAATACGCCAAGTTGTTCGAAATGGAAGGGGTCGAGATTCAGTTCCGGGAGGACGCTCTGCGAGCCATCGCGGCCAAAGCCCAGGAACGTAAAACCGGCGCCAGAGGCCTGCGGTCCATCATGGAAGGTGTGCTGCTGGAGACCATGTATCGCATTCCATCGGAAGAAAAAGTCAGCAAGGTCATTATCGACGCAGCAGTCATCGCCGGTGAATCTGAGCCTCTGCTGATGTACGAAAACCTGGAACAGGAAGACGCGCCACGGCAGGCCGTCGACGAGTAAAACCTGCTCCAGGTGCTTGAAAAATCCACTGGCCGTCTCCATATCAGGGGATACTAAGGTCGTCTGCAAACCAGCATAATCCGGGGTTGTGGCGCCTCCAATTTTCTAGCGAGTGATTTATGAGCCTTTCCGAGCAAAATCTCCAAGATTCCGGCGATTCCTACCCTCTGCTGCCATTGCGGGACGTGGTTGTCTATCCACAGATAGTGCAGCCTCTTTTCGTGGGACGCCCCAAATCAATCAAGGCCCTGGAAAAGGCTATGGCTGCAGACAAGCAGATTCTGCTGGTTGCGCAAAAGAACGGCACCGAGGATGAGCCGGCTATCGGTGACCTGTTCCAGATCGGGACCGTGGCGTCCATCCTGCAACTGATTCGTCTTCCGGATGGTACGGTGAAAGTGCTGGTGGAGGGGCTTACCCGGGCCAAGGTCAGCAAGGTTGCCATGGAGAACGACTGCTTTGTCGCGGACGTCAAGGAGTTGCATCCCGATGAACTGGACGAGAAAGACGCTGATGCCCTGTTGCGATCATTGCTGTCCCAGTTCGATCAGTACGTGCAGTTAAGCAAGAAAATACCACCGGAAGTCATGACTTCGATTTCGAGCATTGACGAACCCGGTCGTCTGGTTGATACCATCGCGTCACACATGTCTCTGCGCCTGCAGGAAAAGCAGAATCTTCTGGAACTGGCTAATCTACAACCACGCATCGAGCACCTGATGGCACTGATCGAGTCGGAAATCGATCTGTTCCAGGTCGAAAAGCGAATCCGTGGCCGGGTCAAGAAACAGATGGAGAAAAGCCAGCGCGAGTACTACCTGAATGAACAGATGAAGGCTATTCAGAAGGAGATGGGCGAGCTGGATGATGTCCCCAATGAGGCAGAAGAGCTTAAACACAAGATCGATGAAGCGGGGATGCCCAAAGAAGCCAAGGACAAGGCACTGTCTGAGCTGAACAAACTGAAAATGATGTCGCCGATGTCTTCTGAGGCGTCGGTGGTCCGCACTTACATAGACTGGATGGTAAGCATCCCCTGGAAAAAGCGCAGCAAGGTGCGTCTGGACCTGACCAAGGCGGAAGAAATACTTGAAAACGATCACTACGGCCTGCAGGACGTAAAAGAAAGAATTCTCGAGTATCTGGCGGTTCAGAAGCGGGTCAAGAAACTGAAGGGTCCTATTCTTTGCCTGGTTGGTCCGCCAGGGGTTGGGAAAACCTCTCTGGGCGAATCCATCGCGCGGGCTACCAACCGCAAATTCGTCCGCATGGCGCTTGGCGGTGTCCGGGACGAGGCTGAAATCAGGGGCCACCGACGCACCTACATCGGCTCACTGCCGGGTAAACTGGTTCAGAAACTGTCCAAGGCCGGCGTGAAGAATCCGTTGTTTCTGCTTGATGAAGTAGACAAGATGGGGATGGATCACCGGGGTGATCCCGCCTCAGCCTTGCTGGAAGTGCTGGATCCTGAACAGAACCACAATTTCAATGATCACTATCTGGAAGTGGATTATGACCTGTCAGAGGTGATGTTCATCTGCACCTCCAACTCCATGAACATTCCCGGGCCTTTGCTGGACCGCATGGAAGTGATCCGTATCCCGGGATACACCGAGGATGAGAAGGTCAATATTGCCCAGCGGTACCTGATTCCCAAACAGAAAAAAAACAATGGCCTGAAAAAAGATGAACTGGAAATAGGCGAAGAGCCGATCCGGGATCTGATCCGCTACTACACACGGGAAGCCGGTGTGCGCGGGCTGGAGCGTGAAATTGCCAAGATCTGTCGGAAAGTGGTCAAGGAAAATGCCATGCAGGACAAGCCGGTCCGGCTGATCATCGATCGGGAGAAACTGGAAACTTATTCCGGGGTTCGTAAGTACGATTACGGGAAGGCCCAGGAAGAAAACATGATCGGTCAGGTCAACGGTCTGGCATGGACTTCGGTGGGTGGCGAGCTGCTGACGATAGAAGCTATCGCCGTCGAGGGTAAAGGTAAGACGATTAAAACCGGTTCTCTGGGTGATGTCATGCAGGAATCGATTCAGGCCGCTTTCACCGTTGTCAGAAGCAGGGCGCAGGCTCTTGGTCTGGACACTAATTTTCATGAAAAATTTGATTTGCATATTCACGTACCGGAAGGGGCCACACCTAAGGATGGTCCGAGTGCCGGTGTTGGCATGTGCACGGCACTGGTGTCAGTGCTGACGCAGATTCCTGTTCGTGCAGATGTGGCGATGACCGGCGAAATAACCTTGCGAGGTCAGGTGCTACGCATAGGTGGCTTGAAGGAGAAGTTGCTGGCAGCCCATCGCGGGAATATCAAGACGGTCATAATTCCTGAAGAAAATGAAAGGGATCTGGCAGAAATACCGGATAACATCAAAGCAGATCTGGAAATTATTCCGGTGCGCTGGATCGATCAGGTTTTAGAAATTGCATTACAATACATGCCGACTCCGAAACCGATTCAGGAAAAAGAAAAAACTGAAAGCGATTCAAGCAAAGACGAGGTTGAACAACCGGGCGACGAAAAACTGATCAATACCCATTGATCACGCGCTTTTTCAGGTTGACACCTGTTTCGAGCAATTGGTATAAAGGGCCGGTGTCGCGGGGGTTCCGCGGCAACGATCAGATTTAAATCGAGCTGGGTACAGAAAACTTATTCAATTACCACTCATTATTCAGTTGTGAAATTCAACCGTGTAACACTGGGTGCGGGGAATGGAAGCAGGTGAATTATCAGAGTCAATACAATAAGAAAAACTGCTACTTCAAAAACGAGAAAAGGGGATAACGTGAACAAATCAGAATTGATAGATGCCGTCGCCGACAGTGCAGATATTTCCAAAGCAGAGGCAGGTCGTGTCATAGACGCCATGATCGACACCATTACCGATTCACTCAAGAAAAATGATCCAGTGGTGCTGGTAGGTTTCGGAACCTTCGCAACCAAGGATCGTGCAGCGCGAACTGGCCGTAACCCTCAGACAGGTGCGCCTATTCAGATTGCAGCGGCCAAGGTGCCCAGCTTTAAAGCCGGTAAGGCTCTGAAAGACGCGGTCAATTCCTAGGCGGAAACTATCAGGGGTTAAGAACCTTATTTTGACAGTCCGGGTCTGATTAAGATCAGGCCAAGCCTGACACCAGGCTTTCCCTGCGGGGAAATATCTGGCAGGCGATACGGGGCGCATCAGCTTGATGCGCCTTTTTCATTAAAGAATGAAACAAAAGTTTGAGGCTAATCAGAGAGTATGCTCCAGGACATTAGAGACAATACCCAGGGTGTCATCGCCAAAGTAATAATAGGCCTGATTGTAGCCGTCTTCGCGCTATGGGGCGTGGAATCTATTATCGGTGGATTTATTACAGCGCCGTCTGTTGCCGAGGTGAACGGTGATGAAATTACCGAGCAGCAGCTTGCTCTTGGGACGCAGAATCTGATCGCCTCCCTGGGAGGCAACATACAGAATATCGATCAGGGACTTCTGGAGCAGATCGCTCTGAATCAATTGGTGGAAGAAGTTCTGCTGCGCCAGGCGGCTCAGAAAGCCGGGCTTGGCATCTCTGAAGATCGTATCGATCGCTCTATTATCGAGAATCCCTCTTTCCAGATTGACGGCAGGTTTGATAGCAACCTGGCGATCCGTACTATTGCCTCGCAAGGAATGAATGTTCCAATTTATCGTGAGCAGCTCAGACAGAGTATGCAGCTGTCACAGTTAGCCAATGCGTTTTCTGCAACGGGCTTCGTTACAGAAGCCGAGCTGGAGCGAGTCGCGGAGTTGCGGCTGCAGACCCGGGATTTTCGATTCTTATCGTTGACACTCGGCACGCGGACCCTCGGCGAGCCAATTCCGGATGCAGACATAGCCGAGTATTATGAAGCAAACCAGTCAGATTTCGCCATCCCTGAGCGGGTAAACGTTCAGTACGTTGAACTGAATCGAGCGGCCATCATGGATGAGATTGATATAGACGAGGAGGTTATTCGCGCTCAATATGAGGAAGAACGGTCCGCTTTCGAAGGAGCCGCAGAGCGTCGGGCTGCCCATATCCTTTTCGAAGTGGGCGCATCGTTATCGGAAGCGGAAGCTCTGGAGCAGGCGACTGCCGCCAGACAGAGGCTGTCCGACGGTGAAGATTTCGCCGAGCTGGCCATGGAGCTATCCAGTGATATTATTTCCGCCGAGCAGGGTGGAGACATCGGCTACTCTGATGGCACAGCGTTCCCGCAGCCCATCGAAGACGCACTGCTGGAACTGGGAGTGGGCGAAGTGTCCGAACCTGTGGTGACCGAGTTCGGCGTGCACCTGGTGAAACTGACCGAGGATGCAGTCACGCAGTTTGCTTCGTATGAAGAGGTTTCCGAGCGAATCTCCCGGGATCTTAAGTCTACCCAGGCGGAACAGATCTATGCGCAGCGCCTGGAGACTCTCTCAAACCTGGCGTTCGAGTCGGGTGATCTGCAACCCATGAATGAGGAATTGGGCCTGGAGATTCAGCAGAGTGGCTTTTTCTCCCGCGCCGGTGGTCTGGGCCTGTTTGCCAACCCGGTTGTCATCGAGGCGGCTTTCTCCGGTGATGTGATGGAAGGTGGATTTAACAGCGATCCAATCGAAGTGAATGATTCACAGGCCATCGTTCTGCACCTGTTAGAGCGTCAGGAAGAGTCCGTGCGGCCGCTGGATGAGGTGGAGGCTGAGATCGCCGTTATTCTGCGTACCGAAATTGAAAGAGAGCGTGCGATGGAACTGGGCCAGGAAATTCTGGGCAATCTGGTCCAGGGGCAGGATGTAGAGCAGCTGTTGCTGGAAAATGAGCTTGAGTGGATCGAGCAGGAAGGTATCACCCGGGATTCCACGGCTGTTAACCGGGAGATTACCAATGCCGTGTTTGCCTTGCCGAGCCCGGAAGGGGATGAACCCGTTTATCAGGGTATTGCGCTGACTAATGGCACTTACATCGTTGTTGAACTGAATAATGTGACGGTGGGTGATCTGGCTTCCATGCCAGAGCAGGAACGGCTCGCAATTGAGCAATCCATCCTCTCACAGCGCAGTCAGTCGCTGTTCAGTTCCTATCTCAATCACCTGCGTGCGAACGCGGACATCACCACCAGCCAGCTGCCAGAAGAGCCGCTGCTGTAGCCAGGGAACCTCTGGTTCCCGCAGAGCAAGGCGGGAATCAGTCAGAGCTTCCCTCGTCTTCCAGACTGCCCATGGCGGTAATATTGAATCCGCCGTCGACATAGAGTATTTCTCCTGTGATTCCGGCCGCAAGGTCGGAACACAGGAAGGCAGCCGCATTACCCACTTCGTCGATCGTTGTATTGCGTCTTAATGGCGTCTGCTTTTCGTTGTGATCAAGCATTTTTCTGAAACTCTTGATTCCCGATGCGGCCAGGGTTCTGATCGGGCCGGCAGAAATGGCGTTTACCCTGGTGCCTTCCGGTCCCAGGCCGGCAGCCATGTAGCGAACGTTGGCTTCCAGGCTTGCCTTGGCCAGCCCCATGACATTGTAGTTGGGGAGTGTTCTTACGGCGCCAAAATAGCTCAGGGTCAACAGTGAACCGTTGCGCCCCTGCATAAGGCTCCGAGCCGCCTTGGCCAGCGCGACAAAACTGTAAGAGCTTATTTCATGGGCGGTGCGAAAACCTTCGCGGGTGGTGACGTCCACGTAGTTGCCATCCAGTTCATTTGCCGGTGCATAGGCCAGGCAATGCACGATCCCGTCCAATCCGTCCCAGTGCTGGCCCAGGTCGCGGAACAGTTGTTCAATCTCTTCGTCATTGGTGACGTCACAGGGGAAGGTGAGGTTGGAATCCCAGCTTTCGGCAAAGCCCTCGACCCGCCCTTTGAGTTTCTCATTCTGATAGGTCAGTGCCAGCTCGGCCCCTTCCCGGTGCATGGCGGCGGCAATGCCACTGGCGATGGAAAGTTTACTGGCGACGCCCAGCACGAGAATTCGTTTTCCTGCTAGAAAACCCATAAGCGCATTCCTGTCTTTCTGTTAGTCCAGCAATCGGTATGCACCGGCCAGCTGGTAATTGGTGTATTTATTGCTGTGATCAACTGCCCCAGCAGTGGTTTCGCTCGCCTCACGTTATTGCCTTGCAGCGATTCAGTTAAAGAAGGTAAGCGGCAGTATCACTTCAATGGTTTGTCCCGGGAAGATGGTTGTCGTGGTATCAAAATCGTTCCAGGTGGCGAGATCATCTACTGAAACCCTGAATTTTCTGGCTATCTGGAACAGGGTGTCGCCTTTGCTGATTTCATACCTTACGCGCCTTGCGGAAGCAGCGCTGTTGCTTCGGGCAGCCACCAGATCAGGTGGCTGCAACATTAACAGCTGCCCAGGATGCAGCAGAGCGTTCAGTGCTATGCTGTTCCAGGTCGAGATATCCCCAGCCTTGAGGCCGAAGCGCTTTGCTATCTGCCACAGGCTGTCACCGGATTTAACCCGATAGCTGGTTGGCGTAGGCTCCGCATCGGTGCTGGGCCTGTTGGCCAGAATGCTGGCCAGTGACTGCCCTGCGGCGTCGCCACCGGTGCGCGGTATCAGTAAGGACCTGCCAGCGATTATATGTGAGCCGCGTAGTTTATTGATGCTCTGCAACACTTCAACGCTGGTATTGAACCGGGTTGCGATTCCGGTGAGGGTATCCCCGCGCTGAATCCGGTAATTTTCCCAGGTCAGGCGGCTGTCTTCAGGAATTTCAGCCAGCGCAGCTCGGAACTGTTCGGCATGGACTCTTGGCAGCACAATACTCTGGGGATGATCAGGGTGAGTGGCCCATTGCAGATAGCCGGCGTTCAGGGTCTTAAGCAGTTCCCTGTCTATGTCGGCGAGTTGTGCTGCGGTGTTCAGGTCGATTTGAAAGTCCAGGTCGACCAGCTCAAGATAGGGTTCGTCGGGAACTTCGTACAACGTCAGTCCATACTGATCGGCATCGGCTATAAGGCGGGCTGCGGCAAGCAGACGGGGAATATGTCCGCGGGTTTCACTGGGGAGGCGCAGTTCCCAGAAGCTCACCGTGGCGGCCGGTTTGCCGCTGCGTCTGACTGCGCGCCGCACGCTGCCCTCGCCAGCATTATAGGCGGCCAGCGCCAGCAGCCAGTTGGAGTCAAATTCCTCGTGCAGGTACTGCAGGTAGTCCAGCGCGGCCCGGGTTGAAGCCAGCGGGTCCCGCCGGCCGTCGTACCACCAGTCTGACTGCAATCCGAAACTGCGTGCCGTGGGGCCGATGAACTGCCAGAGCCCGGCGGCGTGTTCGGCGGAGTAGGCATTGGGGTCGAAGGCACTTTCGACAATAGGCACCAGCGCCAGCTCCAGAGGCAGTCCCCGGGATTCCACTTCCTGCACTATTTCGTAGAGGAATGGTGCAGCGCGCTCGGTAATTCGTGTGAAGTAACTGGGATTCTCGAGATACCAGTTCAGTTCGGTATCGATACTGGCATGCTGATACTGCTGATGGAGGGAAAAGTTTTCCCGCAGATACTGCCAAAGCTCACCTTGAGGCTCGGCATACTCAGCGATAGCCGGCGTCGCGCGGGGTGTGCTGACCCGGCGTTGTGGCACGACCCGGTTGGTAACACTGACACCCGGCTGGGTTCGTGGTGTTACCAGGGGTGGCGTATCGACGGTATTAACCTGGCAGGCGGCAAGCATCAGCAGCGCAATAAAAACCGAAGGTAGTCTGCTAAATATTAGCGGTAAGTAATTCATTAATAGTTAGTTTCCGCAATCAGAAGGTGTCTTTCCAGCGTCGCAGCGCGGCAAAGACTTCGACCGGCTCAGAGAGATCCGCACCGACATGGGAGGCTGCAGAATCTGCCAGCGGCTCTTCTGTACAGCGCAGAAAGGGATTGGTGGCCAGCTCGAGTGCAAGGTGGGACGGCAGGGTAGGCTGTTGCTGTTCCCGGGCTTTCCGGGCCGCTGCTGTTCTTTCCTTCAGTGCCTGATTGTGCGGATCTGCGGCTGCGGCAAAAGTGAGATTCGCCAGGGTGTACTCGTGGGTGCAGTAAATTTCAGTATCGGCAGGTAAGCGGGCGAGTTTTTGCAGGGAGTCGTACATCATCTGCGGATTCCCTTCGAAGATACGGCCACAACCAGCCGCAAACAGGGTGTCACCGCAGAATACCAATGGCCGGTGGCGGCCAGGCGGACGCTCGCAGTAATAGGCGATATGATCCAGCGTATGCCCTGGTATCTGCAACACGGAAAAATCAAATCCCAGCACCGTGAGCTCATCCTTTTCTGCCAGTTGCTGCTCGATTCCCCCATAAGGCGAATTCTGCGGCCCGAATACTCTGGCATTGAAGCGTCTGGCCAGGGCTTCGACTCCTCCGGTGTGGTCCGGATGATGATGGGTAATGAGAATGTGGCTCAGCTGCAGGTCATTTTTGTCCAGAAAACTCAGAACCGGAGCGGCATCGCCGGGGTCAACCACGCACGCGTGGCGTTGTTGTTCATCTGTGAATGCCCAGATGTAGTTATCCGAAAAGGCCGGTATGGGAAAGATCGGGTTTTCCATGCTGAACAAACAGCTCCAGTAAAATGAAGGTGCGAATGATAGCGTCAATTTGCAGGTATTTCGACAGCTTTAACTGCGGTCGGGTTCCTGTAAAATGGCGTGACTATATCGGCTTATCGAAACCCCCGATATTCCGTCGCTGAAACAGTGTAATACAGGAATTTAGTGTGAAAATACCTTCAAGGCACCAGATACGGCGACGCCTGCTCAGAGAGCAGGTCGATTTCGAGGATGGGCAGAATGTCCTGATCCAGTGGTTTGAGTCACCGCTTGGCCGCACGGTACTTGAAGCAGAGCAGGCGCTTATCAATCCCTATCTGAGTCGTCTGTTTGGCTATCACATCCTGCAAATGGGCTGCAGCTCCCGCCACTCGCTGATTTCTGACAGCCCGGTCGGGCATAAAATCCTGTTTGCTCCGGAGTACGATAAAGTCAGCAGATTACCGGTGGCCGACAACGAACAGTTACCCCTGGCGAAAGAAAGTATAGACGTGGTGGTAATCCACCACGCCCTGGATTTTACCAGGGACAGTCACAGCCTGCTGCGGGAAGCCACCAGGGTGCTCAGGCCGGGAGGACACCTGTTGATTGTCGGGTTTAATCCGTTCAGTCTCTGGGGCGTAAAGAAACTTCTTAAGATCAAAGCGGAAGTCCCCTGGGCGGGGCGCTTTATCAGTCACAGGCGAGTCGCCGACTGGCTCAAACTGCTGGAATTACAGGTTGAGAAGGTCGACTACGGGCTGCATTTCCTCCCGTCCCGCTGGCGCAAGGCCATGAATTCCTCCGGTGGGGTGGATGTCCTGAGTGAGCGACTGACCAGTCCGTTCGGGGGCGCTTACCTGGTTATAGGCACTAAACAGGTTCTGCCGCTTACCCCGGTAATGCAGAAATGGCGTCCGCTTCGACCTCGCGCGACCGTGATGCCGGCTGCGGAAAATATCCGGATCAAGAAGCTTCATTAGGGCAGGGCCTTTGAAAAAAATTGAGATGTTCACCGACGGCGCATGCCGGGGCAATCCGGGCCGGGGCGGCTGGGGAGTGCTGCTTCGTTATGGCAGTGTGGAAAAGCAGCTGCATGGCGGCGATCCGCAGACAACCAATAACAGAATGGAGCTCACCGCGGTAATCCGAGGGCTGGAGGCCTTGAAAAAATCCAGCCGGGTGGTGGTGACCACCGATTCGAAGTATGTCCTTGATGGCATTACCGAATGGTTGCCCAACTGGAAAAAACGCAACTGGAAAACAGCTGGCAGGAAGCCGGTTAAGAATCTGGAGTTGTGGCAACAGCTGGATGCACTGGTGACCAGGCATCAAGTGGAGTGGCATTGGGTGAAGGGGCACAGTGGACACCCTGAGAACGAGCTGGCTGATCAGTTGGCCAACAAGGGCATTGATGAACTCGACTGAGAGGAATTAGGCGACACACATGCGGCAGATCGTACTGGATACTGAAACTACTGGTCTGGATCCTGGCCAGGGCCATCGAGTGATAGAAATCGGGTGCGTGGAAATCGACAATCGGCGTCTGACCGGCAGTCATTTCCACTATTACCTGAATCCCGAGCGGGAAATAGACGCAGGGGCCATCGAGATTCACGGTCTGACCAGCGAGTTTCTCGCGGATAAGCCTCGCTTTACGCAGATAGCCGAGGAGTTTATTGAATTTGTCAGTGGCGCCGAGCTGATCATTCACAACGCGCCCTTTGATGTTGGGTTTCTCAATAATGAGATTCAATTGATGCGTGGCAACCTTCAGGCGCTGGAAAGCTATTGTTCTATCATCGACAGTCTGGCGCTGGCGCGCCAGAAACACCCCGGGCAGCGCAACAGTCTCGATGCGCTCTGCAAGCGCTACGAAGTGGATAACTCCCAACGGGAGCTGCACGGCGCTTTGCTGGATGCTGAAATTCTGGCCGATGTTTACCTGGCCATGACCGGTGGTCAGACCCGCTTGCAGCTTGGTGCGGAGGAGACTGAGGCAACGGCGAAGGCGCGGAAATTCAAAGTGTTTGATGGCAGCAGGCCGCCCTTGAAGGTAATCAGGGCCAGCGCTGATGAACTGGCGTCTCACAGGGAGCGCCTGGCTGTGATCAACAAGGAGAGTGGTGAGAAATGCGTCTGGCTAACGCTGGAAGCGGACCCTTGACGCTATCGATCGGCCTGCCGGTAAGCTGCCTGCTGCAGCGCGTCTCCGGCCCATCAGCCGGTCCCGGAGCGAACGATGGATAATCCTCATTTTGTCGCACTGAATGCCTGTCAGGAGGGTGATCGACTGCTGGTTTATCACCGGCAGAAGATCCTGCTCCGCAATGGGTCCTGTGAATGGTCGGTGGCGGAACTGGCACACTGGTTGAGAGACGACCATCGGCCATTGCTGGTGGGGCTTCGCAATGGCGCACGCTATCTGGCTGTTCATGTCGAGGAGGAATTCCAGGTCCCGGCGGAGGCTGAGTTCATTCCTTTGCGGCAGCTGTTGCTGGAATTCAGGGATATCGAATTCCAGCTGCCGGGTCTTGGCAATCAGCTGGCTGACTGGTATCGGACCCACCGTTATTGCGGCGTCTGCGGGCATCGCAACGAACCACACCCCGGGGAGCGAGCATTAGTCTGTCCCGATTGCAGGCAGAGTTGCTACCCGCGTATCAACCCCTGCGTAATTGTCCTGATCAGCGATGGCGAACGCATGCTGCTGGCGCGCCACACGCGTTACAAAGGCGGTTTTTTCAGCTGTCTGGCCGGCTTTGTAGAGATAGGGGAGACACCGGAACAGACGGTGGCCAGGGAGGTCAGGGAAGAAGCGGGGATAGAAGTCAGCAATATTCGCTACGTCAAGAGCCAGTCCTGGCCTTTTCCCTCGCAGCTGATGCTGGGTTTCTTTGCGGATTATGCCTCCGGCGAATTATGCCCGGAACCGGGTGAAATCGAGGAGTTGAAGTGGTTTACGCCGGCTGAGATGCCTGTGATACCGGCTCCGGGAATCAGTGTGGCGGGTCAGCTTATTAAGTTACACTGTGAACGGTTTTCCCGAACCGGGGCTGCTAGGCAACCTTTCTGGCAACCATCCTGATGGTCGCTATCATTTCACTTTCTAACGGGAACGGGCAAAATGAGCGCCCTACCGAGTTCAAGTTCAAGTTCAAGTTCAAGTAAAGGAGATTTCACTTGGAGTACCTGATTGAGTACGGCATGTTTCTCGCCAAGGTGGCCACCCTGGCGTTTGCCATCATTTTCGTTCTGGCGGCCCTGGCTTCGGCAGGAAACAAACAGCGCAAGAGCCCGGCCAAGGGGCATATCAAGGTCATAAAAATCAATGAGCACATTGATGAAATGCTTGAATCACTAAAGCGGGCGGTTCTCGACAAGCACAGCCTGAAGCTGGATCACAAGGCAAAGAAAAAGCAGGATAAAGCTGCGGAGAAAGCTGGTAAGGCAGCGAAGAAAACTGATTCTGAAGCGGAGGTGCAGCGGAAGAAACGCCTGTACGTGCTGAATTTCACCGGGGATATTGCCGCCCATGCGGTGTCTTCTCTGCGGGAAGAAATCACGGCGGTGTTGTCGCTGGCCAGCGACCAGGATGAGGTTCTGTTGCGGCTAGAGAGTCCGGGCGGGATGGTACATGCCTACGGCCTCGCCTCGTCACAGTTGATGCGCATCAAGGAAAAGAAGATTCCCCTGACCATCTGTGTCGATAAGGTGGCCGCCAGTGGGGGTTACATGATGGCCTGTCTGGCGGATCGGCTGATTGCTGCACCGTTCGCCATCATCGGTTCCATCGGGGTACTCGTACAATTACCCAATTTTCACCGCTTGCTGAAGAAAAATGAAATTGACTACGAAACCATTTCCGCCGGTGAATTTAAAACCACGCTCACCACCTTCGGGGAGATCACTCAGAAGGGGCGTGAAAAAGTCAAAGACGATGTAGAGGAAATGCATGCCATCTTCAAACAGTGGGTCAAAGACCACCGACCCAGTGTCGATATCGATAAAATTTCAACCGGTGAAACCTGGGTTGGTCTGCAGGCAAAAGAACGCTACATGGTCGATGAATTGAAAACCAGTGACGAATACCTGGTGGTGGCCTGTCAGTCAGCAGACGTCTATGAGGTCGAATACGAACTGAAAAAAACCATTCACGACAAGGTGGGATCCATCTTCAAGGGTATGATCGAGGCAGCCACCTCTCTGTTTCTGGAAAAAAGTAATTCCAGAAACTTTTATTCCTGATCTCAGAAAAAGTCAGCCGCGGGTCAGGTGCTCGCGGGCAGGAGAACAACCGTGGAAACATTCAAAGCTCTGCTGGTCGAAGAGCAGCAGGATGGCAGCTTCAGCAGCCAGGTCGTCGATCGGCAGGTAGCGGAGTTGCCGGCCGGCGAGGTGCTGATTAACGTCCATTATTCCTCGCTTAACTACAAAGATGCCCTGTCCGCCTCCGGCAACAAAGGGGTTACCAGGAATTATCCGCATACGCCCGGTATTGATGCGGCCGGAACGGTCGTGGAGAGCAGCGATGGCGTTTTTTCACCGGGGGACGAAGTCATTGTCATCGGCTATGACCTGGGGATGAACACCGCCGGCGGGTTTGGCCAGTACATTCGCGTTCCTGCCGGCTGGGTGGTTGCCAGGCCCGCTGATATCACTCTGAGGGAAAGCATGATACTTGGCACTGCCGGGTTTACGGCGGCCTTGTGTGTGGAGAAACTGTTAATGAATGGTTTGGAGCCGGCGCAGGGTGAAGTACTGGTTACTGGTGCGACCGGTGGAGTAGGGGCGATAGCGGTTGCTATTCTGCATAAGCTTGGCTACCCGGTGGTGGCCAGCAGCGGAAAAGCGGAGCAGCAATCTTTTCTGGAGGCCTTAGGCGCCTCGCGGGTAGTCGATCGTCAGCAGTTGACCGAAGAGTCAAAAAGGCCACTGTTGAAAGAGGAGTGGGCCGGTGCTGTTGATGTGGTCGGCGGCCAGACTCTGGTCAATATTATGAAGAGCCTTCGCTACGGGAGTAGTGTTGCCTGTTGCGGACTGGTAGGCTCGCCGAACCTGCCGGCGACGGTTTTCCCGTTCATTTTGCGCGGTGTCAATCTGCTGGGTGTGGATTCGGTTAATCTGCCGCTGGCAACCAAGGCGCGGGTCTGGGAGCGGCTGGCTTCAGAGTGGAAGCCGGCAGGCCTGGAAGCTCTGTGCCATGAAATAGGTTATGACGATCTGCAAGCCAGTCTTCAGACTGTCCTGCAAGGCCAGGCGGTGGGGCGGATGGTGCTGAACCTGGCCGACTAGCAGGAAATTTTGGGGAAGAAATCAGTCACGCCTCAGTTTGTCACTCAAACTGATCGGTGTGGGAAGGAACATCACCACGATATAAGAAGAAGCCACAAACGTCAGGATAGCCGCGGCCTGGATAATGAGCGAAGCCGATTCGCCGATCACTTCGGACTGGGTAGCTACGTAGGCGATCAGCAGGGAGAACTCGCTGATCTGCCCCAGTCGCAAACCGGCGTCCCAGGCCAGTTTGTTCCGCTCCTCAAATCGCTGCAGCAGATAATGGAAAACCACCGGCTTTATCGACAGGGCGAGAACTGCCAGGACCAGCGCCGGGACGATGATGTCGGCCAGCAGCAGAATATTGAATTGTGCGCCCAGGGAAAAGAAGAACAGGATCAGAAAGAAATCCCGGAGCGGCTTCAGGCTGTAGGCGATGTATTGGGCAATAGGGCTGGTAGCCAGCGAGACGCCTGCTACGAAGGCCCCGATCTCTGCCGACAGTCCCATGAAAGAGGCCAATGCTGAAATCCCCAGACACCAGCCGATTGCCAGCAGGAAAATGTATTCCTTGAAGTGATCAAACCTGCCGATCAGAAACAGCAATACATAGCGCGTGCTACCCCAGGCGATCAGTACCAGCATGGGGAAGGCCATGAATAATCCGACCAGTGCATTGGATTCCTCCCCCGGATGGACATCCAGGAAAACCAATAGAAAAATCGCAATGAAATCCTGCAACAGGAGGATGCCCACCATCAGTTCACCCATGTGTTTCTGGTGTAGAACGGTGGTGGGCAGCAACTTGATACCAATAATGGTGCTGGAAAAGATCATCGCAGCGCCAATAACCAGGCTTTCAAGTTGAGTCAGCCCGAACAGCAATCCCGTGCCATAGCCCAGTAGTACGAAAACACCGGTACTGATGAGAGTTACCAGGAATGTCTTCTTTAATGTACTGAGTAATTTTGCGGGCTGCATGTCGAGGCCGAGCAGAAACAGCAGGAAGATGATCCCGAACTCCGCGATATCACTCAGCAGGTTGGCCTCTGAAACCAATCCGGTTCCGTACGGTCCCAGCAGCACGCCCAACGCGATATAGGCGACCAGCAACGGTTGTCGGAAGACCAGGGCAAAAGTCGATAGGAGGGCGGCCCCGCTGAAAATCAGGAAAAAAGAAAACAGTAGGGAATCAGGTTCCATAATTAAACCGGGGCGGCACTGGGATCAGCGGCGCCGGAAAAGCGGGGCTGGCTGATCAATGCTGGCCTGGTAACCGGTATGGAAATCCTTGAACGCCTGAATACATTCATCCACGTCCTGATCGTGGCGCAGCTGGAACGCATTGAAACCACAACGTTGCATGTAGAAGAGCTGGTCTCTCAGCACATCACCGATGGCGCGAAGTTCGCCCTGAAAACCGAGGTTTTCCCGCAGCTCCCTGGCATTGGTATAAGATCTGCCGTCAGAAAAAACCGGGAAGTTCAGTGCGATGAGCGGGAAATTGTTCAGGGGCTCCCGGATATCGCCGACGTATTCATGACTGTCAAGCCAGATAGTGACTTCGCCGTTATACTCGGCGATATCGTCCGGGAAAAATTTCCAGAATCTGTACGGCACAATAATGTTACGCCCGGGCAGTACCTGCAGAATGCCTGGATCTGTAGCTTCTTTAACCAGTACCCACTGATCATCAGCAAGGCTAGCGTCTTTAATCAGCTTTGGCATAAACCTTTTCCTTGAATGGGCTCATTCCTATCCTGTCATAGGTAGCGATAAAGCTCTCGCCCGGCTGGCGATTGTCCCGGTAGACAGCGATAATTTTTTCCATCACATCGGGAATCTCCTCCTGGGCGAAAGCCGGTCCCATGATCGCGCCCAGACTGGTTCGGTTACCGGCCGAACCGCCGAGTGAAACCTGGTAAAATTCTTCGCCTTTCTTGTCGACTCCGAGTATGCCGATATTACCGACATGGTGGTGGCCGCAGGCATTCATGCAGCCGGAAATGTTGATTGCCAGTTCTCCTATGTCCTGCAGCAGCGCCTGATCGTTGAATTTACGCTGGATAGACTCGGCAATGGGAATCGACTTGGCGTTGGCCAGGGCACAAAAGTCACCTCCCGGACAGCAGATGACGTCGGTGAGCAGGCCCAGGTTGGGGGTGCCCAGGGATTGCTTGCACAGTGATTTCCACAGTGAGTAAAGCTGCGATTTCTCCACGTCAGAAAAAATGATGTTCTGCTGGTGACTGATGCGCATTTCGCCAAAGCTGTACTGTTCCGCCAGGTCGGCGACAAAGTTCATTTGAGCGGCGGAAATGTCCCCGGGCGCAGTCCCGGTTTCCTTGACGCTGAGAGTTACGATCCCATAGCCCGACCGCTGGTGGGGTCTGGTGTTGTTCTGGTACCAGCTGGCGAACAACAGGTCAGAAGCCAGTGCCTGATCCAGTTCCGGGCAGGAATCAGGCAGATCCTGATAGGCCGGAGCGGAAAAAAAAGATTTGCAGCGTTCGATTTCTGCATCTGTGAGTGTCATGGTGCCATTTTTAATTTTTTCCCATTCGGCATGCACCTTGTCGCGAAATGCCTCGGGGCCGGTTTCCCTGACCAGGATTTTAATGCGGGCCTTGTACTTGTTGTCCCGACGCCCCTCACGGTTATATACCCGCAGGATAGCTTCCAGATAAGTCAGCAGGTGTTTTTTCTCCACGAACTCGGACATGACATGCCCGATAACGGGTGTACGACCGAGGCCACCACCGGCCAGGATCTTGAAGCCTGTTTCACCCTCGGCATTGCGGACAATGTAAATACCTATGTCGTGCACCTGGGTGGCAGCCTGGTCGTCCCGGGTTCCGCACACAGCGATCTTGAATTTGCGGGGCAGGTAAGCGAATTCCGGGTGAAAGGTGGACCACTGGCGAATAATTTCGCACCAGGGCCGACTGTCCTCAATCTCTTCGACGGCGCAACCGGCGAACTGGTCTGTGGTGGTATTGCGGATACAGTTACCACTGGTCTGGATGGCATGCATTTCCACTTCGGCCAGATGTTCGAGAATATCCGGCACGTCTTCCAGCGCAGGCCAATTGAATTGAATATTCTGCCGCGTGGTCAGGTGCCCGTAACCCTTATCGAAATGATTGGCGATGAAGGCCAGTTTTCGCATCTGGCGTGATGAAAGGAGTCCGTAGGGGATCGCGATCCGCAACATAGGTGCTAACCGTTGGATATACAGACCGTTCTGTAAGCGCAACGGAAGGAATTCCGTATCGCTTAATCTCCCCTCCAGATAGCGTTGAGTCTGGCCTCTGAATTGAAGGACCCGATCAGCGAGCATCTGGTGGTCATAGTAGTCATACCGGTACATAAAAATTTGAACCTTTTTGCTGTGCCTGCCTGTTTGGTTGCTATTATTTCTGCTTAAGGAAGTTGTCTGGATTTATTCGCCAACCTCTTATCCGGAATCTATCCATAATCTTTCCAGAGCCTATCGAATATCAATCGATCACCTTTCGCGGTCTGCGGGACTTCTTCGACAATCAGTTTGTCTGGGCGGCCAGCAGTTATCCGGCACCAGTTTTCGCGTAGTCGGCGAAGGGGCAGGGGAAAGATACCCAATTTTAACCAATCGGGTCAGTGTTTGTCAGCCTCACCTCAACTCAGGTTCGGGGTCAATAATCTGCTCATTTCATCGACAGGCAGATCTTTCCGTACTGCCAGGCTCTCCACCTGTTCAGGCGTCACTTTCCCGACGTTAAAGTATCTGGCTTCCGGATGGGCGAAATACAGGCCGCTTACACTGGCTGCAGGCCACATGGCGAAACTCTCCGTGAGTGAAATGCCTACCCGGCGTTCAGCATCGAGAAGCTGAAACAGGGTCGTTTTTTCGGAGTGCTCCGGGCACGCCGGGTAACCTGGCGCAGGGCGGATGCCAAGGTATTTCTCCCTGATCAGTGCATCACTGTCCAGCGTCTCATCTGCGGCATACCCCCAGAATTCCTTTCGGACCCGCTCGTGCATCCGCTCTGCCAGCGCTTCCGCCAACCGGTCAGCCAGTGCCTTGACCAGCAGAGCGCGGTAGTCGTCGTGCTGAGCCTCATAGTCGGCGACCAGTCGCTCGATACCGATGCCCGTAGTCACGGCGAACCCACCCAGGTAGTCTGGCACAGTGCCCAGCGGCGCGACAAAGTCAGCAAGACAATAATTCGGCAGTCCGCTGTCCCTGACAGTTTGCTGGCGCAGGAAGTGCAGCGCGGCCACCTGCTCGCTGCGGTCCTCATCCTTGAATAGAATGACGTCATTGCTTTCATTGGCATTGGCTGGCCAGAATCCGATGACGGCTTTGGCGCACAGCAGTTTCTCTGTAATGATCTTGTCCAGTAACTGACGGGCGTCGTTGTAGAGATCTGTTGCCACCTGACCCACCACCTCGTCCTGGAAAATGGTCGGGTACTTGCCCACCAGATCCCAGGTGATGAAAAAGGGTGTCCAGTCGATGTAGGGCACCAGTTCATCGAGCGGATAGTCGTCGAAAACGCGGGTGCCAAGAAACGTCGGTCTGGTAGGTTGGAAAGCCTGCCAGTCCGATTGAAAACGATTAGCGTTGGCCGCCGCCAGCGACAGAAGCTTCCGATCATTGCGGCGTTTACCCGTGCGCTCCCTGATGTTGGCATATTCATCGCGCAGTTTGCTGACGAACTCCGGTTTGCCGTCGCGGCTCAGCAGCGTGCTTACAACCGAGACACAGCGGGAAGCGTCCGGAACGTACACGGTGGCGTCATTATTGAAGTGTTGTTCAATTTTTACAGCCGTATGGGCCTTGGATGTGGTAGCGCCGCCAATGAGCAGGGGTACGTGGAAATCGAGCCGCTGCATTTCTTTGGCAACATGAACCATTTCATCCAGAGAAGGTGTGATCAACCCGCTAAGCCCGATTACATCGACGTTTTCATCCCGCGCAATCTGTAATATTTTTTCACATGGCACCATGACACCGAGGTCGATGACCTCGTAATTATTGCAGCCAAGGACAACGCCAACGATGTTCTTGCCTATGTCGTGCACGTCACCTTTAACCGTGGCCATCAGAATTTTGCCTTTTGCCCGGCTTTCGCCATCCTGTTTTTCGGCTTCAATATAAGGCAACAGATAGGCGACGGCCTGCTTCATGACACGGGCGCTTTTTACCACCTGGGGTAAAAACATCTTGCCGCTGCCGAACAGGTCGCCTACCACGTTCATGCCGTCCATCAGGGGACCTTCAATGACACTGATGGGGCGCTCGAACTTCTGCCGGGCCTCTTCGGTGTCTTCCTGAATAAACCGATTTATACCCTTTACCAGGGCATGTGTGATCCGCTCTTCGACACTGGCGTTACGCCAATCGAGGTCTTCATTGCTTACAGTCGCGGCACCGTCGCCGCCGTATTTAGCGGCTATTTCCATCAGACGTTCGGTACCGTCGCTGTTGCGATTCAGCACTACGTCCTCAACCCGCTCCTTGAGTTCTTCTGGTATTGCATCGTAGACGGTAAGCTGACCGGCGTTGACGATGCCCATGGTCAGACCGGCGCGTATGGCATGGAAAAGAAATACTGAGTGGATGGCTTCCCGGACCGGATTGTTACCGCGGAATGAAAATGAGACGTTGCTGATGCCGCCTGAAATCAATGCATGCGGCAGGTTTTCCCTGATGTAACGGCAACATTCGATATAGTCCACCGCGTAGTTGTCATGCTCCTCAATACCCGTGGCAATCGCGAAGACGTTGGGATCAAAAATGATATCCTGGGGCGGGAACCCGACCTGCTCGACCAGTACTTCATAACTGCGGCGGCAGATCGCATTTTTCCGCTCCAGGCTGTCTGCCTGTCCCTGCTCATCGAAAGCCATGACAACTACGGCAGCTCCGTAGCGAAGACACAATCGGGCCTTGGCGATGAAATCCTCTTCACCCTCCTTGAGGCTGATGGAGTTGACGATACCCTTGCCCTGGATACCTTTCAGGCCCGCTTCGAGGATATCCCACTTGGAAGAGTCAACCATGATCGGCACCCGGCTGATGTCCGGCTCCGATGCTACCAGGCGCAGAAAACGTTCCATGGCCTCCTGAGAATCCAGCATGCCTTCGTCCATGTTGATATCGATTATCTGCGCACCTGCCTCGACCTGCTCCCTGGCCACGTCCAGGGCCGTGTCGTAATCGCCTTCTCTGATCAGGCGCGCGAAGCGGGCGGAACCGGTCACATTGGTTCGCTCTCCCACATTGACAAACAGAGAATCAGGCCCGATGTTCAGGGCTTCGAGTCCGCTCAGCCGGCACCGCGGTTCTATCTGCGGAGGGCGCCGTGGCGGGAATTTAGCCACGGCTGCAACGACGGCCCTGATATGCCCCGGGGTGGTGCCGCAGCAACCCCCGACGATATTGAGGAATCCCTGCTCGGCAAACTCGGCGATTATCCTGGCCATTTCCTCCGGGGATTGGTCGTATTCTCCCATTTCATTGGGCAGGCCGGCATTGGGGTGGGTCGATACCAGGCAGGGCAGCAGGCCGCTGGCTTCCTCGATATAGGACCTCAGTTGCTCAGCCCCCAGGGCGCAGTTGAACCCGATGGAGAGAGGTCTGGCATGGGACACCGAGTTGCAGAATGCCTCGACTGTCTGGCCCGACAGAGTCCGCCCGCTGGCGTCGGTGATCGTACCGGAAATCATGATAGGCAGCGTGACGCCACTGTCCTCGAAACAGCTCTGCACGGCAAAAATTGCAGCCTTTGCGTTCAGGGTGTCGAAAACGGTTTCAATCAGAATCAGATCGACTCCACCGTCCATCAGTCCTCGCACCGCATTTCTGTAATCAGCCACCAGGAAGTCGAAACTGGTATTTCGATAACCAGGATCATTGACGTCGGGCGAAATCGAGGCAGTTTTGCTGGTAGGCCCCACGACCCCGGCCACGAACCGGGGTTTTTCGGGGGTCAGAGTGGTGTACTCGTCACAGGCCCGGCGCGCCAGCAGGGCGGCTTCGTGGTTGAGTTCGTAAACCAGCGGCTCCAGCTTGTAATCCGCCTGGGAGCTGGCGGTCGAATTGAACGTATTGGTTTCGACAATATCGGCGCCAGATTCCAGATATTGTCTGTGAATCTGAAAAATTATGTCAGGTTGAGTCAAGGTCAGCAGATCATTATTACCCGCCAGATCGCTGGCATGATTCTGAAACCTTTCGCCTCGAAACTCCGCCTCACCCAGTCTGTGCGCCTGAATCATCGTGCCCATGGCACCATCGAGAACCAGGATACGTTTCTCGAGAGCGTCGGTGAGCAATTGCAGGCGATTGACAGTATTCATAACTAGGATCCATTCACTGGCGAGTCTTGTTGATTCATTCCTGACGGCCTGGGCCGGTCAGGAGCGTTGCGCATTCTACCAGAATAACAAGCAATAAAATCAACAGCTTCCCAAAATAACCAAGCAAATTACTAGGGTATTTAATTCCACCTCCAGTTACGCTAAAATAGCGCAAATTCTGACTTACCACTGAAACACAGAGCGTTTTCATGATTACTATCACTGAGTCTGCCCAGGATTACCTCGCAGAACTGCTTAAAAAGCAGGATTGCGATGGAATCGCCATACGCATATTCATTATCGACGCCGGTACCCCACGGGCCGAAACCTGCATCTCTTTCTGTCGCCCCGGCGAAGAGAAAGGCGATGATGAAGTCAAGGAATACAAGGGCTTCCGAGCCTTTCTTGAACAGCAGAGCATCCCGTTTCTGGAGGATGCTGTGGTGGATTTCGCCAAGGACGACCTGGGTGGAGGGCAGTTAACGATCAAGGCCCCCAATTCCCGACTGCCGAAGCTTTCTGAAAACAGTAGCCTGGTAGACCGGATCAACTACGTGCTCTACAACGAAGTCAATCCGGCACTGGCGTCCCACGGCGGTAACGTCACGCTGGAGGAGGTTTTTCAGGACACGATCGCTGTCTTGCGCTTTGGCGGAGGTTGCCAGGGCTGTGGGATGGTTGACGTCACCCTGAAGGATGGGGTGGAGAAAACCTTGCTGGAGCAGGTTCCTGAGCTGACTGAGGTGCGAGATGTAACCGACCACAGCCAGAAGGAAAATGCTTACTACTAGCCGGCGGCGGCCTGACCTGATTGCTGACAGGCAGGCCAGCCAGTTGGCGGGTTGCCTGGCTGGTTGTCGGGGCAGATAGCTCATCACCCGGCACACAGGGCGCCGGGCCGCAATGTGGATGCTTTGCTGTTATCCGGGCAGGAGAATGCCGGGTCCGCTCCGGGACCGGGGCTTGAACTCAGGTATCTGCGCCATAGCGCTGAGCGAGGGCCTGATACAGGTTGTCCTGAAAGCTTTCGTCCTGTGCATCCAGGGTTTCAAGAACTTCCACCAGGTGCTCATTATCTTCCCTGCCTGCCCAGGTCTTGCGGTAGGTACCCTGCTTATAACCATTGTCCTGGCGGAAGAAATTCAACACATTCTTGCCTACGTACTGGCGGAACAGGTCATCCCAGTCCATCTGGCAGTCATGCATGATCGCGGCGAACAGCCCGACTTCCACCCTCCGCGCGACGCTGGTTCCGATAAGCAGTTCCAGCTTGGCAATCAAATCCAGATCAGTGATGTGGTAGTGCCTGCCGTCAAAAAGCAGGGTTTCCGCAGTGTGGCTTTCTACCGCATCAAGCAGGCTGCTCGATGCCTGGGAAACGTCGCCTTCGCAGTCAAGCAGGATCTCTGACAGCATGAAGTGCCAGATATCGATCAGTTCCATCTGCAGCTGAGAGAGATCATGAAGCTGGTGCTTCCACCACTTCCAGCCATGGTGCTCGATTGCCTCGGCGCCTTCTATCACGACTGCCCGCAAGTAGGGGTAGCGGGCAGCCAGCCAGTTTTCATCCACCTTGCTGTTCATACTGTGTTGAAGGGCCAGCATGGTATCGGCCTGGGTATCGGTTAAATCGGTCATGGAGAGGGAGTCAGCAGCGTAGGGAGTATGAATAGGGCGCGATGGGTTGATGACAGGTCGTACGGTGGCGTGAGCTCTGCTGTCAATGTCTAATTAGACAGTCTAACTCTTTGCCTGGTCAGCATCGCTGCCGGCATGCTGGTTCAGCGCGCTAAGCATTTCGCGACGGCTTTTTAACATGTCATGGTAGGACTTTCTCGCAGCCGAAACCTCGGAATCGCCGGTATCAAGATCTTCGAGTTCTGCCAGCCAGTCTTCCAACACCTGAATTTCACTGGCCAACTGGGCAATCCCTTCTTCGATAAGCTTTTCGTCAATATTTATCTGCTTATCAGCATTAGTCTGTATTGGTTGGCTGTTGTTCATTCTTTTCTCTTCTTTGGGTCTTTTTTGGGGCTCTTTACCTGACTGCCTTGCCAGCTTTTTAAGCTGTACACCTATGTATCCAACCTGCCTGTCTGCATGTCATTCATCTGCATGGCACTGGTGACGCTCGAATCAGACCACCCCTGTATCGGCAAGCTGAGCAACTGCCGTAGTGCCCGGGGGATAGTGACCCCTGACCCGGTCCAGATTTAGAACACGATAGTTAGTTGCATTGGGCAGGATGTCACAGCTGTTTATTGGGGTCAAGGGAAGCAGACCGGTTAGTTCATAACGTGACCGTCGGGCTTTCTGACAGATGAGGCGTGGCGCAAAAGCTGATCCGGAGCGGAACTAGAACAGGGTCGTCTGACGTCGGGCGATAAGGCTTTTCCAGGTTTCGGCATGTAGCTCACGGGGCTTTATGTGGGCCTGGGGTTTGCCCCATTTTTCCAGCAACAGCTTGATATCGGTTTTCTTGATGAGGCGCAGCTCATTGTACCCGATCTGTTCGTAGGGCATCTCCAGGCTTTCCACCTCGTCCAGATCAACCCGCTTCAGCTGTGACAGGGGCAGATTTGGAAGTCCTTTTACCCGGTCATGAAGAAAGCTGGCTTTGGCCGCGATGTCATACAGTTCCTTCAATTCCCCTTCAATGTCCCGGCCTTCCTGGCTTAGCAGCTTCAGCCTGGCCCGATGGATCAGCGAAGCCTGCTGGTACGCGCTCCAGAGCGGTAGCTGCTCCTGGCACAGCTTCAGGGCGTCGTCCAGGCGATCCTGTTTCTTAAGCTCCTGCACCTGTTCCTGCCAATTGTCGACGTCTGACAGAGCAGGTCCTGGCTCAGCTGCGCCGGCCGCGTAGTCCTCTGAGTTCTGGGTGTCCAAGTTTTGAGTCTGCTTATCAGCACCCTGGAGCAGCCGGCTGGATAATGCTTCAACCTGCTCGCCAGGCAGATCTGTTGCCGCGTTCTCCTGCCTGAGGCCCAGGGGGGCGGGCGCAGCCGTTTCCTCTGTCTGAACGGAGGCGGAAGAGGGAGTGACGCTTGCAGCCGCCCATTCGGCCTTCTGTGAGCGGGTTTTCGTGGCAAAGTTATTGTCAGTGCTGTCTGCCGGCAACTCATAGGCCTGGTGTTCAGGAGAGCCCTGTAATGGTCTGTGTGAAGGGGAGGAGTCAGGTGTCTCGTCCTCTACCGGTGGCGCCACCAGCGCAGCCGGGGAGGATCTGAATCCCGGCGAACTGATCAGGGTGATTTCATCGTCATCTTCGCCGGTGGGCTGGTCTTCCATATTGCCAGGTTCCGGCACCTCTATCCGGGTCGTCTCTTGTGACGAACCCTGGCTGGCAGTCTGCCTGTCATGTGGATTCTCGTGATTCGCCCTCGACTGCCCGGTTCCAGTCTCTGTACCCTGCCGATCGGGGCGGGCTGAGAGATCGTCCCCTTCCTCGTCGTTCACCTGCCCCTGAAAAGCGGGGTGGGGCTGCTCCCGGGCGTCCATGGTGGACCTTGAAAATGATGACGAGTCACTTTGTTCCAGAGCCGTTTCTGAAGCGGCTTTTGACTGGAAAGGCGTCGCTTCGTCCAGATCTTCATCAAGTTCAAGGTCGGGAAGAGTGGAATTCAGGGCTGTGCTGTCAAGCGGGGGCAGTGGATCGTGTTTGTCCGCATTGGATTGCGCTACCGATAGCTGATACCTGTGCAGACCCAGAACCAGCGCAATCAGCAAGGCGAGGGTCAGAAGACTGATCAGGACAATTAGCATTGGTTTTACGTTTCCCGCTTGGAATGTAATTTTGGGGGCCATCTGCAGGCCCGCTCACCGGATAATAACAAACCTGTAAAGATATCGCCTGAGAGACCCGCCACATTTTGGCTATCTCATCATCCCGCCTGACCTGCCCATCAGTAAAGCTGCCGGTTCAGTGCCGCCACCGGTGTGTCCCGGTTCTGGCCGGTGAATTGTGCGCAAACCACAATTGGCTGTCCAGCGAGGATGGAAACGATTTTTTTGTTAATTTTTTTAGCAAGTGCTTGACTGGGAGATAAAGGGTTCTTAGAATCCCTCGCTCTTTCGCGGCCACCCGCAAAGACATCCTGTACGTCCCCTTCGTCTAGAGGCCTAGGACACCGGGTTTTCATCCCGGCAACAGGGGTTCGAAACCCCTAGGGGACGCCATTTTCCTCCGTAGTCGTATTCCAAGGAGTAATTTCTGCTCCTTCGTCCTGTCTGGGCCTTCGCCGCTGAACCACCCTTTGTTCGTATGATCGTATTCTTTTGGTCTGCGCTCTCAGTGCGAGATCAGGTCGGACTGATCTCGCAGCGCTGAAAACCATGCCTTCTGCGCACCAGCGCCGGCCTGGCATCGCTGTTGTGCGCGTCTCCCTGGCGATTGCTGTTCCTGTGACATGGGGGGATGCGGCCTGGCGTCGCGAGCCGGCCGGACTTTTCTTTACAAGAGGCACAGGTCTGTGCCGGTTGAAACCCAAAGCCTCGATATTTTTCTCTTCCCGCTTCGGCAGATTTGCGGCTATATCTATAGTAGCCTTCAGTGGGAAGGCTATATAATCGGCCAGACCAGGTGCACTTTCATTCAGGCTGACCCCGGCCAAAAAACCGACACAATAAGTTATGGCAGGAAAACGATCGCCCAATTGCCCCGCCCAGTCACTGAACGAAGCAATCGAGAACGTAGGCGCGATTTACGCGGAAGAGGGGCGTAACAGCTTTCCCGGTACCCGGGCCGTCATCCGCATGGGGTATAACGGCCTGAACGGTGCATCCAGGCGGGCGCTCGGGGCGGTTCGAGGCTTTGGGTTGCTGGAAGGACGGGGGGCTGAGTTGCGGGTCTCCGATGATGCGGTGCTGATAATTGCCGATGCCGAGGCGGAGGACCAGTCTGAACGGCAGGCCGCCCTGCTGAGATGCCTGCGGCACAACCGAGTGTTCAGCGATCTATATGAACGCTATCGTGAGCAGAGTTCCACGCAGCAGATTTCCGCCTACCTGCAGAAAAAATACCGCTTTAAACCGACGGCAGCGGACAAAACCGCCCTGGTATTTCGCAGCTCCCTGAACTTCGTTGGCACGGATCTGAACGGCCAGGGAGCGACGGCCGATGAGTACGTGGCCAAGGCAGTGGCGGGCGGGATAAAAACAGTCGCCAATGCCGGCGGGTTGCCAACGGGTGCAAACCCGAGGCCAGGGTCAGAAACAGGCACCGCGAGGGTACTTTACCAACCGCAGTCAGGGGAATTTCTGACAGGCTTTCAAGGCAGCCCCGGCCACCCCCAGACAGCGAATCATTCCGGTAGTGCTTCCTCTTGCGACCAGCAGGACAGTTTTGTCCTGGAGCACGGCGTGGCGCAGCTCAGCTGGCCGGCGCAGATGAGCTGCGAGGAGTTTGAGGATTTTACCGATTGGCTGGTGCTTGAGCACCGTAAAATAGCTCGCCGGGTTACCGGTGGCAGGTGCTTTACTCTTTCCCGGAAAGCGGGCCGGAGCGCGCAGGAAGGGCAGGAATCACCGGTCGACTCTCCTGAGAATTGACACGCCCTGCAGCCTGACGCAAGGCAGCCTTGTGCACCACAAACCCCGGTTGCAGACCGGCCAAATTACCCGCATACTCCGTCAGCTTTAAACCTCCTTTTCCTCGCGATTTCAGATGACAGCTGCAATATCAATCGAGAATTTAAGTAAAACCTACGACAACGGCCACGAGGCACTGAAAGGTATTTCCCTGGAAGTGCAGCCGGGTGATTTTTTTGCCCTGCTTGGGCCCAATGGCGCCGGCAAGTCAACCACCATAGGAATAATTGCCACACTGGTCAGGAAAACCGCGGGCCGTGTTGCGGTGTTCGGCAGGGATGTGGATACCCACGTTTTCGAAACCAAGCAGGATCTGGGTATCGTGCCACAGGAGGTCAATTTCAGTCAGTTCGAGCGGGCCCGGGACATTGTAATGACCCAGGCCGGCTATTACGGGCTTTCGCGCAAGCTGGCGGCAGAACGGACTGAGGTCTACCTGCGCAAACTCGGTCTGTGGGACAAACGCATGGTGCGCTCACGGACGCTGTCCGGCGGTATGAAAAGACGCCTGATGATCGCCCGTGCTCTGGTTCATGAGCCGCGCCTGCTGATCCTCGACGAGCCAACCGCCGGTGTCGACATCGAGCTGCGCCGCTCAATGTGGGAATTTCTCACCGAGATCAATCGGGCGGGCACTACTATTATCCTGACCACCCACTACCTGGAGGAGGCGGAACATTTGTGCCGCAACATCGCCATCATTGACGAGGGCGAGATCATTGAAAATACCTCTATGAAGTATCTGCTGTCCCAACTCGATTCCCAGGTGTTTATTCTCGACCTGGTCAACGAGCTCTATGAGCTTCCCGAAGACGCGCCTGAGGGCGTGGCGCTGCACAAAGTGGATAATCACTGCCTGGAAGTCAGTGTTTCCGGAAGCAGGGACCTGGGGCAGATCTTCTCCTACCTGGGGGACCGGGGCATTCAGGCTACCAGTATGCGTAACAAGACCAATCGTCTCGAACAACTTTTCCTCTCCAAACTGCGAGACGAGTAAGCTGCCATGTCACGTTTTTTCGCCAACCACAAATACATTGCTTTTGAAACTATCGTCATTAAAGAAGTGCGGCGGTTTTCTCGCATCTGGCTTCAGACCCTGGTACCCCCGGCGATTACTATCGGGTTGTATTTTGTTATCTTCGGTAACCTGATCGGGCGACGGGTAGGGGACATGGGAGGGTTCCAGTACATGGATTTTATTGTACCGGGCCTGATCATGATGGCTGTGATCCAGAACTCCTATTCCAACGTGGTGTCCTCGTTCTTCAGCCATAAATTTCAGCGCAGCGTAGAAGAGTTACTCGTGGCTCCTGTTCCAAACTACGTCATCCTGGCGGGTTTTGTTGTAGGCGGTATGGCCCGGGGGCTGGCGGTGGGGGCAATCGTTACGGCCATGGCACTGTTCTTTACCGATCTCAGCATACAGAATCCATTGCTTACCTGTTCGGTCATATTGCTGACCTCTATGGTTTTCTCATTGGCAGGGTTCATCAATGCGCTGTTCGCCAACAGCTTTGACGATATTTCCATCATTCCCACGTTCGTGCTGACGCCCCTGATTTATCTTGGCGGTGTGTTTTATTCATCCCAGATGCTGCCTTCATTCTGGCAGGGCGTGTCGGCCCTGAACCCGATTTTCTACATGGTCAACACCTTCCGCTACGGAATTCTGGGGGTATCAGACGTCAATACCATCTGGGCCTTCGTGATACTGCTGACCTTTGCGGGGGCTCTGTATGGAGGCTGCATCGTTCTCTTGAGGCGCGGGACCGGCCTGCGCAGCTGATTGGGGAATTAAAACAGATGGACAAGAATCCCCTGGGGCAGGCCACCGAATACCCTCGCCACTATGATCCCGAGCTGCTCTATGCCATACCCCGTTGGGCATCGCGATCGCTACTGGACATCGACAAGAAGGTGGAACTGCACGGTTTCGACATCTGGCGCGCCTACGAAGTGTCCTGGCTGGACCTTAAGGGTAAGCCTGAAGTCGCCATGGGTGAGTTTTATTTTGACGCCCGGTCGGAAAATCTGGTGGAATCAAAATCACTGAAGCTGTATCTGAACTCCCTGAACAACGAAATGTTCAGCAGCAGCGCGGCGTTTGCCCAGCGCGTGGCTGCTGATCTGCAGAAGACGACCCGCTCCGAGGTCAAAGTGATAGTCAGGCCCCTTGGTGAAAACCCTCTGAGTCAGATTCAGATTCCACCGGGAAAATGTATCGACAGTGCCACGCTCGGCGTACCTGAGCTTCAGCCGGATGCTGAACTGCTCCGTACCACCGGATCCAGCACTGAACGCAGCGCGCTTTACAGTAACCTGTTCCGCTCCAACTGTCCGATCACCGGACAGCCGGACTGGGCGACCGTCATGGTGCAGTACAGTGGCCCCACTATTGACGAGGCCAGCCTGCTGGCCTACCTGTGCTCGTTTCGCCAGCATGCCGGCTACCACGAAGAATGTGCGGAGATGATCTACCGGGACCTGATGTTCAAGTGTGGGCCGGAAAATCTGGTCGTGGGGATGAACTTCAATCGTCGCGGTGGCCTGGACATCAACCCCTATCGCAGCAATAGACCAATCAGCCCTGACCGCATGAATTACCGCTTCGTCCGCCAGTAACCTGGATAAAGCAGCAATCTCAGTTGCACTACGCTGAGCATTCGTGCACCAGGGTCCTGGTGCCCGAAGGTATTGCTAATGGCATCAGTGATGGCAATCAGTTATTCGATCACCATCAGAATTTCTCCGGGTGTGACGCGGTCACCCTTGGCAACATGGATGGCAGTAACCTTACCGCCCACGTTGGCAAGAATCTCTGTTTCCATCTTCATCGCTTCCGTAACCAGCACCGCCTGACCGGCTTCCACCTGATCACCTTCACTCACCAGTACTTCGACGATATTGCCCGGCATGGCCGCGGTCACATGACCCGGTTCGGTGGCTTTGCCCCGCTTGCTGCCCTTGTCGGCCACATATTCGTTCAACGGCTCGAAGGTGATTTCTTCCGGATGACCATCCAGGGAAATATACAGCTTGCGTTTGCTGCCCCCGGAACTCCCCACGCCGGTAATGGCTACGTCATAGATTTCACCGTGCACATCCAGCTTGAATTCAGTGGCTACACCGCTGGTCTCCCGGGAAGGGGCCTTATCGGCTTGTATCGGCTCCAGCACTTCCGGTTCTAAGGTACCTTCGGCCCGCTGCTTGAGAAATTCCCGGCCCAGGTCCGGGAACATGGCAAAAATCATGACATCGTCTTCCGACTGGGCCAGATCGCCAATTTCCTGGCGCAGTTTCTCAAGCTCCGGTTTCAGGGAATCGGCCGGCCGCTCTTCGTTGGGTTGTTCGTTGCCGATAGCCTTTTTTTGAATCTCCGCATTCACCGGGGCAGGAGGTTTCCCGTAGCCGCCCTGCAGGTAGCGCTTCACCTCGTTGGTGATGGTTTTATAGCGCTCCCCGGCCAGCACGTTGTACACGGCCTGGGTACCTACAATCTGTGAGGTGGGTGTCACCAGGGGCGGATAGCCCAGATCCTGTCGGACCCGCGGAATTTCGGCGAATACTTCCTTGATGCGATCCAGGGCGTTCTGTTCCTTCAACTGATTGGCAAGGTTGGACATCATGCCGCCTGGCACCTGATTGATCTGCACGGCGATGTCTTCCCGGGTAAATTCGTTTTCGAACTGGTGGTATTTCTTGCGCACTTCGCGGAAATAGTCGGCAATTTCCGACAACAGTTCCAGGTCCAGACCGGTGTCATAGGGAGTGCCCTTGAGCGCAGCAACCTGCGACTCCGTAGATGGGTGCGACGTACCGCCGGCAAAGGCGGAAATGGCAGTATCGATACGGTCGGCGCCGGCCTCAATAGCCTTAAGCTGGCAGAGCGGCGCCAGACCCGAAGTGGAATGGCTATGGATGACCAGCGGCAGATCAACACTGGATTTGATGGCTTTGACCAGTTCGTAGGTAGCATAAGGGGTCAGCAGCCCGGCCATGTCCTTGATGGCGATGGAGTCAGCGCCCATGTCCCTGAGTTCCTCGGCCTGCTGCCTGAACAATTCGGGGGTGTGCACCGGGCTGGTGGTGAAACAGATGGTGCCCTGCGCGTGTTTGCCGGCCTTTTTGACCGCCTGCATGGCCGTTTCGATATTGCGTAGATCGTTGAGGGCATCGAATACCCGGAAGACATCCATGCCATTCTCGGCACAGCGCTGCACAAAAGCGCTGACCACGTCGTCGGCATAGTGGCGGTAACCCAGCAGGTTCTGGCCCCGCAGCAGCATCTGCAGCCGGGTATTGGGCAGAGCTTCACGCAGTTTGCGCAAGCGCTCCCAGGGGTCCTCTTTCAGAAAACGGATACAGGCGTCGAAGGTAGCACCACCCCAGACTTCCAGCGACCAGTACCCCACCTTGTCGAGTTTATTACAGATCGGCAGCATGTCTTCGGTGCGCATGCGGGTGGCAATCAGCGATTGATGGGCATCCCTGAGAATGACATCGGTTATCTGGATTGGGCTTGAATCGGGCATTAAATACTTCTCCTGAAAATCACCAGCCGGCATGGGCGGCGGCAGCAGCGGCAAGGGCCAGGGCAACTTCAGCCGGGTGGCGCTTGGTGGAGTAATTCAACAGTTCCGGGTGCTCGACAACGAAACTGGTATCGAAGTGGCCGGACTTAAAATCCTCGTGCTGCAGAATCTGTTTATAGTAAGTGGCGGTAGTGCGGATACCGTGCAGACGCATGTCATCCAGCGCTCGCTGGCCACGCGCGATGACTTCCTCCCAGGTCAGTGCCCACACCACCAGTTTCAGGCACATGGAGTCATAGTAAGGAGGGATTTCGTAACCGGTGTAAATGGCGGTGTCCACGCGAACCCCGGGGCCACCTGGTGCGTAGTAGTGGGTGATGCGACCGAAGCTGGGTAAAAAGTCGTTTTTGGGATCTTCGGCATTAACCCGGAACTGCATGGCAAAGCCGCGAATGGATATGTCTTTCTGCGCATAGCGCAGCGGCAGCCCGGCTGCGATGCGGAACTGTTCACGGACAATGTCCACCCCGGTGATCTGTTCAGTGATAGTGTGCTCCACCTGGACCCGGGTATTCATTTCCATGAAATAAAAATCGTCTCCAGACAGCAGAAATTCGACGGTCCCAGCGTTTTCATAGCCAACCGCCTGGGCGGCCTTAACGGCCAACTGGCCGATGTGCTCCCGCTGCTCCGGTGTCAGCTGAGGGCTGGGGGCTATTTCAATAAGCTTCTGATTGCGGCGCTGAATAGAGCAGTCGCGCTCGTAGAGGTGAATGGTGTTGCCGTGGCTGTCTGCCAGTATCTGTACCTCGATATGGCGGGGATTGATGATGCATTTCTCCAGGAACACTTCGGCGGATCCAAAGGCTTTTTCCGCTTCCGATATTACCCGGGGGAACTGCTTGCGCAGTTCATCGGCATTGTCACAGCGTCTGATACCTCGTCCGCCGCCACCGGAGGTAGCCTTAAGCATGACCGGGTAGCCGATTGTTTCCGCTACATCAATGGCTTCGTGGAGGTCTGCCAGGTTCCCGTCCGAGCCGGGTGTCACCGGTACGCCGGCAGCCCGCATGCTGTCCCGGGCCTGGGTTTTGTCACCCATTCCCGCTATGACACTGGCTTTGGGGCCTACGAAGGTGATGCCTTTCTGCTCACAGAGACGTGCGAATTCGGCATTCTCGGACAAAAATCCGTAGCCGGGATGGATCGCGTCGCAGCCGGTTTCCAGCGCCAGATTGACGATCCGCCGTGGATCCAGATAACCGGCGATGGGATCTTCACCCAGGGAATAGGATTCATCGGCGCGCTTGACACACAGACCATAACGATCCGGTTCCGTGTAAATTGCCACCGAGCGGATACCCAGTTCGTTACAGGCCCTGACGATACGCAGGGCTATCTCGCCGCGGTTGGCGATGAGGACTTTCTTCAGCGTTTTTTCAGCCATACTTCCTTGCCAGTTGTGCCGAATGAATTATTGTTCTGCAGCCCTGTGGCTGCTCAGCGGCGTAGAGTACCAGAATGGGCGAATATTCAAATAGCTGCGACGATTTATTCGCCTCAACATATCCCTATGATAAAGAGGGATAATCGCCCACGCACCTTGTATTTGCGGGGGCACTAGGCTACAGTTACGCCCCCATCGGGAGGGGCCCGAGCGGCCGAAGGAGTACCCGGTGGGCATGCAGGCACACACTGGAAAGTGTGTAGTCGGCAACGTATCGAGGGTTCGAAAGCCGCGTAGCGGCGCAGACAGCCGGAGGCTGCCCCGAAGGGGTGAGGAATTTGGCTTAGTCAAATTCCGAATCAATCCCTCCCTCGGATACGCGAAGCGTATCTTTGTTACCAGCATGCAAGGTGCTGAGAAGAGAACAACTGAATTACGGTGAGGTGTCCGAGCGGCCGAAGGAGCACGCCTGGAAAGTGTGTATACGGCAACGTATCGAGGGTTCGAAAGCCGCGTAGCGGCGCAGACAGCCGGAGGCTGCCCCGAAGGGGTGAGGAATTTGGCTTAGTCAAATTCCGAATCAATCCCTCCCTCGGATACGCGAAGCGTATCTTTGTTACCAGCATGCAAGGTGCTGAGAAGAGAACAACTGAATTACGGTGAGGTGTCCGAGCGGCCGAAGGAGCACGCCTGGAAAGTGTGTAGTCGGCAACGTATCGAGGGTTCGAAAGCCGCGTAGCGGCGCAGACAGCCGGAGGCTGCCCCGAAGGGGTGAGGAATTTGGCTTAGTCAAATTCCGAATCAATCCCTCCCTCGGATACGCGAAGCGTATCTTTGTTACCAGCATGCAAGGTGCTGAGAAGAGAACAACTGAATTACGGTGAGGTGTCCGAGCGGCCGAAGGAGCACGCCTGGAAAGTGTGTAG
Organism: Gammaproteobacteria bacterium; assembly: GCA_041395725.1. Lineage (NCBI taxonomy): Bacteria > Pseudomonadati > Pseudomonadota > Gammaproteobacteria > Gammaproteobacteria bacterium. The sequence continues at coordinate 3,975,805 of JAWKZW010000001.1, read as the reverse complement.
TCGGCAACGTATCGAGGGTTCGAAAGCCGCGTAGCGGCGCAGACAGCCGGAGGCTGCCCCGAAGGGGTGAGGAATTTGGCTTAGTCAAATTCCGAATCAATCCCTCCCTCGGATACGCGAAGCGTATCTTTGTTACCAGCATGCAAGGTGCTGAGAAGAGAACAACTGAATTACGGTGAGGTGTCCGAGCGGCCGAAGGAGCACGCCTGGAAAGTGTGTAGTCGGCAACGTATCGAGGGTTCGAAAGCCGCGTAGCGGCGCAGACAGCCGGAGGCTGCCCCGAAGGGGTGAGGAATTTGGCTTAGTCAAATTCCGAATCAATCCCTCCCTCGGATACGCGAAGCGTATCTTTGTTACCAGCATGCAAGGTGCTGAGAAGAGAACAACTGAATTACGGTGAGGTGTCCGAGCGGCCGAAGGAGCACGCCTGGAAAGTGTGTATACGGCAACGTATCGAGGGTTCGAATCCCTCCCTCACCGCCAAAATAAAAAGGGCCCGCTAAAAGCGGGCTTTTATTTTCTGCGAAACAGGCCTAGCAAGAAGATTTTCGGGATCGAAAGCCACGCAGGGGTGAATAAATTGTCCATAGACAATTTACGAGTCAATCCCTCACTCTCCATCTACAAATTCTGTGAACCCACTCCATAACCCCGCACAAAAACTCTGCAACAATTCTCTTATCAAGAATCACTCCACCGATCCCCCTGCGGAGATTCAGGCAAATGTTTGTAAAACTCAAACTTATCCTGTTGCTGATACCCGTTCTGGCAACTGCCTGCACCAGCGTGCCTCAGGCGAATTCATCATCCTGGGCTGGGTTTAAACAGGACGGTAAAGCATCCTTCTATGCAGCGAAATACCAGTCTCGCCAGACTGCCAGCGGCGAACGATTCAATCAGGCTGCCAGAACGGCCGCGCACAAAAATCTGCCATTCGGGTCACTTGTAAGAGTGAAGAATGTCGAAAATGGTGAAACAGTCATTGTCAGAATCAATGACCGCGGGCCTTTTGTCGAAGGGCGTATAATTGATCTGTCCCGCTCGGCCTTCGCTGATATAGCAGACACCCGCCTGGGTGTGATCGATGTGGAAATAGAGGTTCTTAACTGACAAGCTGGAAAGCCTTGAACTTCCCACGAAATTGAGAGTAAATATCGGGACCCTGCCTGACCGAGGCCTCTGCCTGATGAACAATAAAGCAGTCATTTCTGCCATTCTGACCTTATCGATCTACCTGCCGGGTCAACTGCATTCGAGCAATGCCTCCGCGCAGGTAAGTGGATTCTTTGTGTGTGTTGACGATGCCGGAAACCCCGGACTTTGCAGCGGTGAAATACCCGCGGATCTGCTTCCCGATGAACCTGTCAGCATGAAACCCGATGGGCGGGGCTGTGGGAAAGGATTGCTCACCTGGAGCGAAAATAACAACTCAGTGACACCAGGCATTAAATCCGCTGTCCTGCACACTTATTGCCACGACGGCAGGGAAGTGGTCATCTGGACTGATTTTGAACAGCGTTTTCTAGCAGATTTCGGAACCGCAAATATCAGCCGTCGTCAGGTTACCGATAGCGATAGTAATCAAGTCGTACTTGGTAGAGGAATACGAAGGGCTACCGGGTTTCTGGAAGGGCATACCTTGGTCAATTATCAATTCGAGATCAGCGGTGATTCAGCCGGTGCAGGCTTTATCAACGATTCCTTATTTGATTTGAAAGACGGTGATCTATTCCTGGTAGCGACAGAGGGGCCTGCTATAGAGATCAGGCAAATCCACTACAACCTTGCGTATATAAGTGCGGAGGATATTAAATGGCTTGCAATAGAGCACCCGGAGATCAGTTCCTTTTTTGAAGATTTTCATGAATAGGTTTTTACGGGATTCAGTGAAGAATCAGGAATCTTTGAACAATTAATTGATAAAATTGCTGCGGATATCGATTTTCAAGAGCCGCAGTAGCTTTATTTTCCAAAGCCGCATGAGTCCTGCTGCCGGAAATGTCAGCCAGTTAATTACATTAGCATGGTGAAAGTAGTGCTTCCGCAAATTCTGCTCTGTTCTGCAATATCCTTCTTTGCCCGCACGCTGAAGACTTTGGTCTTGATGCCTACAAAAACCTTAATCTACTGTATGAATCTTCGGATCCCGATGATACCCGCTGGTATTTTGAAACAAAACTCCGGGAGGGGACTCCAGCAGAAAAATACGGCGTACTGCGGTTAATGGCGGAGCGCAAACTTTACTGGTTAGTCCCTGCAGCCCTAAACGCGATTGAAGATGAAAGGAATGTCAGATTGGAGATGTTTCATCTAGGTGCCCTGACAGTTTCAAGGGAATCGACAAGAGCGTTGCGTGAATTGGCAGTACCGTTGGGAATCTGGGATGAGGAGGTTAGCCACTTTTATCTGGGTTGGCGACGACATAGTCCCGAAGAAATCAGGAGATCCTGGGAGGCACTATGGTTTGCCTACCAACAGGTTTATCCGGAAAGGTTTCAGTAACCCTTAAGGAACCTCTGATTAATTAGGGAATCAGAAGTTCCTTAACGTCAATGCTGCCTTTTGTCGATATAGATTTGCAGTAACCCTCGAATGGGATAGAAAATCTATCCGCAACTAGATATGTAATACGCTGATATTTGAATCAGCTACCGAATGAGATTTATTTTGTCTATTTGTATCAAACTGACGGCACAATTATAGAAAGCGATGCTGATACTTGGTTACCTGTTAATCACGCGAACAGTCTTTGCATTTGAGTGTTTTGAGGGTGCTGATTTTACAGCAGAGGAAATCGTGGAGCTGGCGACTGATATAGTGATTAGCAAGGTGACAAAGGCTGAGTTAATCCGGCGAGATGACGATTACGTTCCCGATGATCTTTCCTTTGATATTGAAATTCTTGAGACTATGTTAGGAGATCTGGAGGGGGAATTGACCTTTAACTACCGTTATTTTTAGCAGGGAAGCACTCCCTCCGATCTGGTTGTAGGCAATAGTTAGGTTACAGCCCTTGATGACAGTTCTCGTGTCGTTGATCTATGCAATCCGATCATCGATATGACAATCCCGCGGGAATAGCTGAAGAAGGGTGCGCTATTAGATAAACCTGTCAGCCCCGATGCCTGGGCTCCCAATTTTCTTTAAAGCCTCTAGGAAGCAGTGGATGTAAGATGATCAATCAGAGTTTCTTTAAAATGAAAAGGATTCGCGTTTACCTCCTGTTCCTTTTGCTGGGACTAAGTTTCTGCACCAGCGAATCTTACCCACCATTCGAATTTTTCTACAATATCACCGGCGAGAAGGCCGTTGTCATTTCCATTTTGCCAGTCGAGACGGGTGTGGAAATGCACACCCGGGTTTATCCGGAAGATGGCCAGATAGGAGTAGGGGAGGTGGCTTCCAGGGACGATAGTCGAATTTTGACGTTACAGGAGGCGGGAGAAGTGCGCAGGCTGTTTACGGCGGTAGATTTTACTTTGATTAATGATGGGAATTATATTCCACCTCTGGATGCCTCGCTGTGGGCCGTCAACACCCGTGAGACAGCAGGCGATTATTACTCCGTACTGGAACCCGGTGAGGCTATCGAAGAACGTAATCTCTCCGAACTGGTTGCTCTAGGTACCTTGCTGTGGAACCTTGCGGAGCTTGATGGGATGTACTACTGATAGTCTCGCCGGACAAATATATTATCTGTTCCCTCAGTCAGGCCAGGGGCTGAATGGATTTTTTCTTTTCCTGATTGCCTTGCGGATCAGGCAAGGTGGCGCGGGTGAAGGTAGTGGTTTTCCTGACCGGAGGGTTGGGGTAGTATCCAGCCAATTGCCAGTTAATAAGGCCAGATTAACAAGGAGAGAGGGGAATGGGAAAAAATACTGCGCTGGCCCTGCTGTTGGCGGGTACGCTTTACTCCATCGACGTTCTGGCGGTCGACGTCGACTGGCCGCATTATGGCAGTGATCTGGGGTCTTCGAAATATGCTCCCCTGGACCAGATCAATGCTGACAATGTCGATCAGCTGGAGATCGCCTGGGTCTGGGACAGTGTCGATAACGCCACAGTCGCCCAGGGCCAGGCGGAAGGTAACTTTTCAGCCAGGCCTGGCGGGTGGAAAGCAACGCCCATCGTGGTCGATGGTGTCATGTATGTGCCCACCTCTTTCGGGCGAGTCGTCGCCCTTGATCCCGCCAGCGGTGAGCAGCAATGGATGTTCGACACAAATGCCTGGCAAATGGGCCGACCTGCCAACCTTGGCTTTAACGTCAGGGGCGTTGCTTACTGGGAGGAGGGGGAAGATAAGCGCATCTTCTTTGCGACTTACGATTCCTACCTGTGGTCATTGGATGCCGAAACAGGACAGCCTGTCGCCGACTTTGGCGACGCTGGCCGCATTGATCTGACGCTGGGTCTGGGCCGGGAGGTCGAGCGTGGCCTGTACGGTGTGGTGTCCCCGCCACTGGTGACCAATGGCGTGGTGGTAGTCAATTCCATTGTGCACGATGCGCCGCCCAACAAGGAGATGCCGCCAGGCCACGTGCGCGCCTTCAACCCGCGAAATGGCGAGCAGGTGTGGATGTTTCATACCATTCCCCAGGCCGGCGAATTTGGCAACGACACCTGGGAAGACGGCTCGTGGGAATACACGGGCAATACCAATTCCTGGACCATCATGAGTGCCGATGAGGACCTGGGCCTGGTCTATATTCCGATCGGTACCCCCACTAACGACTGGTACGGTGGATTGCGCAAGGGCGACAACCTGTTTGCCGAGAGCCTTGTCGCCGTGCGGGCAGAGACCGGTGAATATGTCTGGCATTTCCAGATGGTCCATCACGGCGTGTGGGACTACGATCTGCCGGCCGCGCCCACTCTGGTGGATATCACCGTGGCGGGCAAACCCATCAAAGCGGTGGCGCAGATTTCCAAACAGGGTTTTACCTATGTGTTCGATCGGGTTACCGGCGAACCGGTGTGGCCTATTGAAGAAAGATCGGTACCTCAAAGCAGCGTACCGGGCGAACGACTGTCACCAACGCAACCATTTCCGACCAGGCCCGCGCCTTTCGAGTACCAGGGGATCAGTGACGAAACGTTGATTGACTTTACGCCGGAGTTGCGCGCAGAGGCCCTGCAGAACATCGAGCGCTTCGACTACGGCCCTCTGTTCACACCACCGTCGTTGCGCGGAACTATTCAGCTCCCTGGCTGGATGGGTGGGGGCGAGTGGCACGGCGCTGCATTTGATCCTGATACCGGGCTCTATTACATTCCGTCCGGTACCACGCCCATTGTCGTCGAGCTGCGTGATGCAGATCCGGAGCGTAGCAACCTGGTTTACCGGCGGGGTGGGGCACGTGGCGTGGCCGGTCCCAGTGGCCTGCCTCTCACCAAACCACCCTACGGGCGGATTACTGCAATAGACCTGGATACCGGCGAACACGAGTGGATGGTGCCCCATGGTGAGGGTATCCGGCAGCAGATAATTGATAGGGGCATCATCGATCCCGGCCCGGTCGGCAGCGATAATCGGGTGGGGCCGGTTCTGACCCGTACCCTGCTGTTTGCGGCCCAGCGGGATAACGAACGCAATCTGCTCAGAGCCCTAGACAAGGCGACCGGGGAAGTACTGGCCGAGATTGACCTGCCACTGCCGCCGCAGGGCACGCCGATGACCTATATGATTGATGACCGGCAATACATCGCCATTGCCGTCGGCGGCGGTGGCGATGCCAGGCTGGTAGCTGTGGCGTTACCCTGATTTCACGGGGCTGCTCCAGAGGAAGCGATTGAAGGGCGTTGTCCAGGCATCCCAGGTGCTGCTGATGCGCAGGGCCGCTTGTTCGAGTCGAGCGGCCCGTGTTGGGGCGCACTGCGGAATGAGGCTTGAATCTCAGCGGCGCATTCCAGATAATGCGCCCTGCACAGCCCCCGGGCTGTGCTATCATGCTCGACGGTAGCTTTTGTCGGTCCCCTCGCAATGATAGGTTATGAACCCCGCCAGGCCCGGAAGGGAGCAACGGTAGTAATCGACTCATGTGCCGGGGTGTGGCTGGCAAGGGCTACCACCTATTTCTGATGCCGCCTTTGTCCATCACGGCACTGCCCGCTGGGCGGGCCCCCGGACTGGTTCCGGATCAAGCAGATCAGCAACGGTGATTTAATAACGGGATGACTTATCAGGTACTTGCCCGCAAATGGCGACCCGGCACCTTCAGTGACCTGGTGGGTCAGGCCCACGTTTTAAAACCTCTGACCCACGCCCTGGACAACCAGCGCCTGCACCATGCCTACCTGTTTACCGGAACCCGTGGTGTGGGTAAAACCACGTTGGCCCGGATCCTGGCCCGCTGTCTCAATTGTGATAAAGGCATCAGCTCAACGCCCTGTGGCAGCTGTGAGGCCTGCAAGGAAATCTCCGAAGGTCGGTTTATCGATCTGATCGAAGTGGATGCTGCGTCCCGGACCAAGGTGGAGGACACGCGGGAACTGCTGGAAAACGTACAGTATGCCCCGTCCAGGGGGCGCTTCAAGATCTACCTGATCGACGAAGTGCACATGCTGTCCACCCACAGCTTTAACGCGCTGCTGAAAACCCTCGAAGAACCGCCCCCCCATGTCAAATTCCTGCTGGCAACCACGGACCCGCAGAAGCTGCCGGTTACTATCCTGTCACGCTGCCTGCAGTTCAATCTGAAAAATCTCAGCCCCTTGCAGATCGAGGAATACCTGGAAGACATTCTGGGCCGTGAATCGATCAAATTCGAGGAGGCGGCCCTCTGGCAGCTTGCCAATGGGGCAGCCGGCAGTATGCGGGACGCCTTGACGCTGCTCGATCAGGCGATCTCCTTCTGCGAGGGCGAAGTGACCGCGGCCGGTGTCAGCGATATGCTGGGCACCCCGGAGCAGGGCGTGGTGTGGCAGTTACTGGATGGCCTGGCGGCAAAAGACACTGCCGGGCTGCTGGAAGCGGTTCGGCAGGTGGCGGAGCGGGCACCGGATTTCCAACAATTACTCGATGCCATGCTGGCAGTTCTGCACCGGCTGGCGATTGCACAGGTCTTGCCCGATGCCATCGACAACAGCTATGGAGACCGGGAGCAGGTGCTGGAAACTGCAGGCAGGATCAGCCCGGAAGATATCCAGTTGTTTTATCAGTTTGCCCTGAAAGGCCGTGCCGATCTCAATCTGGCACAGGATAGCCGTGCCATGTTTGAAATGCTGTTGATCCGATTGCTGGTGTTTGCACCGGAAGGCGTGCCGACCGTCCCAAAGCCGGGCCAGGGTGATACTGCGGCGCCGGAGCCATCCATCGGTAGCGGCAAGCAAAAAAAAAAGAGCCTGAAAAGCGTCCGCAACATTAAAGCACTTCCCGAGCCGCAGTCTGCGGGCGAGGAACAGCCTACCCCGGTAAAAGCTGTCGCGACAAAGACTCGAAAAGCAGCTCATCACGTGCTTGACACCCCGCCGGCGGTCGCGGCTGACGGGTTAACTGGAACCGGAGCGGTTGAAGTGCCAAAGCCCGGCACCGCTGAGCCCCCAGACTCCGACCCAGCTGAGCGGCAGAAGCCCGATCTAGCAGAGTCGCCAGCACCCAGCGAGGTCAGCCACCCGGAGTTACCGGCCAGGCCGGGGTTGCTGGACAATCAGAACTGGATAGCTCTCTACCAGCACCTGCATCCAGGCGGGATAACCGGTAACATCATGGCCCACTGTGTCATCGATCGGGCCGCAGAGGAATCCCTGCACCTGTGCCTGGACAGCAGGCAGAGCGCAGTGTTCAGTGAGGAGCATCGTTCCCGTATCGAACAGCTGCTCGCTGGTTACTTTCAGTGCACGCTGGAATTGTTCATCGAGATCGGGGCACCTGCCTGTGAATCCCCCGCGGCCTTCAATCAGCGGATCAAGCGGGAGCAGCTTGAACAGTTGCGCAATCGTTTCGAACAGGACAACAACGTTAAAAAACTGGTGGAAACATTTTCGGGTGAGATTCTGCAAGAGACAATTTCACCTGTCTGACCATGAGGAAATTAAAGTGACAGATTTGAACGCATTGATGAAACAGGCAAAGGAAATGCAGGAGCAGATGCAGAAGGCCCAGGAGGAGGCGCTGAACAAAATCGCTGAGGGTGAGTCCGGAGCAGGGATGGTGAAGGTGACTATGAACGGACGTCATGATATCAAGGAGGTCAGGCTGGCTGACGACCTGCTTAAAGAAGACAAGGCAATAGTCGAGGACCTGATTGCCGCTGCGGTGAACGATGCGGTCAGGAAGATAGAGGAGATGAACAAAGATGCCCTGTCGAGCATGGCTTCCGGGTTCAAGTTGCCTGAAGGATTCAAATTCCCGTTTTAGGTTGTTATCTGCATGCTCTCTAGCCCGTTAATCGAACAATTAGTCGAAGCGTTTCGCTGCCTGCCCGGGGTTGGTCCTAAATCAGCACAGCGCATGGCGTTGTACCTGCTGGAAAGAAACCCGGAAGGGGGGCGGAGGCTCAGCGAGGCGCTGCTCGAGGCCATTGAAAAAGTTGGCAAGTGCAGTCGCTGCCGAACCCTGACCGAGCTGGAAACCTGCAGTATCTGCGCCAGTCCGTCACGAAACAGGAAAGTATGCTGTGTGGTGGAATCGCCAGCGGACGTTTATGCTCTTGAACAGACCGGCACCTACCGCGGTGTGTATTTCGTTTTGATGGGACACTTGTCACCTATTGATGGTATCGGGCCGGAGCAGCTTGGTATTGATGAGTTTCTGCAACTGGTCGGCGAATACGGTACCGAAGAGGTCATCCTCGCCTGTAATCCTACTGTGGAAGGAGAGGCAACCGCCTATTACATTGCCGAGCAATTACGCGACAGAGGTCTGGTTGTCTCGCGTATTGCCCATGGCGTGCCGGTTGGTGGCGAGCTGGAGTACATAGATGGCGGGACTCTCAGTCACGCTTTAAGCGGTAGAAAACCAATGGACCTTACCTGAATATGACAGACATACAGACCGGCAGGCAGCCCGCCTATCTGGACAGCAACGAGGCACTGGCTGAAACCTGCCGGGAATTGTCCGGAAAATCGGCACTGGGATTTGATTCTGAGTTTATCCGCACCAATACCTATTACCCCAAACCGGGGCTGTTTCAATTGGAGGACGGGGAAGAGAGTTTTCTGGTTGACCCATTGGCCATCGATGAATGGGAAGGTTTCAAGCGTTTACTGATCAATGAATCTACTACTGTGATCATGCATTCCTGCAGTGAGGATCTTGGCCTGCTGGGCAGTTTCCTCGGGGTTCTACCGAGAACTCTGTTTGATACGCAACGTGCTGCGGCATTCACGGGGCAGGGTTACAGTCTCAGCTATCAGGCCCTGGTAAAAAACGAACTGGATATCGACATTCCCAAAGGTGAGACGCGGTCCGACTGGCTGCGACGGCCCTTGAGTGAGACCCAGCTGGAATATGCCGCCCTGGATGTGGAATACCTGGTTGAATTACAGCAGCTGCTGGAAGATAAACTCAGAAAGCGGGATATGCTGGAGTGGTTCGAACAGGACTGTCGTGATCTACTGGCCAATGTGCCCGATGAAACCAATACCGCGGCCTGGGAAAATGCCTATCAGTCTATAGCCTCTGCCTGGCAGCTGGATGAGCCAGCACTCAGACTGTTGCAGAAACTGGCTTACTGGCGTGAGCAGGAGGCCAGATTACGAGACAAGCCCAAGAGCTGGATAATCCGTGATCCTGAGTTACTGACCCTGGCAAGTCAGCTTCCCGGTACCGGTACCATTGACGAGGCCGATATCAGGCGTACGGACGTTTTCCCGGCACGTTTCGTGGACCGTGAGGCGCGTCAGTTGACCCGCTTCCTGAACGGGGATTTTGCCGCCCGCGAACCTGCGAAACCCGGTCTGGTCAGCAAACCGCTGGGCGGCAGCGCGAGAAAACAGCTGAAAACGCTGCAGAAACTGACTCGTGATAAAGCCGAGGAACTGGACATCAGCCCTGAACTGCTGGCACGCAAACGCCTGTGGGTGGAACTGCTGGAAAACCAGGCGCGTGGCGACATCGAATTCTGGCCACCCGGGCTGAACAATTGGCGACGTGAATTGCTGGAGCCGGGAGTTATGGCTATTCTTAGCCCGGGAAGTTCCCGATGAAACCTAAATCAGATCTATCAGGGGCCTGACACCGTGTCGGAATTGCCCTTCTGGGAGCGACCGCTGGAGTCGCTGAACACCGAGGAGTGGGAACAGCTTTGCGATGGCTGCGGGCGCTGCTGCCTGCAAAAATTGAGCGATGAAGAGACCGGGGAGATTTTCTACACCCGTGTCGTCTGTCGCTATTTCGATGAGCAGAGCAGTCGCTGCAGATGTTACGGCAGCCGTAGTGAAAAAGTGCCCGACTGCCTGCGGGTTCGGGAGCATGACATCGGGTCGTTGAGCTGGATTCCTGACACCTGCGCGTACAAATTGCGCCACCAGGGTAAACCGCTGTTCGACTGGCATCCTTTACTTTCAGGATCACGGGATGCCATGGAGCAACAGGGTATCGCCGTGGCCGGCCGGACGATAGATGAACGGCATGTTCACCCGGACGGTCTCGAAGAACACATAATCACTTGGGTATCGGCAAATGGTTGATGCAACAAATTATTGGATTGCCTGGGGTGTTTATCTGGCCGCCGGCTCCCTCTATTTTGCACTTTTCTGGCGTATTACCCGCTTCCGTGAACGGCGTTTGCTGGCTTACTGCCTGCGGGCTGTCATGCTCGCCCTGATTGCTACTCCCTGGTATGTCAGCGACACCGGTGCGGCCATGGCGCCAGCCCTGATAATTGTCCTGATGGACGCCATAACTATCGGTGGTGAAGCGGCGGTGCGCGCCTTCGTGCCCTTGTTTTTGTCTCTTGTTCTGTCCGTGGTGCTGGCGCTTCTGCTGATGCTGGTCCGGCGCACGCTGGGCCGACGCCAGGGCGCTTCGAGTTCCTGATACCGCGTGGTTTTCCCCTCTGCCTGAATCCGCCCCACTGTCAGCCGCGTATCCGGTATTATCCTGTATTAATAGGCACACGCTGGGTAGAATACGGCGTTTTTAATCGACAGCGAAGATGGACGGGGAATTATGAGTTTTACCGGCACCAGTGAATACGTAGCCAGTGAGCAACTGCAAATGGCGGTCAATGCCGCGGTGCAGTTACAACGCCCCTTGCTGATCAAGGGTGAACCCGGGACCGGCAAGACCCTGCTCGCCGAGCAGGTTGCCAAGGCGATGGATATGCCCCTGTACCAGTGGCATATCAAGTCCACTACCAAGGCGCAACAGGGGCTCTATGAGTATGACGCTGTATCGAGATTGCGGGATTCCCAGCTGGGTGATGAAAAAGTCCACGATATTGCCAACTATATCCTGAAAGGTAAGGTCTGGCAGGCCTTTGATTCAGAGCGTCAGGCGGTTTTGCTGATTGACGAAATCGACAAGGCTGATATTGAGTTTCCCAACGACCTGCTGCTGGAAATCGACCGCATGGAGTTTCATGTTTATGAAACCCGCGAAACAGTCAAAGCCCGCCATCGCCCCGTCATCATTATTACCAGTAACAATGAAAAGGAATTGCCTGACGCTTTTCTGAGGCGCTGTTTTTTCCACTACATAGATTTTCCTGATCCGCAGACCATGGAAAAAATAGTGGAGGTGCATTACCCCGGTATAAAAAAGCAGCTGGTCAGTCAGGCCATGGATATATTCTTCGACGTAAGGAAAGTACCTGGTTTGAAGAAAAAACCTTCAACCTCCGAATTGATAGACTGGCTGAAGCTGTTAATGGCCGACGATATTCCTGAGGATGTCCTGAAAAACCATGACAGCCGCAGAGCTATCCCGCCACTGTATGGCGCGTTGCTGAAGAATGAGCAGGATGTGCAGTTGCTTGAGAAGCTGGCATTCATGCATCGGTCCAAATCCTGATGCTGATCAATTTTTTCATGACACTGAGGTCTGAGCGCCTGCCGGTCACCCTGACTGAGTTGTTTGCGCTGCTTGAGTGCCTGAAAAATAACCTGGCCTTTGCCAATGTTGACGAGTTCTATTACCTGTCACGCCTGTGCATGGTCAAGGACGAAAAAAATTTCGACAAGTTCGATCGTGCTTTTGCGCGCTATTTTGACAGCGTGGAGCAACTTGATGAGCTGTTTCAGTATCAAATACCGGAACATTGGTTACAGAAGCAGTTTGAAGCCTCTCTGAGCGATGAGGAGAAGGCAAAAATTGAAGCGCTTGGCGGATTTGAAAAACTCATGGAAGCGTTTAAAAAGCGCATGGAGGAGCAACAGAAGCGGCATCAGGGCGGGAACAAGTGGATAGGAACCGGCGGAACGTCGCCATTCGGTGCTTACGGTTACAATCCGGAAGGAATCCGCATCGGACAGGATGAATCGCGTAATCAGCGGGCAGTCAAGGTATGGGATCGACGTAACTTCCGTGATCTGGACGATAGCGTAGAGTTGGGGACCCGCAACCTGAAGCTGGCATTGCGCCGACTGCGCAAGTTCGCCCGCAGCGGCGCGGCAGATGAGCTGGACATGGATGACACCATCAGTTCCACGGCGCGTAATGCCGGACTGCTGGATATCAAGATGGTGCCGGAACGTCACAACGCGGTTAAGGTGCTGCTGTTTTTTGATGTAGGAGGATCCATGGATCCCCATGTCAGGGTCTGTGAGGAGCTGTTTTCTGCAGCCAGAACTGAATTCAAGCATCTTAAATATTTCTATTTTCACAACTTTATTTACGACTCGGTCTGGACCAGAAGCCATAGACGCATGGCGGAAACCACGTCAACCTGGGATATCCTCCACAAGTATTCAACCGACTATAAAGTCATTTTTGTCGGTGACGCCACCATGGCTCCCTATGAAATAACCCACGCCGGAGGGAGCATCGAGCACTATAATGAGGAAGCGGGTGCGGTCTGGATGCAGCGACTGCATGAAACTTTTGAGAATCTTGTGTGGCTCAACCCGACTCCGAAGGATTACTGGCAACACAGCTATTCCATTGATCTGGTTCGCCAGCTTACCGGGCATAGAATGTTTCCTTTAACTGTCAAGGGACTGGAAGAAGCCATGTCGCGGTTGGCGCGCTAGGAACGGCGAAATTGCCCAGAGGCATTCCGGAAGAAGCTTAAAGAGTCTATTAGGAGATCCCATGACTGAACGGTTAAGCGGCGAATACGATCCTAAAATATTCCACTCCCTCCTGCAGGTACTGGAACGGGCCGTCAGTGAGTATGGTGACAACCCGGCGTACACTTGCTTTTCGACCACCCTGTCGTATCGGGATGTTGACCGTCACAGTAACAACTTCGCCGGGTACCTGATGCGAGAGACCTCCTTGCAGCCAGGTGACAGAATAGCGATTCAGCTTCCGAACCTGTTGCAGTTCCCCATTGCCGTGTTTGGTGCTTTGAAGGCCGGATTGGTTGTGGTTAACGCCAACCCGCTCTACACAGCCCGTGAAATGCGCTACCAGTTTGTTGATGCCGGTGTAAAGGCTATTGTTATCCTGGCGAATTTTTGTGACAAGCTGGAGGAAATACTGCCGAGCACGGGCATCGAGCAGGTGCTGATCACGCAGTTGGGTGATCTGCAACCGCCATTCAAACGGCTGATTTTAAACCTGGGCATCAAATACCTGAAGAGAATGGTACCGGCTTATAATCTGCCCACGGGAGTCGATTTCAACGCCGCTTTAAAGCTGGGGAGTAGGGCTTCTGAAGCAGTTCCTGTCGTCCCTGGTCAGAGTCGGGACACGGCGGTGATTCTTTATACCGGCGGAACCACCGGATATGCCAAGGGTGTTATGCTCTCGCATGACAATCTGCTCGCCAACATGATGCAATTCCGAATTCGCAGCACGGAAATTATGAGTGATGGTGTAGAACATGTAGCGGCACCATTGCCTCTCTATCACAGCTATGCGTTTTTACTTCATTGCATAGTGATGCCCTTTGCAGGTAATCACAATCACCTGATACCGAATCCCCGGGACCTTAAATCCGTTATTGAAGTTTTTGAGAAGAACACCATCACCGGTTTCGTAGGCATCAACACACTCTACCTGGCACTTTTACAGCATTCAGGCATTCATGCCATTGATTTCAGCTCGCTGAAGTTCTGTGGTGCCGGGGGAATGCCGCTGTCTACCCGGGTAATGGAAGACTGGCAAGATCTGACAGGGTGTCCGATCTTCGAGGGGTACGGGCTCACAGAATGTTCGCCGGTAGTGTCGGTCAATTCCCCCAGTCACAACAAACCTGGCACGGTAGGAATTCCTATGGCTGATACCGAGGTAAAGGTTGTCAATGAAGAGGGGCAGGAGCTGGCTTCGGGAGAGGTCGGCGAGCTGTGGATCAAGGGACCCCAGGTTATGCGGGGCTACTGGGGCAGGGACGAGGAAACCCGACAGGTGCTGAGTGAGGATGGCTGGTTCAGATCCGGTGATTACACGCAGGTTGATCAGGAAGGCTATATAACGATTGTTGATCGCAAGAAAGACATGATTCTGGTATCCGGTTTCAATGTAATCCCCGGCGAAATCGAAGACTATGTCAATAGCCACGAGGCTGTGCTTGAAAGTGCCGCTATAGGGATTCCCGACGAACACAGTGGCGAGGCGGTAGTGCTGTACGTGGTTCTCCGTAAAGGCCGACAGCTGGATGCAAAAGCCCTGAAGGAATACTGCCGGCAGGGCCTTACCCCTTATAAATTGCCAAGGCACATTCACTTTAGAGAGGATCTGCCAAAATCCAATATCGGCAAGATCCTGCGACGTGAACTTCGAGATAACCACACCGCCACCGGAAAAGGCTAGGCCGGTGACAAAGTACGGTCAGCAGTGTGAGTAACCCGACCTCTGTAGCAAATCAACTGGTTAGCCGATTGAGTCAGGATATCGCCGAATGCGCAATCTCTGACCGGTTTCGCCTTGCCCGGGAATTGGAAAAACTCGAGCGCTTGATCGTGGCGGCTGAAGAACGGCAACGGGTAGCGGCGAAGGTAAGGGGTGGGGAAGTACCCGGAAAGAAGGCAGCGGATATTACCGCCGTCGCAGAAGTTCTGCAGCAGGCAATTGAACGCTCCAGGGCCAAGTGCCTGCGCCGCTGGCAAAGCGTGCCTGAACAGATAGTCTTGCCTGCGGCCCTGCCGGTGGCCGGAAAAGCCGAGGAAATCACGGCGCTGCTAAAGACTAACCAGGTCCTGGTAGTGGCAGGGGAGACCGGTTCCGGGAAAACCACTCAGTTGCCCAAGATATGCCTCCAGGCTGGCCTGGGGAAGTACGGACTGATCGGTCATGCACAGCCACGCCGACTTGCCGCGATTTCGGTTGCCAGCAGGATTGCTGAGGAGCTGGGGACGGAAGTCGGCCAGGGAGTCGGCTATCAGATTCGATTCAACGACAAGACCAGCGAGGCCTCGTACCTGAAACTGATGACCGACGGCATACTGCTCAATGAAATGCAGCGGGATCGGTTTCTCAACAGCTACGAGGTGCTCATAATCGATGAGGCCCATGAACGAAGTCTCAATATCGATTTTATTCTCGGCTTTATCAAGCAGCTTCTGCCAAGGCGACCTGACCTGAAAGTCATTATTACTTCCGCAACAATCGATGTGGAAAAATTCTCAGCGCATTTTGATGATGCACCGGTGGTTTCCGTGTCCGGTCGCACCTATCCTGTCGAGGTCGTATATTCCCCCATAGGTGCTCAGGACGATCAGCGAGAGGCGATGTTTGATGATGATCTGCAAGCTGAAGCAATTCTTTCGGCTTTGCGTGACATCGAACAGCTGGACAGAAAACACAGTGGCCCCGGTGACGTTCTGGTTTTCTTCAGCAGCGAAAAAGAAATTCGCGAAACTGCGGTCAAGATTCGCAAGCAACGTTTTCGTGATACCGAGGTATTACCTCTTTATGCCCGCCTGCGGCAGACCGATCAGGTTAAAATTTTCAAACCTCATACCGGCCGCCGAGTCATTCTCGCAACCAATATTGCCGAAACGTCCTTAACTGTACCGGGCATTCGCTATGTCATCGACACCGGGCTTGTGAGGATCAGTCGCTACAGTGTGCAAAGCAAGATTCAGCGGCTGCCTATCGAACCAGTCTCCCAGGCCAGTGCCCGGCAACGGGCGGGGCGCTGTGGACGGGTCTCGGAGGGGGTTTGTATCCGCCTTTATTCCGAAACGGATTTCGAGTCCCGACCGGCTTTTACCGACCCGGAAATAAAACGTACTAACCTGGCCGCTGTCATCCTGCAGATGCTGTTTCTGCGCCTGGGGGAAGTAGAGGCTTTCCCGTTTATCGACCCGCCGGAGAACAAGGCTGTTAACGATGGCTTCAAGTTATTGTTCGAATTGGGCGCCATCGATGAAAAGCAGCGATTGACGGCGACTGGAAAAGTGATGGCCCGTCTGCCGGTGGATCCGCGCCTGGCCCGCATGCTGATCGCCGGTGCCCAAGGTGGGTGCCTCAACGAGATTGCCATCATTGTCAGCGCATTAAGTATTCAAGACCCCAGGGAAACGCCAGCCGATAAACGTCAGGCTGCCAGAGAGAAGCATTCCCATTATAACCACCCGGATTCGGATTTCCTCAGCCTGGTCAATTTGTGGAATGAGTACGAGTTACAAAGGCAGGATCTGAGTCACTCTCAGCTGCGCAAATATTGCACGCGTAACTTCCTGTCCTATGTGCGGATGCGGGAATGGCGTGAGACTCACCGCCAGTTACTGGGTTTGTGCCACCAACTGCAGCTCACCCTGAACCGGGTCGAAGGAACCTACAGGGAAGTGCACAGGGCCCTGCTGGTCGGCTCACTGAATCAGGTCGGTTGCCGCTCCGAAGGAACCGAATACCTGGGCAGCCGGAATCGCAGATTTCGACTGCTGCCGTCGTCTGCGCTGTCATCCAAAGGTCCGAAATGGATAGTCAGCGGCGAGATTTTCGAGACGGCTCAGGCCTATTCGGCAACCGCCGCCAAAATAGAACCGGAATGGATTGAGTCGGTTGCCGGGCACCTGTTGCGCCGGGCCTGGTCGCAGCCCCACTGGAGCCGCAAGAAACAGCGCGTAATGGCCTATGAAAAAACCACGCTCTACGGGTTGGTTATTATTGAGAAAAGGCAGGTTCCTTACGGGGATATTGATCCTGCCACCTGTCGGGAGCTGTTTATAAGAGATGCCCTGGTTGATCAGCAACTGGACACTGATCTGGCTTTTTACCGGCACAACCGGCAACTTCGCGCGAGCCTTGAAAAACAGGAGGAGAAGGTCCGTAAACAGGCGGTCTTTATTGATGAGCGACAGTTGCAGGATTTCTACGAAAAGAGAATCCCGGAATGGGTAATCGATCGGGCCTCTCTGCTGCGATGGTATCGACAGGCAGAAAAGAAGCATGCTGCATCGCTCACCATGCGACTGGAAGACCTGATTCCTGCAGCGGAGCGGGAGATTCTGCAGCAGGATTTTCCGGATCGAGCCACGTTGCATAATAATCCGCTGGCAGTCAAATACGAATTCAAGCCGGGCCAGGCGTCAGACGGCGCGACTATTGATGTCCCTGCACCCCTGATTAATCAACTGAGTCAGAAAGATCTGGACTGGGCGATACCGGGCCAGCTGCGGGAACGCAGTGTGTATCTGCTTAAAACTCTGCCCAAGACCATCAGAAAGCAGTTGATTCCAATACCGGAGTTCGTAGACCGGGCACTGGAGGGGCTGGATCCTGGCAGCCAGGACGCTGATCTGGCCACTGTGCTCTGCGAGCAGGCACGGCGTCTTAAGGGAGTGTTGATCACGCCGGAGCAACTAGTGTCGGATGCTGTCCCGGATTTTCTGAAAATCAAGATCCGGGTTGTCGACAATTCTGGCAAAGTACTGGACAGCGGCTCAGACCTACTGGCACTGAAGAAAAAGCTGTCCTCTGACAAACGGGTCAGCGCTGTTCTGCGGACCGCGACCCCAGAGACAAAACACCCCCTTGAGCAGCAGGGTTTAACCGACTGGGATATAGACCACTTACCGGAGCAGGTGGAGGTTGGAAGGCAGTTAAAGCTGGTCCGCTATCCTGGGCTGGTGGATGAGCTGGACTCGGTTTCTGTGCGTTTGTTTGAAGACCGTTTCCAGGCAGCCAGGCAGACCCGCCGTGGTCTGGTGCGACTGTATCGGCTCAGGACGGTGCAACAATCCCGGGATCTGGTGCGAGACTTTATCAGACAGCAACGGGCATGGGGGCTGCAATTGCCACCTCTACTGGCCGGTAAGAATGTCGCCGAAGCCTTTGTTTTTGCTGTTTATTGTGAGTGTTTTCAGGTCCGTCTCCAGATCCCTGCCGAGCGAGAAAGCTTTGAGAAAAGCCTGCAGGGTAACAAATCTGAAATTTATCCTGTGGCACAACAGATTACCGGCTTGCTGAGTAAGGTGATCCAGCAACACTTTTCCTTGCGGAAAAAGCTGAAGCACTGTGAAAAATCAAACGGACCGTTGTACGAAGATATTGTGTCTCAACTTGATAACCTGCTTGGAGAGGATTTTCTCTACTGTGTGCCCTTTGAATGGCTGAAGGAATATCCCCGTTACCTGCAGGCTATGGACCAGCGTCTTGACCGGGCGGTCAGCCAGAAGGCGCGGGATTCCGAGTTATTCGGGCAAGTCAGACCCCACTGGCAGAAGCTTCTGCTGCTGGACCGCAAGACGCATGGGAGTTTGAACGCTTTTGTTGAAGATAAGCCGGAGTTGGCGTCAATTCGCTGGATGATTGAAGAATTTCGCGTTTCGCTGTTTGCCCAACAGCTGCGCACCCGAATGCCCGTTTCCAGCAAAAGACTGGACAAGCTGTGGCAGCAGGGCAAATTTGCCGCCGGTTAGTCTTCCGTCTGCGATCCATCCTTACAATAACCACGTAACTCCTTTTCTCCTATAAATTTTTTTTGAGCTGTAGGTCGCGATTCTCACTTGTGGCGCTTGGCGGTTGTGGCATGACCACTTACAATGCGTTCAAATTGAGTATCTTAGGGCAGGATTTTCTTTTTGGCCGGTCTTATCTGGTTTGGCCTCCTGCCTTTGAGCAGCTATTGCTGACGCTGGGGCAACTCGGCCGTGCCAGTTCTGCCGGTGGCATCCAATGATGGCGCATTGCTCGTTCGATGAGGTTTAAGCAATTTGTGAGAATGAAAGAAGACCGGGGGTTGGTTGCAGGCTGCAACTGCCAGGGGAGTAGGGATATGTTTGGAGAGAGCGTGTATCAACGTCCTCAACAGGGTTCGCGTTTTAGTTGCATCATTGCCGGACTGTTCAGTCTGGCGCTGATGCTGCTGACGCACAACGCCATGGCTTCAGATCCCTGGGAACGAGCCAATCGACGGTTGTATCAGTTCAACGATTTTTTCGACACACTGATAATCAGGCCGGTAGCCGTTGTTTACTCCAACCTCATGCCCTCGATCATGCAACAGGGTGTGGGAAATTTCTTCAGCAATATCGATGACGTCAAAGTCACCCTCAACGATCTGCTCCAGTTCAAACTGGAAGACGCAGCCAGTGACTCGGCCCGCGTGGTTCTGAATACCACGGTAGGCGTAGTAGGGCTTATTGACGTGGCAACGCCCATCGGGCTGGAAAAGAATGACGAAGATTTCGGCCAGACGTTTGGCGCCTGGGGTGTGCCTGCCGGGCCTTACATTATCATTCCAACAGTTGGCTCGAGCACCTTAAGGGATGCGGTTGGCTGGGCACTTGGTCTGGCCTTTAATCCATTCTTTTACGGCGAATCGAGTGTGTCAGTGCCCGCGTATGCGCTGGAACAGACCAGCACCCGGGCCAATCTCCTGGCCTTTGACGAACTGGTATTCGGTGACGAGTACATTTTCGTTCGCGAGGCTTACCTGCAGCGCAGGGAATATCTGGTCAAGGATGGGGAAATCGAAGACGAGTTCGGTGATTTTTGATGGTGTATTCCATTACCAGGTCACAGTGCTGACAGCCACATAGTCCTGACTTTCCAGTCATCTCCGCACAGGGTCAACCGCTGAGCGAGCTGCCCCGGATTTTCAGCTTGGCTTGAATAAAATCTCCGTGGCTGACGTGAATCAGGTCGGCGATGCGGCGAATCAGGCCTTCTTCATACTTGTCGAGCTTTTCGTCGGCAAATGCTAGCCGCCACAGGTTTGCTATCAGGGCAGTTTTTTCCTCGTAACTGCAGTGATCGTTTATCAGGCGGGTAAACTCATACAACGAAGTGGAATCTTTGGCTGTTGTGCGTGCCAGTTGAACTATCTCGTCAACTTCCTCCCGGGCCAGTGAAAAAGTCTCTTCCAGAACACGGATGAACTCTTCGGTTTCCCTGGCATCGAGTTGATGATCGGTTTCCATTAACTCGACCATCAGTGCGGCGCCGGCCAGTTCTGAAGCCTTCAGGTGCTGGGTTTCGTCGATGCCGGAATCCTGGCCCGGTTTCTGGTCAAAAAGTTTCTTCAGTAATTCAATCATCACAGGTCCTTTAGCTTACGAAAGACATGGCAGTATGCAAAACGTCAATGCCGGCATCCTGGCGAAAAGCATTTTCACTCAGGTAGCGTCGGAAAGCCTTACCTCCACGCGTCCCCTTAAAGAGTCCCAGTATATGCCGGGTCATGTGGTGGAGTGGCGTACCACGCGCCAGTTCCCGCTCGACATAGGGCAGATAGAGGGACAGGTAATCCAGCCTGGGAAGCGGCTTTTCTTCCTCACCATAGTAAAGCGAATCGACCTGGTGCAGCAGGTAGGGATTACTGTAAGCCTCGCGGCCAACCATCACGCCATCCATCCGGGTAAATAAATTCAGGCCCTCGTCGAGCGACGTGATGCCGCCATTGATAATTATCTCAAGATGGGGAAATGTCTCCTTCATGAGAAAGACCCGCGGATAGTTCAGCGGTGGTACTTCTCGATTCTGTTTAGGGCTCAATCCTTTAAGAAGCGCTATTCGCGCGTGCATGATAAAGAGTTCGCAGCCTGCCGACGAGACCCGTTCGACGAAACCGGCCAGATGCTCGTCAGAGTCCAGTTCATCGACGCCCACCCTGCACTTGACTGTTACAGGTATCTGCACCTTGTCCCGGATTGCGGCGACGCAGCGGGCAACCAGATCCGGCTCACGCATCAGGCAGGCACCAAAGCGGCCCGATTGAACTCTGTCGCTGGGGCAGCCGATATTCAGATTGATTTCCTTATAGCCTGCCTGCTCCGCCAGCAGCGCGGCCCTGGCCAGCTCATCGGGATTGCTGCCGCCCAGCTGGATACCAAGGGGGTGTTCTTCCTCGTTGTAGAGCAGGAGTCGGTCGGTGTCGCCGTGTACCAGTGCGGCACTGGTGAGCATCTCGGTATACAGAAACGCCCGCCGCGAAATCAAACGCAGGAAGTAGCGCTCGTGACGATCGGTCCAGTCCATCATAGGCGCTACACTGAACCTTCGGTCCACTGGAGCCCTTGCTACATCTATCTTTCCGGTTGATTTGAAAGGTTTTTCCGACAATTGATTTTGACCCTTTTATATACTGTTTTTTACCGTTTTTCAGTATTCGGTGCTACCAAAGTGCTACCAAAATTCTGGTAGCACCTGAGAGATTAAATTATGGCGACAATTACATCACGAAAGCGCAAAGATGGTATGAGGTACTCCGCTCAAATACGCATAAAGCGTAATGGTAAGGTAATTCATACAGAAACCGAAACATTTGATAAAAAATCTCTCGCCAAGGAGTGGGCTGCCCGGCGTGAATCTGAGTTGAAAGTTCCTGGCGTATTGGAGCAAGTAAGGCATGAGGGGGTGACTGTCCAGCAGGTGCTGGAGTGGTATCGCGATGATTATGATGGAAAGAGTAAATTTGGACGTTCGAAGCTTAGCCACATTGAGTATTTGATCAATCACCCTACATTCTCCGGCCTTGATGCCATTAATCTCACATCTAGTCAGTTGGTGGCACACATCACCCAAAGACGCCGGAAGGGAGCAGGTGCATCTACCGCGAATAACGACCTTATTTGGCTACGCAACGCCTTCAGGGCTGTTCGTATAGGACGGGACATTCCTTTGAATATTCAAGTAATTGATGATGCGAGCTTCCTTTGTCGAAAGGAAAAACTGGTGGCTAAATCCAAACAACGTACTCGACGTCCTTCAATGGATGAGTTAGGTGCTTTGATGGACTACTTCAGTGGCCGTGACGGCCGAGCCAGCATACCGATGGTCGAGATCACGTTATTTGCGTTGTTTTCCAGTCGGCGACAGGATGAAATCTGCCGGATTCAATGGCCTGATTTAGATGAAGAGAATAAGCGCGTTCTTGTTCGGGAGATGAAACACCCGAGGGAGAAAACAGACACCTGGGTTTTCTTGACGGATGCGGCCTGGAGCATTATTCAGCGTCAGCCGAAGACAGAGAAGGAAATATTCCCCTATAACGGAAAATCCGTCAGTGCCGCGTTTACCCGAGCTTGTCATTTTTTGGAGATTGACGATTTACGCTTCCATGATCTGCGCCATGAGTGCACCAGTTGGTTGTTTGAGTTGGGGTGGGATATTCCGCGAGTATCGAGCGTGACGGGGCACAAATCCTGGGCGTGCCTACAGCGGTACACGCATCTTCGAGAGTTGGGGCAAAAGGATCGTTACAGTAACTGGCGCTGGCTGCCTTAATGTTAGGAGTTTAGGCGCTGCCAGTCATGCTTGGCTTTTTCCTTTAGTAGATCGATATGGTTGGCCAAATCAACCGCACTGACTAGCCACATACTCTTCTGGGAGCCACCACGGTACGCGGGAATCGGCAATTGTTGATGTCGGGCATGGGTACTGGCCTTTTTCAGGCTCATCCCGAAATACTTTTCGCAACACTGCTCCAGAGGGATATCTCCTGTCCCATATTCCGCCATTAAGGCAAAGAAAGTGCTGCTGTTCGTCATATATTGCTAGTTCTTGATTGATTCAATAGTAGTGTATAAATAGGAGTTGAAAGCAGCATCTATAAACTTTGCATAGGTGTGTGAAAATAATTCAGGAATAATAAAACCTAATTGATATCAATAGGGTATTGATATTTTTCAGAAGTAGGTAAAGGGCACGTGATCGTGCTCCATTGAAAATCACCGTAGCACCATTACCCGTCGTGAATTCAGTCTGATAGGCAATGCCCTTGATCAATCAAATTGTTCAACCACTGCCGAAGAAAGCTATTGAGTTCCTTACGCAGCTGAGGATAGAACTTCCCTGGCTCAGGAAACACTTGCTGATAGAGCGGCGGTAACGACATTTCAAATGTAAAGGCCTCCACCATCCGCTGCGACGGGTAGATAAGCACCACCATTTCAGGGTCTTTGCACATATCGCCATTCTGCTCAAAGTAATGCGCTAACGACACTGCAATGCCTTCATCATTTCCGGAAGCACCGTCGAGATGCGGTAATCGCTCGACCACCCAATCCATCAATCCCGCTACCTGGCTGCGGCGACATTGGTCGGGTACAGCCCCCTCATTAGTCATAACACCCAGCTTAATCAGCCGGTCATAGTTGGTTTCATAAATTGTCTTTCTCATGATTTTTCCTCGCTTGTTGTTTAACGAGCGCAGCGCCCGTCTGCGCTCCTGACCCGCTGGCGAAGCGTGGGGGTAGCAGATGGCCAGTGGCTCACCGGAAGCCGCAGCTAAGTGAGCGAGCGAAGCGAGGGAGTCTGAACGGGTGAGGAAGCGCGAAGCCTTGCACTTGCCAGGCGCGAGGGGCAACGCCCCTTAGCAGGTAAGCTACAGGGCATTAGGGGAAGGTATGGGGGGTACCCCTCGTTGATTGTGTAATAGCGATCAAACAGCCCGGAGGGCTGGGGCGTTAGGGATTGAGCGGGCGCCGGTCCCCCCGGCAAGGGGGATGAGCGTCTAGCGAACCCGGAAAAGCCCGTCAGACGCCAATATGTGCAGACATTTATGAAATCAATAATAAACGTTGTTGAAACGTTTCAGAGTATGCTCTAGTATGCCGTCATGTTTTTATGGCAGTGGTTGTGAGGTCATTATGAGTGAGCAGAGCAGTGTGGCGGCAGGCGAGATTGCTGAAAATATCTCTCGCCTTAGGGAGCAGGCAGGTATCAAGCAGGCAGAGCTGGCCAGGCAGATTACCTGGAGTCCAGCGTCTTTGTCCCGGGTTGAGAGTGGCGACCGTGATGTTTCGCCGGATGAATTGCAGACTATCCTCGGGGCAATAGGGTCTGAGGCCGCAATTAAAATGGGGGAGGCCATAACGAGGCAGTGGATGATTCTGTCTAGACCTCCTCTTGATCATCAGGAGCAGGATCTTCTGTGGCAGGCTGAGCAAGTGGCCCAACAACTGGAAGAGCTTCGTAGGCAGCCTGATGTCCGTCATGCGTTTGAGCGGCGCTTGTCCGAATACCTGGATGAGCTTAAGAGGGCTGCGAATCTGATCCTCAATAGAGAACATAAGATCGCCATGATCGGAAGCATTGGGATCGGGAAATCGACCTTTATTTGCCGAGTGACCGGCCTGGAAGTGCCCGGAAAAGATGGTGGCTTTCCCGTGTCTGTACTTGAGGCGGGAGCTGGAGGGATAACGATCTGTGAGGTTCATTTGCGGACCGGGCCGGGTGTCGGCATTTTGATTGAGCCCAGGGGGGAGGAGGAGATTCGGGCTGACGTGTCGGACTTTGCGGATCATATCCATAGGGCTTCTCGTCCAGAAGGTTCGGAACCGACGGTTGCAAGCAGTGATTCGCAAGGCATTTCAAAGGAGATTGAACGTGCTGTACGAAATATGGCGAATCTGAGAATACGCAGAGGAGAGAAACAAGCTGACGGAAAGCGTTCATCTCGTCGTGATGAGGCAAAAGGCCTCGCAGCCGAGTTCGATTCTATTAGGGAGCTGGTAGTCGAAATACTGACCAGGATGGAATTGCATCGCAGGGACGGACGGGATATTTGGTATGACCCGAAATGTGGGAAGCCCCCATTGGTTTGGCTAAAGGAGACGTTTGAGCAGATCAATAACGGGCGGCATCCTGAGTTTTCGCTTCCAAAACGTATGGAGGTGGTTGTGCCAGAGCGGTTGCTCGGGATTGATAATCTTGATGTCGAGATTGTCGATACCAAAGGTATCGATAGAACAGCGACCCGCGCAGACCTGGAGAGCCATTTGGATGATTCGCATACACTGACTGTGCTGTGTTCCAGCTTTAATAATGCTCCGTCAGCGGAAACGCAGCTCTTGCTGGAGCGCGCCATTCAGACCGGGGTAAAGTCGCTTCACAGTAGGGCGGCGATTGTTGTGCTGCCGAGGTCGGACGAAGCGATGGCTGTTAAGGACGAATCTGGCTTTATGGTCGAATCGATTGAAGAGGGTTACGAGTTAAAAGGCGAGCAGGTTTCCCTGGCTTTGGACTCCTTAGGGTTGCACGACCTGTCAGTTGAGTTTTTCGATGCGCGCCAGGATGGTGTTCAGAGGATACAGGATTTCTTAGCAGGCCGTATTCTTAATTTACGCAATGATTTCTGTTCGCAGATGAACGAAATTGTTGAAAGTGCTGAAGTTCTTCTGGGGAACCACGAACAAGAGCAGGTCCAGGCAGTCATGCAACAAGCTGCCACCATGATTAAGACTTGGATAAACCAAAATTCTGAAGTTCCCCAAGTTTCCGATCATGTACAAGATAGCTTGATGCATGAGATAGCTGCTGTTTACGCTAGTACATTGAGAGCTACGGTTCGTCGCGAGGGGGAGTGGTATAACCTAAGTTACTCACACCATCTTGGCTTTGGTGCCAGGAAGCTTGCGGTGTCATCTCTTGGAACAAGAGTGTCGGGTTTCTCGGAACTTTGCGGAACGATGGTTGCAAACCCTGATTACAAGGAAGCGGAAGGTCTTGTGAAACAGGCAGAGCGATTGCTTCTCTCGGCTTACGAAGAGCTGTTAAGGAAAATCCAGCTAATGGGCCAGACAGCTTTCAAGGATGAGTTAAGGCAAGACTCAGCATTCTGGTTTACTTGCGATCAGGAATGGGGAAGAGGTGGCGGATACAAAGATCGAGTCGCGACACGCAACAAGGATTGGTTTGACGAAGATGCTCGTAAAGACCTGCAGAGACAGATTAACGCTGTAATTGAAAAGGAATGGAGTCTGGCGTTGCAGCGCGTGAAGGGATTGTTGGCTAATTAAACCAATCAAGGGTTTGCGAGGCTTATCAATCAGTTAATTGCAAGGGGGCGGGAGAAGTAGCTTGTTGTCTTCGGTACCGTAAATGGTGGTGGACGTCATAGCCTTTTGTCCACTAAGTTTATGGAGTTATGTCTGCGCTTTACGTGCGGATGACTCCTGACCTGTTGGTTAAGCGCGAGGGGCAGCGCCCCTGAGTAGGGCTTCAATGAGTATTGCTGATAAGCCAGCCGCCCAGCGGGCCGAAGCGTTAGCGATTGAGAGGGCGTCAGTTCCGCGCAGTGGAATGAGCGGTTAGCGAACCCGGCAAAGCACGGTCAACGCTAACATATAGCAGTTCCATAATGTGGTTCAGCTGGTCATGATTTATACACCGGATGGTCAAAGCACTGGGAATCGGTATACAAAAGAGAAATCAATCGGTGATAATAGGCCTCAGGTATTTATAAGAGTTCGTACTATCTAACTAAACAACATTGAAACGCCCCCACCAAACAGTCATTTAAGAGGGATCTGGAATGCACATCATAAGACCGTTATCTAACCAAGTTCGTTCAGCACGCAGTTCTCTTTTCCGTCCTTTATTAATTCTCGTTTTTGCCTTGCTAATAAACGGCTGCGGTAGTTCTCTTCAAGTCAAAAAGGTAAAAAATAACCCTGCCAGCGGTGTTGTTTATGCGCTTCCATTTACCCAATACGACATTGAAATCAAACGTCGGATTGCCTCATGCGAGGGCGCGGAAATGAAGGTGGCTACCGATATCACCATGACGCCTACCTCCAAGACGGACATCGAACATGTGTATGCCATTGATGTCACATCACTATCGCGATTCGCCAATCACGCCAGTACCAGTGTTGAGCTGTTTGAAGATACACTCCAGTTAAAATCCATTAACGCGGAGGTTAAAGATAAGTCTCTGGAAATCGTAGCGGGTACAGTAAAAAGCCTGGCCACCCTAATGACAGTCCCATCTCCCTTTGGGGTTGCTCCCGGTGTTCCGCAAATCACTTGCTATAAAACTCCAGCCGGAGTTGAAGTCATTAAGAATCAGGTGACGGCGGCGAATGCCCAACATACCGTTGTCAAGGACCTTACCAAAGAGCTGAGCGAAAAAACGCTGCTCGCTACACAGCTGGCCTCTCAAATTGCTGATCTGGCACCGGGAAAAGACCCTAACCTTGAGCAGTCATTTGCCAATGCCAAAAAAGTGGTCAAGGCAAAACAAGCGCAGTTAGAGCTGGAAGAGAAAAAGCTGGCGCAATTGCTCAAGCCAATATCGCATACGCAGAAAGTACAGTGGCCCTTGCGTAGTGATGAGGTAAAAACGGCGACTCCTTTCCGTATCCCGCTGCCGATATTAAAGAAATGGGTCAGTCCAACGATCTCTGAGGGCGATTCACAGCAAGTCGCGATGGATGTCTATTTCCAGATTGAACGCATCGATACCTACGGCGTTGATCCCACCACAATCGGTACTGAAAAACCTCCTGTTGTTACCAGTAGTCTTCAATACCGAACCCCGGCGCTGGGCCGATTGGTCGCGTGCAATAAACCGGCATGTGACAGCAATGCTAATAAGGCCAATATGATTGCGCAGCTTGAAGGCCCCATTGCGCAACTGGGATTCGTCAACTCACTACCGATTAAAACGAAGACCTTTGAAAGTGCCAAGTTTTCCGCTGAGTGGACAAAAAACGGTTATCTGTTAAAGGCTGGATACGAGAAGACACAGTCAGCCGGTGAAAGCATCAACGCCTTTGCTGATGCCATTGCAACCCAGTACAAAGACCTCTCTGACGCAAAGGCATCAGAAGAGCAAAAAGCACTAGATGCCGAGCTGCTTCGATTGCAGGCCCTGGTCGGCATCGCCGAGGCCGAGAAAAAGCTCCAACCGCCCGAGCCCGAGTCTGACCAAGCCAAAGCTGTGGAAGCGCTAAACGCCGATACAAGCCTCCTCAAAGCCAAAATCGAACGACTTGAGGCTGAGAAAAAGCTGAAAGAACTGGAAGGCAGCTAATGCAACTTCAGGCAAGCCGCCCTAAAGCCGACTTTCTGGAGGAGCTGTCCCCACCACCAACGGTGAAATCATTTTCGGTTTCACCAGAGCACTTTGTCAGGAAGGATCTGCGTGAGGATGGTGTTATTACACCGGTGCGCGTACAAATGCCCTGCAATAGCTGCACATCGCACGGGTTTTGCGCTGTCATTGAATCCTATTGTTTGTCGATGACAGCCTCGGATATTGAGCTTGCTGCCGGTTGGATGCACACCTGCTTGGCGCAAGCCCATTGTCACAGCGGTGTGTCTATCAGGGGGCTGGCCGAGTTACTGCCTGGACAAATGATTCCCCTGGCTCAACAGGGTAGCTACCCCTGGGAACCAGCCCAATGTAATGTGACGGGCCAGTATCCCGCACCTGCACTAAGACAATTGTTGGGGGCCGAACAGATCAGAGCAGCCATACTCAATGGCTACCCGGTCGTCACCGGAATGTGGGCGCAAGATGATTTTTTAACTTGGCCGGGCGGTGACATTTACGCACCTCAGGACAAAAATGGTTCATTTCAGCACGTCGTCTGCTTGGTTGGGTTCGACGATCATAATCGCTACTGGATTGCCAAAAACAGCTATGGGTCAGATTGGGGAGATAATGGATACGTCTCGATTGCGTATGGCCACTGTGGAATCGGGCAGCTATATCACGCCTACTGTGCGGAAATAGCCTGAATACTAAATCAAAATACGCTGCTGACTGTTGGTGTTGCTGTCCTGCCGGAAAGCAGTGACCTCTGATTCGAGGTGGAACACTTTGCCAAACCTTTTATACCAGGGCAATTCGGGGTGCTCATGGGTGCAGCGCCATTTCTTCAATGTCATGGGGGAGAGGTTAAGCAACGCCGCGGCCTCGCGGGTAGATAGCTCCCGGTCTTGTTCGTTGTGTGATAACTGATCCATACAAAGTGACTCCGGTTAACCGAGAGATCAGCCTAGCAACCCCGCGTAAAAATACCCGAGTCAATCTTTCACAGACGTAAATAAGGTTCCATGAATGGTATTTGATGGTGGCAGTAAGATCATTATATGCCCGGAAGAAATGGCCTGAGTAGGCACAGTTCTATCTTGCCTGGATCAGTTGTCAGTGTAATCGCGCAAAGCACTCCAGATTCATTTTTTCAGCGATCCTAAGAAAACGTTCTCGCCAAGGGAGTTTGCGTATTTTGTCCTGGGCGTCCAAATTTGGAGTTCTGTTTGTTCATCGTATATCCGTCCATCTATCATTTACGTTGAATATTCTGCAAGGATATTGGTCTTCGTATTTATAATTGTTCCGCCTGCATCCAGCTAACGCCTTACTGGTGGCGTCATCTTGAGACAATTTACTGCTTTTCCATGACCATGCACCTGTATGTGACTGTGCAAAGGCTTTATGCTCAGAAGCCAATCTGTATTCATTCAGGTATGAAATGAGTGCCTTAGAGCTGATTATTTGCCCTTCGTCCTGCTGAGTATCATGTGAAATAATGGACTCATCACGATCCTCCTTCTTCCACTCCCCATTGATATTGATTACCTTGCAGGGATATTTCCCTTCATTTTTATGGTTATTACCTCTACATACAGCCAAAGCACTGTGAATTGCATGCTGCTCTGATGTTCGACCTGACCTCCATCCCCAGGCTCCGCTCTCTGATTGAGCCAGCGCCTTAAAATCTGGGGCTTTAATATACTTGCTTCTATAGGAATCAAGCGCATCATCCCTAATAAGCATACTATCACCTGCTGGTGTTTTCCGTGGCGATCTAGAGCTCCGAGTTGATTTCAATCGAACTATCTCTTCCTGAATCAACCCAAGAGATTTGTTTAGTCCGGCTCTCATGCAGTTTCTGTATGAAGTAATATATTTCTCTTTAGCTTCGAGAGATTTTGCTTTCCCAACCTTAATATCTACCAATACATCAAGTACATATTTGTCACAGCTCTTAGTGATGTTGTTTGTTACGGTTGCACCGACATTATTCCATCCCAACTTTTCGAGCATGTAGCTTCGAATATCCTCTAGCTTCTCGTTTCTCTCTCTTTCTGGTGTCAGCGCAGATTTGTCTGATTTGATTTTTTCAATGTAGTTATCAGTTGCTCGCGCTAGCACTTTGTCCCACTTTTTGTCCCACTCCAATACAGATACATGCGTTGCATTGTCGTAAGAAAAGGCGACGCTGGATACCAGTAGCAGAAGAATAGATACAGCATACTTTTTCATCATTAGGCCCTGCCTTTTATCTAGAATATTTTCTGCCAACCAGCAGTAAGAAGAAAATCAGTTTCAAGCTGTGGACCATGGAGGTCCTGGTGGATTGGAAAGCCAGTTTCTAGTGCAAATCGATGGCCCTTAAAGAGGCCGCTTGTCACAAGGAGATTGATGCCTCCCAAGAGATCAACTCTATCGCCACCTTGGAACTCAGTTTGGGCAGTTTGAACAGGCCCGATAATCTGGGCGTCACGCCCATCAATATTACCCTGTGTAGTTCCTTTGATTCGAAGCGATGTGGAAACGGAATCTGAGAAAAGATAAGCGAACCATGCAGATACCTCATAACGATCTCCGAGCGAATAATTCTCAGAATTATCGCCCAGTCTCAGGCTTGAACGAGCCTGAGCGCCCCATCCCCAATTTGAAGAAAAGCCGTTATAGGTGATTCCTGGCTCCAAATCCCAGGTGCCTGAACCAAGTTGCATTGGGTAAGGCAAGCGGACTGTGGTCGTTGCACCCATTGGGGTTAAAATTCGGTCATTCTCTGTGATACTGCCGGTTGGGATGGATACGCCAGCGTTCAGATGAAGTTTATGTTTGCCATCGTCATAAAGCCTGATTAGACCGGTTACCTTGGTATCGCCAAAACCAGATGAACGTGTCGTGAAATTACCAAGAACGGTAGTTCCTTGAGCACCTTGGAACGTGACATGATCCATTTCACGTTCATTATACGTGCCCATTATCATTAGCGTTATATCATCTGTTGGAGCGTACATAGCGCCGAACATATGCATTTCCATGCGCATTGATGTAGGCACAACACGTAAGGTAGGTGGTTGACCCGACGTTCCGGAGAATTGATTGGGTATGGTCGACACAATTTGTCGAGGCGATGCTGAATTTGTTCCAATACGATTGCCTTCCATATCCATATCCATATATCGATATGAAAACATCAGTTCCCCCTTTTTGTGGAGGTGATCGCCCATGACACCAATAGGCGCATGGTTGTATGCCATTGAGCCTGCGCTGGCAGTCATAGTTGTAGATAGATATACAATGAAAACTGTAAAGAGATATTTCAGTTGATTACTCACTCTCTTTGCTTCTTGTCCTTTTTCTCTGTTAATGCCTCGATTGATAAATTCGAAGCTGCATCTAGGGCCTGTTCACACTAATTAGCCTATCAGCAATCAATGAGAAGTTGATAAAGAACCTGAATACGACATCAAGTTTATCAAAACGGCTAAAAATTCTACGAAATCCTTTCAGTCGTCGAAACAGGCGCTCTACCTCATTCCTCTTTTTGTACATTTCTTTGTCGTATTCCCATGGTGTCACACGATTTATCTTTGGAGGAACAACAGGCATCATTCCCAAATCCAAAATCAACTGGCGCGTATCATCCCCTTCGTAGGCTTTGTCCATGATGACACTTGCCCCTTCCCAGCCACAGCCTTCCATGGTTCTCAGCAGGTCACGGCCTTCGGGTGCATCTCCAGACTGCCCTGGTGATAATGAAAAGGCTACAGCAGTTTTATCGTCAGCCGCTACCATGTGAATTTTAGTTGTCCATCCACCTCTTGATTTACCGATGGCTTGTTGACCGTTTTTTTTAGTGCACCTGTGCCATCGGGGTGGACTTTAATGATCGTGCTATCCAAAGAAACTTGATCAACTTGGATGTTGATAACATCTGCGCTCTGGAGCACCGAGAATACGTGATCCAAAACACCTTTCTTCGCCCAGCGATTCACTCGCATGTAAATGGCATGCCAGTAGCCAAAGTGCTCCGGAAGACCTCTCCATTTGCAGCCATGTTCTGCCACGTATAATACGGCGTTAATCACCTGTATATTCGGTATTTTTACATTACCCCGTTGTATTGGGAGCAAATGCTCAATGATTTTAAATTGCGCTTTTGTAATTTCCATAGGCGCTGATTTTATCAAATTTAGTGTGAACAGGCCCTAGATTGATTAATGAGAGTTGATGGCGTTTCTGGTGCTGGAGGGGAAATGTTGCATCCATGGTGAAATCGAGTGGCCGTTTTCATGTTATCTTCCAATTCCTAATAAGTGTTAAATCTGAGTTTGGTGGTTTGTCGTTATTTGAGAAGTATCCTTGAAATGACTTGGCACAAATCAAGGTTTTCTTAATCATCAAAAGTAGTGATATTTTTTGCTCAATTCATGCACTGCTTCGATAAAGACACCTGCATTGTTTGGGTCAGTAAACTGGGAGATACCATGCCCCAAATTAAAAACATGACCGCTACCTTTGCCAAACCGTTCTAATATACGAGTAACTTCTTCGCGAATTGATATGGGCGAGCCAAGCAATACGGCTGGGTCCATATTCCCTTGTAAGGCAACTTTATTACCTACTTGCTGACGGGCCTGTCTAATGTCCGTAGTCCAATCCAGTCCAAGTGCGTCTGCACCCGATACAGCCATGACATCAAGCCATTGCCCGCCACCTTTGGTAAACAAAATGACTGGCACCGGACTACCTTCATTCTCGCGGATTAGGCCATCGATGATTTTCTTTACGTAGGCCAGTGAAAATGTTTCGTAAGCAGGGCCATTCAGTATTCCACCCCACGTATCAAAGATTTGTACAATTTGAGCCCCGGCCCGAATCTGTGCATTGAGGTACGAGATAACGGATTGCGCCAGAATGTCCAACAATTGATGCATGGCGTCTTGCTGCTGGTACAGAAAGCTTTTGATACGGTGGAAATCACGGGTTGACTGTCCCTCCACCATATAGGTAGCCAATGTCCATGGGCTGCCTGAAAAACCGATTAAGGGAATTCGGCCATTCAGTTCACAGCGAATGGTGCGGACCGCATTCATTACATATCCTAAGTCGTCATCACCGTCGACAACCTTCAAACGATCAATATCTGATGGTCTTCCAATAGGTTCCTTGAACTTAGGCCCTTCACCCGTAACGAAATAAAGACCTAGACCCATGGCATCCGGAATTGTCAGAATATCCGAAAATAGAATTGCCGCATCTAAGGGAAATCGTTCTAGTGGCTGTAGGGTAACTTCGCACGCAAAATCAGCGTTACGGCATAAATCCATAAAACTCCCGGCATTCGCACGACTGGCTCGATACTCAGGCAAATATCGACCTGCCTGCCTCATCATCCATACAGGTGTACAATCAACGGGTTGCTTTAATAACGCCTTTAACAGGCGATCATTCTTTAATTGTGGAAAGCTAACATCTGAGATCAATTTACTTTTCCTCACTGTATAAACGAATGTCAGAAACTAATCTGATCTTAAGCTTGCTAGCTAAGACCTTAATGCTAGAGTTGCAAACAAATTCGCAGCTTTTGAATATGGGTAATCAGATGCCAAAAAACGTATTGATACGCCGCAACATAACAATGCTGCTAGTATTGTTAATATATGCGGTACCACGGTTTTAGTTACCTTTTTTATCTATCAGCTTCATTAACTCGGCCCCTATTACTAAGTCGTTTTCATGGCCGAACTTGTGTTTACGCAAATATCCCTGGCGATCAACTAAGATCAACGTTGGCGTCCCTCTCATTTGATAAGCGCTCATGGTTTGAGGGAAGGGATTACTGTCGTCTGATGGCATATCGATACCCACGGGAAACTCAATGCGGTTTTCCTGTAAAAATGCTTCCAGCATGATTACTGTATTAGCTTCATGGTGTTCAAAGACGGTATGCAGACCTATTACTGCAACGTCGTCTTGACTGAATAAGGCATGAACACGGCTGGCTTGTGGAATTGAATACTGTACACAGCCGGGGCATAACATTTGAAAAGCAAAGATCGCAACGACTTTTCCGCGCAGTGCGTCCAGCGACAATTCGTTGTCTGTATTCAGCCAGGTTTGCACACTCAGTTCGGGGGGCTTGGTTAGTTCGGTCATAGAAATCTCACAAGGTCTGGGCATACCTGCGAGTGCAGGTATGCCGTGTAGGGATAGATGCTGTACCGGTTCTACTTTACTTTTCCGGGTAAAGAGAGATCACCCGATGCCACATCAAAAACATCCACAACACACAATAGAGGAGCATGCGCGCTTTCATTGACACGTAAACCTGATGTCACGCCATCGAAAGCAATACCTTTCAACTCTTTAGCATTGCGAAACGGTACGCGCACTGATACATGCTTTTTACCAATAACAGGTGAGTACCCTGGGCTATCGATGAGGATCGGTAATCCGGGCCAGGTCAGAGGTAGCTTAGGGCTACTACCGGCAGGAATATCCTTCACCTTTAATGCACCTTCACCACAAGCATCATCGGGAACCAAAACCACCCAATGCGAGTGCCAGACGGTGCCATCGTTTCCTAGATCACCATCGGCATTTTCATCAAACAGTGGCGTATCGTCGAAATCAGGATGAGAGGTGATTGCCATAGACAAAATCCCCTGACCTTCATCAAAACCTACTGTCGAACTGTCTATCTTGGTTGGCCAGACATAGGAGAATACATTGCTTCCTTCGAGCTTACCCGTTGGAGTCGGTTTTGATTTGCCAGCTTTTTTACTCACTTCCATGGTGAAAGTTAGCCAATTATCACTGGCTTCAACGCTGGCCTGCACAATATCGAAAGCAGCCAATTTGGCGTTACCTTTTTCTGCCTTAATACCGTGAGCAGAAGTTGATAACGATAGGCACAGCAAAGCCATTGCACTAAAACTACTGGATATAACTTTAAATTGTTTCATAATATGAACCTCATTGAATGGTTGGTTACACAGGGGCTGGACAGCCTTCCATCTGAAGGATAAAAAATCCTTCAAACTCGACTGCTCGCTGAACTTCGGGGTTGGCTGCTTCCGTATGGCAAAAATTACAACGCGACTGCTCTAATCCTGCTGGGTTTTCGTCAATACTCGCTAGCCATTCTCTACCACGACGCAAGGCCACAT
Organism: Gammaproteobacteria bacterium; assembly: GCA_041395725.1. Taxonomy (NCBI): domain Bacteria; kingdom Pseudomonadati; phylum Pseudomonadota; class Gammaproteobacteria; species Gammaproteobacteria bacterium. The sequence continues at coordinate 3,940,383 of JAWKZW010000001.1, read as the reverse complement.
CAGGATCAGTGCCCGACCTAACGAACACATCAAAATGCAACAAGCGCCCGTCGGTAGTTTTTGCATATGAGTCGTACACATCGATTTCCATAAAACCTCCTTACTTGACTTCAATTGTGATTTTTTCAGATGCGACTACTGGGGTATGCACCGCATGATAAGGATCACCAAAAACTAACAGGAGCGTGTACTTACCAGGAGGCAGGTCTAGCTCTGTTTCAGTTTGGCCTTGTCCAAAATGCAGGTGCTGTTGATCAAAAGGGATGGAGCCATTGCGTATTTCATCGGTCAACACCGAGTTGACAAACAAATGGTGATGTCCAATGTATTTGAATGCCTTGTTGTCCACCCCAGCAGGAGCGACCCCCATGCCTCGTAGCCCAAAGATAACCCTGAATGGACTCTTGACCTCTTGTTTGTCTTCAAGATTGACAAAATACACTTGGGCGGATGCGGGAGACGGAGAGTCCCCTGCATATACGATCCCAGACACCATTAGAGTTAGCGCTATGGTCAATGAAAGAAATTTCATGGTGGCTCCTTTGAGCTGCGTTATGCAGCTGGGCGCAAGTTGACCTTGGGGAAATCCACGGGCACATCAAAGGCAACATTGGTGTAGTTGGTGAAGATATTCAGAGCAACGTGAGCCAGAATCTCAGCGATTTCTTCATCACTAAATCCGGCCTCGCGAACTTCTTCTATATCTGACTGTGAAACACTGGCGCGCTTTATCACGAGCTTTGCTGCAAAATCCAGAGCAGCTTGCACCTTGGGATCTGATGACTTGCCAGCTTGAGCCGCCGCCATTTCCTCTTCACTCGCACCGGCGTTTTTCCCCAGCAGGGTATGGGCAGCAAGACAGTACTCACAGCGGTTAATATCAGCGACCAGTACGGCAATTTGCTCACCCAGTTTGGCACCTAAAGCACCGTTGCCTAACGCGGCAAAGGATGTCCACATACTTTCGAGGGCAGCAGAAGAGTTACCGATGGCTTTAAACATATTGGGTACAACGCCAAAAGCGCCGTTTATTTGGTCAAAAAGCACTTTTTGGTTACCAGATGCGCTAGTAGGCGCGACTAAAGGGAGACGAGACATAGTTCTATTCCTATAAATGATTAGTGAAAAAGGTTTAGAATCTAAACCATGTCTTGCATAATACTGCCCTTTTTAGGATTGTCAAGAAGGTTTAGAACCTATACTATTAAATAATAATGATGAATGATATTGATATATGGCTGGAAAGGCTGACTTCTCTCTATAGAAGCCAGATACGACATGCAGCCAACAATGAAGGTATCCAACCAGTACATGTGGAGATTCTTCAGTACCTGTCTATCAGCAATCGATATTCAAATACGGCACAGGCATTAAGCGAGTATCTAGGGCAAACGAAAGGAAGTATCTCTCAGAGCCTGAAGCTCCTGGAGAAAGAGGGTTTTATTGAACGGCGCCCATGTACTGAGGATAAACGCGTCACCCGCCTTTACTTAACACCTAAGGCTAAAGCGAGCATTAAGCGCATATCCAACTTATTGATGCCAAACCTGGGGGAGGCTAAAGAAGTCAGTGACGCAGTTAAATCACTGCTGATGGAGTGGCAGCATAAGAACAACCATCAAGGCTTTGGGCAATGCCAATCTTGCCGATACAATCGCTCACTGGGTAATGGAAAATTTCAGTGTGGGTTGACCGGGGAACCGCTATCCAAAATCGAAGTTAAGCAACTCTGCCGTGAGCATGAATTTCAGAGCCAGAGCGAAAACCAGAGCAGAGTGGGCCCGTAATCCTGACCATTGATCATCCATCCTCTGGGGTGATCAGGCACCGCTATCAATCCCTTTTGTTGATAAGTCGAGTCGCTTTTGTGTGCTCGGCGTGGTGGTGGCTGGGCCGAAGAGAGGTGATATCTGGACCACCGTTAAACTAAAAACTGGATGGTTTTTTAGAGTAGTGAAGTGCTTATTATGCCCTAAATCCCAACTGAAATATTTGCATGCACAGCAATACAAATATTTATAACCGAGTACTTATGGTCTGATTGTGAGTGATAGTTTGATCTGTGTGTCGATTGCCGAAGCCGATTCCTTTAATCTTGCCAACGAAATTGATCAGGCGCTATTAGCTGGAAGCGATATTATCCACCTCGATGTCGCGAACGGACAAAAACTAGCTATTAAGTTTGGTCTATCCTTCGGTAAGGTTTTGCGCGAGCATGTCAGAAACTCTTTTCTCAGTGTTGAAATAAAAATAGCGACAGATCATTCAGACATACTTGTTTTGGCAGAGGCGGGTGTCGATTATATATCGTTCAGACCGGAGGTGATGGATGACGCCGAATCCATCATTAAAACGATTAAAACCTATGGCTCTAAGGCTGGGATTTCCCTTGATATTGAGAGTGAGATAGAGACACACTCAATGCTTTTTGACCAGTTGGATTTTATTACCCTGTCTCTTGATGAAGAAACGACGACTGATAGTTGTATCTCAAGAGCTGATTTAGACAGAATTTCCCATGTGAGGGATATGCTAATTGAACACCAAAGCGGTTTGAGCATTTGTGTCGCCGGTAGAATAACGCCCGAGAATGTATCTGCGCTGGTATGGTTAGGTGTTAAACGATTCATTATCGGCCAAACGCTGTTTGAGAGCAGCGATTACTATACGACAATTGCCAGACTGAAAATGACAATCAAGTCTTGTGAGGATCGCAGGGACGTCTAAAATTGAAGCGCTCTAGCGAGCATGGTTTGTGATGATAGAGGTATGGTAATGAAAACCCCGATGAACTGTGACTTGCATGATTATCTAGAAATAGCCTGTATGTACAAAATACAGGTTTCTATAACGTTAACGGGTGGCAGGAAATACAAGGGCACTCCCATCACCACTAAGATTAACGCCGAAAAAGAAGAATGTCTTGAGTTCTTGCCTGTGTCCAGCAATGAACAGATGTGTATACCGCTATATATGCTAGAAACAATGAAAGCGCTCACGCACAATATTCATTTCAATGTCGTCACGTTTATTGAGCCTCATTGATCAGTTTAGCGTTTCCGATAACTGCTCTATTGACCGGGTTATTTCAACTTCACTCAATGCTCCAAAGCCAAAACGCAGGTGTGTAGGCGTAACTTGGTCATCTGAATACAATGTGCTTAAGGTTGAGTCTTTTCCAGGCAGGCTATCCAGTGTTATTCCATGAGCGAGTTTTGAAATATCAACCCATATAGCCATCCCACCCGTAGGCAACGTAAAAGAAATATTATCACCAAAGATTCGATTAAATTCTGCTGCCGCGAAATTCCTTCTCGCTTCATATTGCTTGCGGATTTTTCGAATATGGCGCCTGACCTCTCCCGATTCCATCAATTCTGAGAGAACAATTTCAGATATGGTATTACCCTGTCTGTCGATTAGTACAATCTGTTGTGCTGCTCTTTCGATGAATTGAGCGTCAGCAGCAATGTAACCGAGCCTTAGACCTGGTGCAAAAACCTTTGACATAGAGCCTATATGTACGACATTTTCCGAGTTAGGAAGACTTGCAAGTGGTGGAATCGGGTTGGTCTCATAATGAAATTCATGATCATAGTCATCTTCGAGTACCGCGAATTTGAACGATTTGGAGAGTTCCAATAGCGCGAGCCGTCTCTCCATCGGTAAACATACGGTTGTTGGGTATTGATGGTGTGGCGTAACATAAATGGCGGCGACAGTATGCTTGGCCAATATGGCTCGTAGATTGTCGATATTCAAACCTTGTTGGTCGAGTTTGCAGGTTATGACTTTAAAACCATTCGATTCAAACGCTGCCCTGGCAGGCGGATAGCACAGGTCTTCCATCACAATAGCGCCTTTGCTTGGGTCTAACACTCTTGATGCGAGATAAATACCCATTTGACTGCCCCTGACAATACAAATTTGCTCAACGGTACAGCTCATAAACCTATCGCCGGACAACATTTTTTTGACCGACTCGCGCAATTCGATGGTGCCCCTTGGGTCTCCATAGCCGAGCCTAGAGTGACGACTCAGGTTGATACATACCCTTCGATACGTCCTTGCGAGCAATTCATAAGGTATTAGTCGAGAATCAGGCGTTCCATCATTAGTGACTGCCATCTCGTCATAAGAGCAAACAGCATCTTGATAAAGCACCTCAACCAACTCTGATGGCGACTTGGTTTTTTGTGTGCTGTTGATTAAATCTTCGTTTGTGGCTGTAAGCCCTTGCTCGGGGAGTGTTTCTGAAATATAGGTGCCTGATCTAGGACGAGTTACTAACCACCCCTGAATTTCCAGTTCTTCATAAACTTGCTGGACCGTTTTTCGATTGACACCGAGTTGTTCTGCCAGCGAGCGCGATCCTGGCAGCATGCTTCCAGGTGCTAATCGCCCTTCCTTTATATCTGTTGTCAGCTTGTTCAGTAGCTTTGAATGCAGGGTCTTACCAGGGCTGCCCTCTAGCCAGAATTGCGTCTCCCAAGGTCTCAACATATTGCCTTCCATTTCTGGACCATTAAAAATGAAAATACTGGATCTTATTTTGGGTCCAGCTTAGCTGTATCTTACCGCCATTGTCAAAACCGTCTAAGAGGAGATCGTGCGTGAAGACAGCTGGAAAAACGAAACAGGAGCTAATGCAGAGCGCTGAGAGTGATATGCAGAGGCTGATTAAAGATATAGGTCTGTCGGATAGAGAAAAGCTAGCGCTGACCTGCCGTATTCTATTTGATAAGGGCCATGATTCAGGCTTGGTCGGGCAGATTACTTGCCGTGCTGAAAAACCAAATACGTTCTTAACGCAAAGATTCGGCCTAGGCTTCGACGAGATTACCGCTGACAACTTAATCGCTGTTGATCAAGACCTAAAGCCGTTAGAAGGCGAAGGTATGCCCAATCCAGCGAATCGCTTTCACACCTGGATTTATAAAGAGCATCCAGAGGTTAACTGCATAATCCATACACACCCAACGTACGTTGCTGCGCTGTCCATGTTGGAAGTGCCACTAGTGATTTCCCATATGGACACGAGTGGGTTGTACAACGACTGCTCTTTTGTGAAGGGCTGGCCAGGCGTTCCAGTCGGTAATGAAGAGGGCATTTTAATCTCCAACGCCCTAGGTGATAACCGGGCCGTCTTTCTTGCTCACCATGGCCAGCTTGTGACCGGGAAAAATATCGAGGAAGCCTGCAATCTAGCTGTCCTGATTGAGCGTGCGGCAAAGTTGCAGCTCTTGGCAATGGCTGGAGGAGAAATACAACCTTTACCACCTGCATTGGCAGAAGAAGCCCATGACTGGGTATCTACCGACAAGAGAAATAGGGTCAATTTTGCGTACTACGCGAGACAGGCCCTAAAAAAGCACACTGACTGTATATGAGGAGCACTTTATGAACTTATCTGGAATTATTGGTTACCCGGTGACGCCGTTTAGCAAAGATAACAAGAGCGTTGATCTAGAGAAACTCGGTAATGTAATCGACGTACTACTTGACGCAAAAGTGGATGCAATTGCTGCTTTAGGTAGTGCTGGTGAAGCGGCCTATCTGAGTGAATCTGAGTGGAAGCAAGTAGCTGAGTATACCGTGAAGCATGTCGCTGGGAGAATACCGGTGGTAATAGGGGTTGCAGAACTCACTACGGAACAGGCGATTAACTATGCCCAGTACGCGTATGAGATCGGTGCAGACATGATTATGCTCTCTCCATTTTCATACTATAAGTTGAACGAGCAGGAGATCTACTCTCATTACGAAAGTGTATCGAATGCTACGCCTCTACCCATAATGATCTACAATAACCCCGCAACCTGTGGTGTTGATATGTCGCCAGAGTTTATGCTGAAAATGGTCGATGGTATTGAGAACGCGGCCATGATTAAGGAGAGCACCGGAGATATACAACGGATGCATAAAATCCACACACTGTCGGGTGGTCAGGTGCCGTTTTTTAATGGCTGTAACCACATGGCCCTGGAAGCACTGAATGCCGGTGCCAGCGGTTGGTGTACGGCTGCGCCATGCCTAATTGGGGATCAGCCGAAACAACTGTTTGATGCGGTTAAAGATGGTAAAAGCGAAAAGGCAAAAGATCTGTTTTATCGGCAGTATGACTTTCTTGAGTTTATCGTGACTTCGGGTTTGGCTGCGGCGGTAAAATCTGGTCTAGCAATTCAAGGCAGTAGAGTAGGGGGGCCTAGAAAACCACTGTTGCCTCTAAATGAGACTGCACAGAAACGCCTTGAAGGTATGCTGAATGACCTTGCTCAATAAGAACAGAGAGAAAGGATTGCGATTTCACTAAATGAAAAATCGCAATCCTTTACTTTTATAATTACTGCTATTTGCAGTGAAAGCCCCCTATTTTTTCAGAACAATCACATTCTACTGTTAGCTAAACATACACAGCGTCAAATGAAGAGTATCTTCATACGCGGAAAGACAGCTTAGTTCAGGCGCAAAAGACGCAAACTGATCCGGCAACTGTGCGGCTATAGGGCCGACAGCTGCCAGATCAGGTATGAGATACTGTACTCAAGGATAGACAGTAACTGGTTTTGGCCGAATGCCCTCAATATGAACTTTATCACCTATTTCGAACTTGTGGTTTGGAGAGCGCAGTTTAATGCGTTCTCCGTTGGCCTTTTCGACTGTGTAAGCTTGACCGCTCAACCCTAAATCTTGCTGGACGTTCTTGCCAATCCAGGATCCAGGTAATATCGCCAGCAAACTACCTGCAGGACCTGCTAGTCCGCCGATGAGAAAAGCGGTAATGCCGCCAACCATTTTCCCGCCGGTATTATCGTCGTGTTGTTCGACAACGACGTCCGCCGCCGTGAACGGTGATTGTGATATAAGTAGAGCGGTCATGGCTAATACTTTCAGTTGATGTTTCATAGTCGTATATCCTCATGTGTGTTGGTTAAATAGTTCAGCCTTTGTCATACGACTAAGTCGTAGAGCTACGTTGCTGGGACGTTTTTCTAATCATCTCCGCTGGTCGAAAAAACTGTGTGTACAAATAGGCTGTTAGCTCTTTGGGCAAATCGAGCTGTTGCATGGCGGTATACATACAATCGAGCCACATATCGCGCTCTTTAACGCCAACTGACAGGTGGGCATGTGCTGCCGGTATATTGATGGGCGCGTATAACTCGGCGTAACGCGCTGGGCCGCCCATCCAGCCACACAGAAAAGTGAAAAGCTTATCGCGGGACAATTGAATATCGTCGGGGTGCCAATCCCAGATCGTGCGGTACGCTTCTTCCTGTTGCATGATGTCGTAAAAGGTATCCACCAGGCGGCGAACCCCTGCTTCTTTGCCGACAGCCTGAAAGGTTGCATCGCCCCGACCATACAGAATGTGTGTGTTGCTCATGACGAGCGCCTCAGCAGCATGGCATCGTGAATAGGTCGGCACATCTCGCAACGAAATTGAGTGGCATGATCGAACATGATTCCATCGGGTTCGTCACAATCGCGCTCAATCGAGTCCTTGATATCGTTGAAATAAAGATTGTTACAGGTAAACCCTAGAGAGGGTTCAGCCCGCTTTCGATTGGCGTCCATGGCTACCCCTATTTATAAAAGGCGACGTGAAAGGCCACGTTACCTAACGGCTTCACGTAGTGAGTTTGTTCAGAGACAATTACGGCACTCTCGCCAGCCTTCAATCGTTGTTCGGCTTCATGCCCGATCTCAGTTATCACGTACTTTAAGCTGCCTGATTCGACATTGAGCACGCCCCAAACGCCAGCCTTGGTTGAGTGATCCGCGAGAAGCGCTGAGGGGACGCTCTCATGGGTGAAAGTGGGTGTGGACTTATAGTGTGTTAGGCCTTCAGGCAGAGTTGCGCTCATGCTATTTCTCCTTACGCCAGTAATTGTTGGCAATGGCGATTGTTTTGAATTCCAGTGCGACCAGTTCTGCCGCATACATTAAGAGTTGAGCGTCGTCGGCATATTCTGCACGCACGGCTTGCTTGATCGAGCCATCGCGTTGAATGCTACCGATGGTTTTGCGCACAAGCGTGATAGCGAGTTGACGCCCTTCGTAGGGCGTAGCGGTAATCAGTGAGGGGACGTAGTTCGTGCTTTGAGGCGGGTGCTCCCTGGAGTGATCCGCGAGTGCTGGGGTGCAAAGGAAGAGGCTAAGGACAATGAGTGTGTGTACTTTCATGATGGGGTTCCTCCTGTGATCGAATTGGCTAACATTAACGTAATGGGGTGACGTCATTCGCCGTCACGGTGGGAGCACGGTTCCCCCATTGTGTACGCTCGTGGTTCACAACGGCGGCGACTTCTTCGTCATTGAGCATGGCTGCAAAGCCCGGCATGGGTGAGGCGTAGGGCACGCCGTCAATCACCTTGTCGGCCACGCCTTCGAGCACGGCGAGAATATGTTCTTTGGGGTCGTCATCCAGAACGACGCTATTGCCTTTGAGTGGTGGAAACACGCCAGCGAGTCCCGAGCCGTCCGCTTGATGACAAGACGAGCAATTGTTGCCGTACACCTGCTCGCCAAGTGCTTGCCAGGCGGCAGCTGCTTCGGGTTCGCCCGCCCGCTGAGCGGGAGAGGACAGACTGGTTTCTTGATTTGCTAATCCACCGAGCTCGGGCGTGCGAACGCGGTTATGTACCTCAAGGGACAAATAGCCTGCACCCCAGGCGAGTATGGAAAGAAACAGTACCCAGGCCCAGGTGGGTATCGGCGCTGGTGTTTCCATGCGCACCGGTTCAAACTCATCGCCGATGTTTGAGCTGTAGGCATTGGCTAGAATGGCAATCTCGCCTGAGAGGCGATCATCGTTGCGTATCCCATGGATTGAAATGGAAGGCCCATTTTGCACATAGAAGGTCATGTGTCGCTGGCTTGTGTCCCCATTGTCTTCAATCGCTTTAAAGATCAATGTGTGCTTCCCATCTGGCAACTGCGTAGTATCCAGTTCAAATTGCTCAGGCGGCGTCAGCGTTTGCTGTGGCGTTGCGTCATCATTGAGATACACTTCAATACGCATGGGGTCGCTCCTTCCTGTCGTAGCCGTCGATGCTTTCATCACACAGGACGCGATACTTAATGTGGGACTCATCTCGCTCTCCTGGATCAAGCATGCCCAGTGCTCCCTTGTAAAAAGCGTAAATCACGAGCACGGTGGCGATGCCAATGACAACCCAGCCAAGGACGGTACTGCCTTCACTGCCATCAAAGCCGCAGAGCGTGATAGCAAGATCGATGTAGTAATACAGGCGTTCCATCATGGCTTAACGTCCACTTGTTGAAGTGATTGCAGGTAGCTCACCATGTCGAGAGCTTCTTGCGTTGCAACGATGACCTTCCCTTTGGGTTTAAAAGCATCAGGTACTGGCACCACGGTGTCATCATCTTCAGCGGCGTCTTTCTCTTCAAATAGCCAGGGATAACCGGGCATGACCGACGTGGAAACCACAGCACGTGGGTTGTACAGATGGATCAGGTTCCAAATCAGTGAGGGTTGTCGGCTGCCGACATTAGATAGATCTGGCCCTGTTCGCTGTGTACCGAGTAAGGGCGGTACTTCAAGGGCGTAATCGCCAGCCAGCGAGCCGCGACCATACGGAGCGTCAACGGGGAGGTCGCGCACAAATTGTGTATGGCAGGTGGCACAGCCCTCTTTGAGATACAGTGCGCGACCGTTAGCGATCTCAGGTGAAGGAGGCTGGATACCGGGCAGGGGTGGGGTGCGTTCAGCTTCAAAGGCAGGTAGCACCGCGATAAAAATACTGAGGAATAAGAATGTGATTGCGGCAATCGCAATGAGCATTCGGTGTTGTGTATGTAGACTCATCGTAGGTTAGCCTCGAATTAGGTGGCACTGGCAGCGATCGAAGCAGGTGCTTCCTTAGCGTCAGGGAGCGGACGCATTTGCCACAGGTTCACGATGAACACCAGATGGCTAGCCACCATCATGAATCCACCAATGGAGCGCCAGAGCCACATCGGTGCTGCCGCGTCGACGGAGGCAATGAAGGATTCACCGGCGACCCAGGATGTACCTTGTAATATGCCCGCAATGGAGATTGCAATGACGTACAAACTACCGCCCAGGAAGGCCAACCAGAAATGCAGGCCTACGGCCGTGTTGGAGGGGCCACGCCCGGTGATGCGGGGCACGAGACCGTAAATGGCACCCCAGATACAGAACGCGACAAACCCGTACATAGCCAGATGTGAGTGGCCTACGGTAAAGTTAGTAAAGTGCCAGTAGATATTGGCTGAGCGAAAGGCTTCGATTGTGCCCTGTGAGGAGGACAGCGCATAACCCCAGACACCTGTGAGCAGAAAAATAATGGCATAGCTGCGGCGCACTTTATGCCAGGAACCTCTCGCCGTGAGGAAGAAGTTCCCAAAGCCCGACCACACCGGCACCATCATCCCGACGCTGAATAAGATGGCGGTGGTTTGAACCCACCAGGCAACGGGACTAAAAATGAAGTGGTGAGCACCAATAAGCGTGTAAAAAAGGATGCTGGTCCAGAAACCGAGTGCGCCAAGCGCATAACTGTAGATGGGTTTGCCTAACATGCGAGGTAAGGTGTAATAGGTGATGCCCAGAACCATCGGCGTAAACCACATACCGACGGCATTGTGCATGTAATAGCCCTGCACCACGATATTGCCCATGCCTTGCTGGTAAAAGGGCAGGTAGCCAATGGTGACGATAATGGCAAGCCAGCAAAAGGCACCCATGATGTACCAGTTGGAAACATAGATTTCCGGGGTGTCGCGCCGAGCTAATGTTTGATAAGCGCTATAAAAGTTACAGCCCAGCCCGATGGCGTATATCAGCATGATTGGCCACAGGAGTTCTCGGTATTCCTGGGGACCACGGCTCAGTCCCAGTGACAGGGTGATGATGGCCAACACCATGCACAGGTTCCAGCAGTGCATACCGATACGTGCGATACCAGGACTGACAAGGGGGATTTTCGACGTGCGGGTGACCACATAGAGCGCCAATCCCATCAAAGCCATGGACGACCAGCCGAACATCACGACATTGGTATGGATAGGGCGAATACGTCCAAAGGAAAATACCGGTAGCTCCAGCACTTCCGGCCAGTAAAGTTTGACCGCTGCCAGCAAGCCGTAGGCGGTTCCGACGAGCAGCCAGATACTGGCAGAGAGGAGGTAGGCGTACAGTAGCTTTTTGGTTGCGGGCTCGTGACCCGATGGCAGTGTTGTTGGACTCATTGCAGTCTCCCTTACACCACCATCGCGATGACAACGCCCATCACGATACAGGCAAGTACCGTGATGCCAGTGGAAAAGCCGAAGACGCGAGCCAGGGTTTGCTGGTCTTGTTCTTTGTTCGTCATATGAGTTACCTCGCTCTATTCATCAAAGATAGATTTGGATTTTCTGGACCATCGAGTCCACGTCTGTCTCAAAATTCAGGTAGTCGACGATGCGAGAAAACGGGTCAACGATGTACATCAGCGAAGAGTGTTGAATTTGATACCCCGGCTCCGGTTGATCTGGTGCCTCTGCCAGCAGGGTCTTGAAGCTATCAGCGGTTGCAGACAGTGCTTGGCGTGACCCGGTCAAACCGACAATGCGATCGTGAAAGTGTTCAAGGTAGGTGGCAATTTTGTCAGGGGTATCTCGTTCTGGATCAACAGTGATAAACAGAGGATTGACTTTGTGGCTGTTACCCGCTTGATCCAATGCATACATAACCTGCGTAAGCTTATGCATCTGCGTGGGGCAAACCATCTCACAGCTGGTAAAGCCGAAAAAAACCAGTTGATATCGCCCTGCAAAATGTTTTTCGGTTACCTTCTGGCCGCGATGGTCAGTCAGGCTGTACTGAACGCGATTTTGTAGGTCATCGTGATGACCAATCATGAAAAATAGAGACGCAACGATAACGAACAGGGTAATAGCAAACAAAAGGAACGTTTTGGCTAAGGGGCTTTTGGTTAGTCTATGGCTCAACATATAAGGCCTCCCGAAAATTTATTATGCGACCCGGCATGCCCAGCAGGCATCTAACCGAGATTGAGATCGCTACCATGCTATAGTTCATGTTCATTGACCCAGACTTGCATAGTAGGCGGCTATATTGGCGGCATCCTCATCAGTCAAGTTTGCGACCATGGGGGTCATCATTGCGTTCTTTCGAGCTCCGTCGCGAAATGCGATGATCTGGTTTTTCAGGTACTGTTCCTTCTGGCCAGCCAGATTGGGCCAGAGGGGGTTGGGGCTAATCCCTTCGTTACCGTGACAGCCAGAACAGGTAGCTGCTTTACTTTGTCCCGCCTCAATGTCGGCGGCCTGAGTTATGGGCGTAGCGATGAGGAGAGCAAGGGCCGCAGTAGGTAGGTGAAGTTTCATCGTGTGTCCTCCAAGAAGAGAGTCGTTAGTGTGAGTGAGTCGAGTGTTCAGTTTCGGGCTCGGATGTGCTGGATTGCGCAGTTGAGCCTTTGGGTTGATCTAGCGATTTAGGCGAGGCTTGGATATAAGCTATACCCATAAAAACTGCGCCACCGAAAATGTTGCCTAATGTGACCCAGCTCAAATTGTGAGCCATACCCGCCAGGCTGATACTGGAAGTAGGCTCGCCTAGTAGGGCGATGCTCAATAGCGTCATATTGGCCACACTGTGTTCGTAGCCACTGGCGATGAAGGCATACAGGCACCAGAAGATGATGATGGCTTTGGTTGTATCACTTTGGGTTCTCGCGGCCATCCAGAGTGCGAGACAAACTAACCAATTACAGAGAAGTCCGCGAGCAAGCAGTTCTATTCCACTAGAATTCATCTTGTAGCTTGCGACCTTATTAACGAGCGCTGTTCCTTCCTGGGTGAGTACACCACCGCCACCAGTGATAAAGAGCAGGGCGAGCGCGACTGAGCCGAGCAGATTGAATAGCCATGATGTGCCCCATACCCGCAGCAGTTCCCCTATGCGAGTCGTTCCTCGACGGCAGCCTATGGTCATGTACATCGTGTGACCAGTGAAAAGCTCTGCGCCCGCAAAAAGAATCAGAGTCAGCGCAACCCCAAACGACGCCCCCATAACCAGCTTTTGCCACGCAGGATCAATTAGGGCGCCCACCGAAAAAATAAGAATAATTCCAAGACCAACATAGGCCCCAGCCATCATTGGCGCGACGCAAAACCTGTGTTCCCTGTTTTCTGGCATGGTGGAGTCTCGGGGTTCGAAGGTCGGGCTTTTTAACCAATGGCTGCGGGCAAGTCAATAGAAGAGGCGGGGATGTCGCGTATTCTGTGAATTTCCGGGGAATCGCGTATAATCTGCGCCTCTTGAATTTGCCACCAGATCAATTACCGATGACACAGATCAGAACCCGAGTCGCCCCCTCTCCGACAGGTGATCCCCACGTGGGCACCGCTTATATCGCGCTATTCAATCGATGCTTCGCCCATACCGGGCAGGGGAAGTTCATCCTGCGCATCGAAGACACGGACCAGGCACGAAGCACACCGGAATCCGAACGGAAAATACTTCGTTCCCTGCAGTGGCTGGGGCTCAGTTGGGATGAAGGACCGGATGTAGGAGGAGATTTCGGACCGTACCGCCAGAGTGAACGCAGCGATATCTATCGGTCTCATATTGCACAGTTGCTCGATGCTGGAACTGCCTTTCGATGTTTCTGCACAGCAGATCGGCTGCAGCAGCTGCGCGCGGAACAGATGAAACAGAAATTGACTCCTGGCTACGATGGCCATTGCCTGCACCTGACGACGAAAGAGATCGAGCAGAAGCTGGCAGATAAAGAATCATACGTGGTACGTATGAAAGTACCAAGCGAAGGAGACTGCCAGTTTGTCGACGGTCTTCGTGGCGAGATTCTCATTCCCTGGCCGCAGATCGACATGCAGGTATTGATCAAATCTGACGGCCTGCCAACCTATCATTTCGCGAACGTGGTAGACGACCACCTGATGGAAATTACTCACGTTATAAGGGGCGAGGAGTGGATCAATTCGACGCCGAAGCACCTGCTGCTGTATCAGTATTTCGGCTGGAAACCGCCTGAATTTTACCACATGCCGCTGTTGCGCAATCCCGATAAGAGCAAGCTCAGCAAGCGTAAGAATCCAACCAGCATTTTTTACTACCGTGATATGGGTTACCTGCCCGAAGCGGTGGTCAATTACCTGGGCATGATGGGCTGGACCATGCCTACCGGAGAGGAGAAGTTCTCTCTTGGGGAGATGGAGGCAGCCTTTGATATCTCCAGAGTTTCCCTTGGCGGGCCGATTTTCGATCTGGAAAAACTGGACTGGTTGAACGGCAAGTATATTCGGGAGAATCTGAGTGACCAGGAACTGGCCCGGCGCTTTCTGAATTGGGCTGGCCAGGATAACCGTCTTGATCGACTGACGGGCCTGGTGCAGCAGAGGGTGGAAAAGTTCACCGACCTGGTGCCCTTGGCCGCGTTCATGTTCAGCGGACTGCTGGACATTGGCCCCGCGGATTTTCAGCACAATAAGCTGAACGACGATGATTGCAAGAAAATTCTGCAGTTCCTGCTCTGGCGGCTTGACGGACTCGACAACTGGCACCGTGACGGCATTGAACAGACCGTTCAGTCACTGGCCGAAACCATGGGGTATAAAATCAGAGAGTTCCTGTTTCCTGTTTTTGTCGCCATTACAGGCAAGCCGGTGTCGGTGTCAGTCATCGACGCCACGGCAATTCTGGGCCTGGACCTGACTCGCGCACGTCTTCGCCACGCGCTGGAGTTACTGGGGGGGTTTTCGAAGAAGAGGACCAAGGAAGTGGAGAAAGAGTACCAGCAGTTATAGCAACGCGCATTGACAGCCTTACGAGCTGTGCTTAGAATGCGCGTTCGTTTCGGGGCGACCCGGGATTCAGAAACAAAACCAGCATCACCACTCAACGTTTAACGTATGGGGCCTTAGCTCAGCTGGGAGAGCGCAACACTGGCAGTGTTGAGGTCACCGGTTCGATCCCGGTAGGCTCCACCATCTTCTCTTGTTTATCAAATCAGACCCTGCGGGCCGGGCTATGCCGGCAGTGGCTCGATGGGTCCGGGATGATAAGTCCCGGAACCTTCCATCGTCTCGTTTGTTATTCGTGCCTCTTTCAGGCCGGGTAGTCCCGCTTGGTGTGTCCCTTGTAAAGCTGACGAGGGCGACCGATCCGGTAAGGATTGCTTACCATCTCATTCCAGTGTGAAATCCAGCCAGGTGTTCGACCGATAGCAAATATCACAGTGAACAGACTGGTGGGAATGCCTATGGCCTGGAGGATGATCCCGGAGTAGAAATCCACGTTCGGATAGAGCTTCCGCTCGATGAAGTATTCATCCTCAAGGGCGATTTTTTCCAGTTTGCGGGCAATCTTGAACAGGCCATGATCTGCCAGGCCAAGCTCATCCAATACCTCGTCGCAGATCTTTCGCATTACCTTGGCGCGCGGGTCAAAGTTTTTGTATACCCGATGGCCAAAGCCCATCAGGCGGAATGGGTCGTCCTTGTCCTTGGCGCGTTTGATAAATTCATCAATCTTGGATTCGTCGCCTATCTGATGCAGCATCTTCAGTACTGCCTCGTTGGCGCCACCGTGTGCCGGTCCCCATAAGGCGGCGATACCGGAGGAAATGCAGGCATAAGGGTTGGCGCCGGTTGAGCCGGCCAGTCGAACCGTGGAGGTGGACGCATTCTGTTCATGGTCCGCATGCAACAGAAAGATGGTATCCATCGCCTTGGCGAGCACCGGGTTGACGTTGGGCTCTTCACAGGGCGTGCTAAACATCATGTGCAGGAAATTCTCTGATAGAGACATCTCGTTGCGGGGCTGCATGAAGGGTTGCCCGATGGCGTGCTTGTAACACATGGCCCCCAGAGTCGGCATTTTAGCAATCAGCCGGTGCGCTGCCTCACGGCGATGATTCGGGTCGGTGATTTTCAGGTGGTCATGATAAAACGCTGACAGGGCGCCTACGACGCCAACCATGACGGCCATGGGGTGCGCGTTGCGCGGAAAGCCATGGAAAAACAGATGCAGCTGCTCATGGACCATGGTGTGGTAGCGAATACTGTTTTCGAATTCGCTCCGTTCATCGGTAGTTGGTAATTCGCCATTCAGCAACAGGTAGCAGGTCTCGATGAAATCGGATTTTTCCGCCAGTTGCTCGATCGGATAGCCGCGATGCAGCAGAATACCCTGGTCCCCGTCGATGTAAGTTATTTCGGAGTCGCAGGATGCAGTGGAAACGAAACCCGGATCGTAGGTGAAAATGCCTTTACCGACCAGGCTTCTGACGTCTACGACGTCGGGTCCGGTTGTGCCTTCATAAACGGGTAGCTCGATGGTTTCATTTAAGCCGTCTATGGATAACCGGGCCATCTTGTCACTCATTACTGACTCCTTAAGAACACAAGCTGTTACAGAACCCCGGGGAAATAGCGGCACCGAGGCGATAGATCGCTCTGCTTCAGGTAATTGATGAAATACCCGTCAAGGGCTGGACGGGGTGAGGGTCGGAATATATGGAGTGATTGGTCTGTTTGTCAAATTTTATGCATCGGGAGAGGTAGGCGGTAGCGCATTCTAACCGCCGTCAAAATGTCGTCACACGTCTATGATAAAGGCTGCGCCACTGGCCCCGGGAGACGGTTTTATGGCACTGCGAATACATTTGCCCGGAAGATTGACAAACTATTGTCTATATCGCCGCCAATGTGCGGCATTTGGTTGTAATGAATGGGTTCAAAGTCTATACTCTGCGCCCGTTGTAGCGCGTTATTACCGTAATGATTTCAAGTAGTTTGATCCACATTCAGGGATCCTTGCGTAAAACCACCTGACATTTATTTTTGTTCAAATATTGGGGCGAAAGTGAAAGATAACAGACCTGTAAATCTCGATTTCACAACTTTTAAACTTCCGCTCCCAGCCATTACCTCAATCCTGCATCGCATATCCGGTGCCGTCCTGTTTGTCGGCATCGCGGGTCTGCTGTACCTGTTGGACAAGTCACTCAGTTCACCCGAAGGGTTTGCTGCGGTGACGGAATGGTTGGGCAATCCGGTCGTGAAGCTGGTCACCTGGGCGGTAGTTGCGGCCCTGTTGTATCACTTCATCGCCGGCATCAAACACTTGATCATGGATTTCGGCATCGGTGAGACTCTGGGAGGTGCGGTGCTGGGCGCGAAGATCGTCATCGTTCTGGCTACAGTCGCAATCGTCGCAGCGGGGTTATGGATATGGTAACTAGCGTCAGCAGTTTTGGTCGCAGCGGGTTGTTTGACTGGGTGATTCAGCGAATTACCGCGGTAGTTCTCGCTTCTTACACCCTGTGTATTCTTTCCACCCTGGTGCTGAATCCGGATATGGACTATCAGCAGTGGCAGGAAGTCTTTTCCTCTTTCGCCATGCGCTTTTTTACCCTGGTGGCGTTACTTTCAATCCTGGCCCATGGCTGGATTGGCATGTGGACAATTTCCACCGACTACCTGACTACCCGGATGTTTGGGACGAAGGGAACCGTGCTCCGGATTCTCTTCCAGCTGGGCTGCGTGCTGCTGACCCTGCTTTATCTGGTCTGGGGTATTGATATTTTGTGGGGAAACTAGATGGCTAATCTGAGGACTATTTCATTTGACGGAGTCATTGTCGGTGGCGGCGGAGCGGGTATGCGCGCGGCACTGCAGTTATCCCAGTCGGGCTACAAAACAGCGGTAATATCCAAGGTGTTTCCTACCCGTTCGCACACGGTTTCCGCCCAGGGGGGTATTACCTGTGCGATTGCCAGCTCCGACCCTAATGACGACTGGCGTTGGCACATGTATGACACTGTGAAAGGGTCAGACTATATCGGCGATCAGGACGCCATTGAATACATGTGCAGTGAAGGGCCACAGACTGTGTTCGAACTGGAGCACATGGGCCTGCCATTTTCCCGTACGGAAAACGGCCGCATTTATCAGCGCCCGTTTGGCGGCCAGTCCAAGGATTTTGGCAAGGGCGGCCAGGCGGCACGTACCTGTGCGGCCGCTGATCGAACCGGTCATGCGCTGTTGCACACCCTTTACCAGGGCAATGTCAAGAATGACACGGTATTTCTCAACGAGTGGTATGCAGTAGACCTGGTCAAGAACCAGCAGGGCAGCGTGGTTGGAATTCTGGCCATTAATATCGAATCCGGTGAACTGGTGTTCGTCAAATCCAAGGCAACAGTACTGGCCACCGGGGGCGCCGGCAGAATTTATGCCTCTACCACCAATGCCCATATCAACACTGGCGACGGTGTCGGCATGGCGCTGCGCGCGGGCTTTCCGGTTCAGGACATGGAGATGTGGCAATTCCATCCGACCGGTATCTATGGGGCCGGCACTCTGGTCACGGAAGGGTGCCGGGGCGAAGGCGGATACCTGATCAACAAGGATGGTGAGCGCTTCATGGAGCGCTATGCGCCCAACGCCAAAGACCTGGCCGGCCGGGACGTGGTTGCCCGCTCAATGATTCTGGAAATCCTCGAGGGCCGGGGAGTGGGTGAAAATGGCGACCATGTCCTGCTCAAGCTGGATCACCTCGGCGAAGAAGTGCTGAATTCCCGCCTGCCGGGTATCCTGGAGTTATCCAGAACATTCGCCCACGTGGATCCGATAAAAGAACCTATTCCGGTCATCCCCACCTGCCATTACATGATGGGTGGTATCCCCACCAATATTCACGGGCAGGCCATCAGTCAGGACGCTAACGGCCAGGATCACCTGATACCGGGCCTTTTTGCGGTAGGCGAGGTTGCCTGTGTGTCGGTTCATGGCGCTAACCGCCTGGGGGGTAATTCATTACTCGACCTGGTGGTGTTCGGGCGCGCAGCCGGCAAGCATATCGAGGAATTGCTGCGCACCGGCATCAGCCATGACGAGGCCAGCCAGTCCGATATCGATGAGGCGCGCCAGCGCTTGCAGAAGTTGGAGGATTCCACTTCCGGTGAGAACACCAGCGAGTTGCGCAAAGAATTGCAGGCCATCATGCAGAATCATTTCGGCGTGTTCCGCCAGGGTGATTTTATGCGCGACGGCATCGAAAAACTGGCCGGACTCAGAGAGCGGGTTGCCAATGTTGCCCTGCAGGACAAGAGCAGCGTTTTCAATACGGCAAGAATTGAGGCACTTGAACTGCAGAACCTGTTTGAAGTGGCCGAAGCTACCGCCATCGCCGCGGAGAACAGGACGGAAAGCCGTGGCGCTCATGCCCGCGACGATTTCAAAGAGCGGGATGACGAGAACTGGCTCTGCCACTCCATGTACTTCCCGCTGGAAAAGCGTGTTGGCAAGCGTGGCGTTAACTTTGCCCCGAAGACCGTGGACAAATTTGAGCCAATGGCCAGATCCTATTGATCACCTTGTCGCAGGGCGTCAGGGTGGTTATGAACTGAGGTTTCGGGCCAGATCCTGTTGATCAGCCTGTCGTGAGGCACTGAGGCGGTTATGAGCTGAGTTTTTAAGCCAACTCGTCAAAGAGTTTGAAATATCTTATGAGTCAGTCGCTATTTCCGAACTGAGTTTTTAATTAAAGATCATTAAGCTAGTTAACGATATCTCGCAGTCCGGCCCGAATTATCAGGTCACTGCCAGAAATGACGAAATTTCGAGGAAAGTGCAATCGTGTTAGTCAGCCTATATCGCTACAACCCGGAAACAGATGAAAAGCCGGTTATGCAAGACGTTGAAGTCCAGCTGCCTGAAGGCAAGGACCTGATGGTCCTTGACGTGCTTGAAATGATCAAGGCAAAGGATCCTTCCATCGCCTATCGCCGCTCGTGTCGTGAGGGTGTCTGCGGTTCTGATGGAATGAATATCAACGGAACCAACGGTCTTGCCTGTATCACACCGGTATCCTCGGCCGTCAAACCCGGTGGCAAGCTGGTGTTACGCCCCCTGATGGGGCTGCCGGTGGTGCGCGATCTGGTCGTGGACATGAGTCTTTTCTACCAGCAGTTCGAGAAGATCAAACCGTACCTGATCAATAACGAAGCACCACCGGCCATTGAAAGGCTCCAGTCGCCTGAAGACAGGGAAAAACTAGATGGCCTCTACGAGTGTATTCTGTGCGCCTGTTGCAGCACCAATTGCCCCTCATTCTGGTGGAACCCGGACAAGTTCGTCGGCCCGGCCGGATTATTGCAGGCCTACAGATTTCTGGCTGACAGCCGTGATACCGCGACTACCCAACGGCTTTCAGAGCTGGAAGACCCCTTCAGTGTGTTTCGCTGTCGCGGCATTATGAACTGTGTTGCCGTCTGCCCGAAGGGATTGAACCCGACCCGGGCGATTGGCCATATACGTTCCATGTTGCTTCAACAGGCGACTTGATAGCTGCGGGGCCGATTTCTGAGAAATAGTCAGCCTGAACGAGTTGGAGTTAATCCTCCAGAAAAGAAACCAGTTAGGACATAAAGATGCAAGATCGCACAATGGATCATCTGTGGAGTACCAGCCATCTTTCTGGTACCAACGCGGATTATGTGGAGGAACTTTACGATCAGTATCTGATGGATCCCGATTCCATCCCTGACGAGTGGCGACATTTCTTTGACAGTCTGCCTGCCACTTCCGGAAACGGGCAGGCAGAAGTTTCACTGAGTTCCATAGAAAGGCATTTCCGTGAGCTGGGCAAGGTCAGTCGCTTCAGCCCCATTCTCAGCAATGATGCAGTGGTTAACTCCGAGCATGAGAGCAAACAGGTTGGCGTGCTGCTGCTGATCAGTTCCTACCGCGTAAGAGGGCACCAGAAGGCCGAGCTGGATCCTCTGGCGCTAATGCATCGCGAGCGTGTTCCGGACCTTGAACTGGAATTCCATGGGCTGTCTTCCGTAGACAATTCGACGGTCTTCCAGACCGGTTCACTGTTTATCAGCAAGGACAAAGCACCTCTCAGGGACATTGTGGATACGCTGGAGCGAATCTACTGCCGCACCATTGGCTATGAGTTCATGCATATCGTCAATCTTGAGGAGAAGCAATGGATTCAGCAGCGCATCGAGAGCAACGACGGCTACCCCACCTTTGAAGAGGATGTCAAGCGCCATCTCCTGGAGCGCCTTACGGCAGCAGAGGGATTGGAAAAGCACCTCGATTCCAAGTTTCCAGGTACCAAGCGTTTTGGCCTCGAAGGTGGTGAGAGCCTGATACCCGCTATCGACGAACTGATTCAGCGCGCCGGGAGCCGCGGGGTGAAGGAAGTAGTAATCGGCATGGCCCACCGAGGCCGGCTGAATGTACTGGTTAATATATTGGGCAAGAACCCTTCCGATCTTTTCGATGAGTTCGAAGGCAAGGCGGTTTATCAGAATTCGGGTGATGTCAAATACCACCAGGGGTTTTCTTCAAATATCATGACTGCCGGCGGGGAAGTGCACCTCGCAATGGCCTTTAACCCCTCTCATCTCGAAATTGTTGCGCCGGTCGTGGAAGGCTCGGTACGGGCGCGCCAGACCCGCAGAAAAGACCCGATCGGTGATACTGTTCTGCCTATCATTATCCACGGCGATGCCGCATTTGCAGGGCAGGGCGTGGTTATGGAAACGTTTCAGATGTCCCGTACCCGGGCCTACTCAACTGGCGGTACGGTGCACATCATTGTCAACAATCAGGTTGGTTTCACCACCAGCCGTCAGGAAGATGCCCGCTCTACAGAATATTGTACCGATGTGGCGAAAATGGTTCAGGCGCCTATTTTTCACGTCAATGCCGACGATCCAGAGGCAGTGCTGTTTATTACCCAGCTGGCGCTCGATTTTCGCTACCAGTTTAAAAAGGATGTTGTGATCGATCTGGTCTGTTACCGTCGCCGGGGCCACAACGAAACCGATGAGCCGTCGGGTACTCAGCCGTTGATGTATAGAGCAGTCAAGCAGCATAAGTCCACCCGCACTATCTATGAAGAAAAATTGATCGCTGAAGGTATGGTGTCGGAGGAGGAGGCGGACAGGCTCAGTAACAGCTATCGCTCGGCGCTGGATACCGGCGAACATGTAGTGAAAAGCCTGGTCAAAGAGCCAAGTGTCGAATTGTTCGTCGATTGGAGTCCTTATATCGGCCATGGCTGGAGTCCGCATTATAATACGACTATTAGCCTTGACACGCTTAAGGGGCTGGCAAGGAAACTGGTGAGTGTGCCTGACGGGTTTACCCTGCAACGGCAGGTCAAGCGTGTTATGGACGACAGAGCCAAGATGGCCGCCGGGGAGCTGCCGGTAGACTGGGGATTTGCCGAAACTTTGGCCTATGCCAGCATTCTTACCAGCGGCAATCAGGTGAGAATCACCGGGCAGGACGTGCGACGTGGAACGTTTTCTCATCGCCACGCAGTGCTGCACGATCAGAAAAAAGGCGATTCGTATACGCCTTTGGAAAACCTCGCACCGGATGCGATGCGCTTTTTCATCTACGACTCGCTTTTGTCTGAAGAGGCGGTGCTGGCCTTCGAATATGGCTACGCAACGACCACACCCAACGCCTTGGTTATCTGGGAAGCCCAGTTTGGCGATTTCGCCAATTCCGCTCAGGTAGTGATAGATCAATTCATAACCAGCGGTGAGCACAAATGGATGCGTCTCTGCGGACTTACACTGTTGTTGCCGCACGGCTATGAGGGCCAGGGTCCTGAGCATTCCTCGGCCCGTCTCGAGCGTTTTCTGCAGTTGTGCGCGGAGCACAATATTCAGGTTTGCCTGCCAACCACCTCGGCGCAGGTTTTCCACATGCTACGCAAACAGGTCCTGTGTCCGCTTCGCAAGCCGCTTGTGGTTATGTCGCCGAAGAGTCTGCTGCGTCATAAAGAAGCCACCTCCACCCTGGAGGAGTTCGCCGAAGGCAGCTTCCGAGTGATCCTGGATGAAACCGATGACCTGAACAAGGAAGAGATTACACGCGTCATCCTGTGCAGCGGCAAGGTTTACTACGAACTCCGTCAGGCCCGTCGCGAGCGGAACATCAGTAATATAGCCATCATTCGGCTGGAGCAGCTCTATCCGTTTCCGGAAGAGGACTTGCATAGCTGCCTGACAGAGTACGTAAACACCAAAGAAATATTCTGGTGCCAGGAAGAGCCAATGAATCAGGGTGCCTGGTACGCCAGCCAACATCATATGAGAAGGGTAATTGACCAGATAAATCCGGCACTGGTATTGCAGTATGCAGGGCGTGAAGCGTCCGCTGCTGCGGCCGCTGGTTACCATGCATTGCATGTTAAACAGCAGCAGGAATTTATCGAGCATGTACTGCAACAGAACTAGCAGACCGGTTTAGTAAGGAAAACCATAATGACTATAGAAATCAAAGCGCCAACTCTTCCCGAATCCGTTCCTGACGGGACCATCGCGACCTGGCATAAGCAAATCGGTGACACGGTGAAGCGTGATGAGCTGCTGGTGGACATCGAAACTGACAAGGTGGTGATCGAAGTGGTTTCACCTGTAGATGGAACCCTGACCAAAATTTTCAAAGAAACCGGGGACACTATCGTCAGCAATGAAGCTATTGGTGCCGTCAAAGAAGGGGATGGAGAAGAGCAGAATGCCGACGCCCCGGCGCAGGCAGCTGAAGCCCCGAAGCAGGCAGATGTGCCTGCTGAACATGCGGGCTCCCAAGGCGCGGAGGATCAGCCCGCAGTCAGTCCGGCGGCGCGAAAACTGATGGAGGAGAACAAGCTGAGTGCTGACTCTGTCAGCGGTAGCGGTAAAGACGGAAGAATCACGAAAGAGGACGTATTGGCCCGGCTCGAAGGGGGGGGCGGTGGGAGCAGTGCACCTGCTGCTCTGTCTCCAGCGCCAGTTTCAAGTGGCGGGCGTATCGAAGAGCGGGTTCCCATGAGCCGTTTGCGTGCCAAAGTGGCTGAAAGGCTGCTGCTTGCCACGCAGTCGACGGCTATGTTAACCACGTTCAACGAGGTCAACATGAAGCCGATTATGGATCTGCGCAGCAAGTACAAGGAGCTGTTTGAGAAGACTCATGAGGGCACCCGGCTGGGGTTCATGTCGTTTTTTGTCCGCTCCTGTGTGGAGGCGCTGAAAAAATTCCCCGCCGTCAACGCGTCCATCGACGGAAACGATATTGTTTATCATGGCTATCAGGATATCGGTGTGGCTGTTTCGTCTCCGCGGGGGCTGGTTGTTCCCGTGTTGCGTAATGCCGACCACATGAGTATGGCAGCTATCGAAGCCAAGATTGGCGAATTCGGCGAAAAAGCCCGGGACGGCAAGCTGGGGATCGATGAAATGACAGGTGGCACGTTCACCCTGTCGAACGGCGGTATATTTGGCTCGTTGCTGTCGACTCCAATTCTTAACCCACCTCAAACTGCAATCCTGGGTATGCACAAAATACAGGAGCGTCCAATGGCAATCCGTGGAGAAGTTCAGATTCTTCCCATGATGTACCTGGCGCTTTCCTACGACCACCGGATGATTGACGGAAAAGAAGCCGTGCAGTTCCTGGTGACGGTCAAGGATTTCCTGGAAGATCCCTCAAGGATAATACTGGAAATTTAAACTTACCCGACTAACTCGAGAGCAATCAGATCATGGCAAAAGAATACGATGTCGTCGTCATAGGTTCCGGCCCCGCGGGCTATGTGGCGGCCATCCGTTGTGCCCAGCTGGGTTTTAAGACGGCGTGTATAGAAAAGTGGCTTACTAAAGACAATGAAACCGTCTATGGCGGTACCTGTCTGAATGTCGGTTGTATTCCATCGAAGGCGCTGCTGGATACTTCCCACAAGTATGCTGAAGCGGCTCATGGCCTGGAATCCCAGGGCATTAAAATTGGCGAGTTGAGCCTCGACGTGCCCGCGATGATAGAGCGCAAGGCTAAGGTGGTTAAGCAGCTCACGGGGGGCATTAACGGCTTGTTCAAAGCCAACAAGGTGGACGGCCTGGCAGGATTCGGCAAAGTGACCGGTAAAAACCAGGTAACTCTGACGGCACACGATGGCAAGGAGGAGCAACTCCAGGCCAAACACATTGTTATCGCCTGTGGATCGGTGCCCATTGAGATTCCGCCGACACCGATAGACCAGGAAACCATAGTGGATTCGACCGGCGCCCTTGAATTTCAGGAAGTGCCTAAGCGGTTGGGTGTTATCGGTGCCGGGGTAATCGGACTGGAACTGGGAAGTGTCTGGGCACGACTCGGTTCTGAGGTGACAATACTTGAGGCACTGGATGATTTCCTGCCTATGGTGGATCGACAGATCGCCCGGGAAAGTGCCAAGATCTTTGCCAAGCAGGGCTTGAATATCAAGCTGGGCGCACGGGTGACTGGCAGTAAAATCGCCACTCAGGCGAAAAAACCCGTGGTAAAGGTGCAGTATTCCGATGCGGACGGTGAGCAGGAAGCAACTTTCGACAAGCTCATTGTAGCGGTTGGACGACGCCCGTTCACCGATAATGTGCTCGATAGTTCCGTAGGCGTCGAACTTGACCAGCGTGGATTTATCAAGGTCGATGAGCAGTGCGCAACCAACGTGCCCGGAATCTATGCTGTTGGCGATGCGGTTCGTGGTCCTATGTTGGCTCACAAGGGGATGGAAGAGGGCGTTATGGTCGCCGAGCGGCTGGCTGACAAAAAGACCCAGGTAAACTACGATCTGGTCCCTTCAGTCATTTACACCCATCCCGAAGTTGCCTGGGTTGGTCACAACGAAGAGCAACTGAAAGCCGCGGGTACTGAGTACAATGTAGGCTCATTTCCCTTTGTGGCGAGCGGCCGGGCTCTCGCGGCTGACGATTCAGACGGGATGGTTAAAATACTTGCGGACGCCAAGACAGATCGTATTCTTGGCGCCCACATTGTCGGGCCCAGTGCCGCAGACCTCCTGCAACAGGTTGTAATCGCCATGGAATTCAGTGCCAGCGCCGAAGATATCGGGTTGACCATGTTTTCCCATCCCTCACTGTCGGAGGCGGTGCACGAAGCAGCGCTGGCGGCCAACGGGCATGCGATCCATATTGGCAACAGAAAAAAAAGAACCTGATCAACCAGCAATTTCAGACCACAGGCGACTGGCCTCAACGGGCCACGTCGCCGTTCAAATTAGAAGCGGTGACTTTTCATGAATCTACACGAATACCAGGCCAAAGCCCTGTTTGCTGAATACGGGTTACCCGTATCCAAGGGCTATGCGGTTGATACGGCAGAAGCAGCGGTCGAGGCGGCCGAAAAGATTGGCGGTGACAAGTGGGTGGTAAAGGCCCAGGTCCACGCCGGAGGACGAGGAAAGGCAGGCGGCGTGAAACTGGTTTCCACCCCCGACGAAGTCAGAGCCTTTGCCGAAAAATGGCTAGGTAAAAATCTTGTGACCTACCAGACCGATGCCAATGGACAGCCGGTCAGTAAAATCCTGGTTGAGTCCTGCACCGACATTGCCAGTGAACTTTACCTGGGGGCCGTGGTAGATCGTTCTTCTCGGCGTATTGTCTTTATGGCCTCTACCGAAGGGGGCGTGGAAATTGAAAAAGTCGCGCACGAAACACCGGAAAAAATCCTCAAAGCCACAATAGATCCGCTCACCGGGCCCCAGCCGTTTCAGGCTCGGGAACTTGCCTTCAAACTGGGACTGAACAGCGCCCAGAACAAACAGTTTACCAAGCTGTTTCTCGGTCTGGCGAAGCTGTTCACCGACCTGGATCTGGCATTGCTGGAAATTAATCCCCTGGTAATTACTGACGAGGGCAATCTGCACTGCCTCGATGGCAAAATCAATATCGATGGCAATGCGCTGTATCGTCAGCCAAAGCTGCAGGAAATGCACGATCCGTCTCAGGAAGACGAGCGGGAAGCGCTGGCGGCCAAGTGGGATCTGAACTATGTTGCGCTGGATGGCAATATCGGCTGTATGGTCAACGGGGCCGGCCTGGCCATGGGAACTATGGACATCGTTCAGTTGTTCGGTGGTTCGCCGGCCAACTTTCTGGATGTGGGGGGCGGTGCCACCAAAGAACGGGTTACCGAAGCCTTCAAGATCATCCTTTCTGACGACAAAGTGAAAGCGGTGTTGGTAAACATTTTCGGCGGTATTGTACGTTGCGACCTGATCGCGGAAGGCGTCATAGGTGCAGTAGAAGAAGTCGGTGTCGAAGTTCCTGTGGTAGTCCGGCTCGAAGGCAACAATGCCGAGAAGGGGCGTGACGTTCTGGAACGCAGTGGTCTGAATATTATTGCGGCGACCAGTCTGTCGGATGCTGCCGAAAAAGTTGTCGCAGCAACGGGAGGTGCACAATGAGTATTCTGGTAAACAAGGACACCCGGGTAATCTGTCAGGGTTTCACCGGTGCACAGGGAACCTTTCACTCGGAACAGGCGATCGAGTACGGCACTAAAATGGTCGGTGGTGTTACGCCAGGCAAAGGCGGGCAGGAGCACCTTGGGCTGCCGGTCTTCAACACTGTCCGGGAAGCCGTCAACGCAACGGAAGCCGAGGCTTCAGTCATTTATGTGCCGGCACCGTTCTGCAAAGATTCCATACTCGAAGCCGTGGATGGCGGTATTAAACTGATTGTCTGTATCACCGAAGGTATTCCCACCCTGGACATGCTGGTCGCCAAGGAAAAATGCGACCAGAGCGGCGTCCGGTTGATCGGTCCCAACTGCCCGGGGGTGATTACACCGGGAGAATGCAAAATCGGCATTATGCCCGGTTATATTCACAAGCCAGGCAAGGTCGGGATTGTCTCCCGCTCAGGTACGCTGACTTACGAGGCGGTTAAGCAGACCACGGATTACGGTTTCGGACAGTCCTCCTGTGTCGGTATTGGTGGCGACCCGATTCCAGGGTCTAACTTTATTGATATTCTTAAGCTGTTTGAAGCAGATGATCAGACCGAAGCAATCGTTATGATCGGAGAGATTGGCGGTACCGCCGAAGAAGAGGCCGCTGCCTTTATCAAGGATAATGTAAGCAAGCCGGTGGTTTCCTATATTGCCGGAGTGACAGCGCCGCCGGGTAAGCGTATGGGGCATGCCGGAGCCATCATTTCAGGCGGCAAGGGAACGGCCGAAGAAAAGTTTGCTGCCCTGCAGGAGGCTGGTGTCAGCACGGTACGCAGCCTGGCTGATATCGGCAATGCACTGCAAAAAGCTACCAACTGGTAGGATCCTTTGAGCTGCAGTGGTAGCTGTCTTCAGCCTGCCACTGCAGTCACTTCCCTGAACTGCCTGCACCAATTCCGTACGTCCCGTGCGCAGCCTCTGTGCTTGCCTGGCGCCAGTTTGTGGCAACTCCTGCTTCATTTTCTGGCAAACTCATGGCCCTGTTTTGGGCGCTCATACCTTTAACGTGGCCCTTGGCTTGAAAGCCCGTATTTTATTGAAACTTCCTTAATATAGAGGTTCTAAAATTCGGCGGGGTTGTGTTAGTCTAGTCGAAAATTTGGTACCAAGTACCTGATTTAAAGGACTGCAAGCAAACGTCAGAGCAATTGGTTACCTTCCCACTCACTTGTGTTGTGTGTGAGTAGAAAGGTAACCAGCTTTGAGTTCTGTCAGGGAGATCTGCCAGTTCCGTAAGGGGCTAAGACAGCAAATGGAATGCCTGTGGCAGACAGGCGAATTAGGGACAATAATAAAACAAGTATGGTTAGGTTTTAGGCTTCTGAACCTTACGGCGTAACTCTATCGAGTAAGCAGGGACATGCGGGTTTGAATGGCTGTCATGGCCAGACACACAATCCACCTGTTCATTGCTTGCAGTAACGAGGGCAGTCTGTGGTGCGGAAGTCCAACTGAAATCAAGAATAAACAGATAGGATGGAAAATGAACTACCGTCGAATATCCAGTAAGATCCTGGCGCCTCTCTTTTCTCTGGCGTTTGTCATGACAAGTAGTACGCAGGCTGCTGAGATCATGACCGATACCAGTATGATTGATGAGGCGCTTAGCGTTCTCGAACGCAAAAATGACGAGCTCGCGGAAATCCAGACCGAAATTAATCGACTGGCGAACGCTGCAAGCTCCACCTTTGAGCAATTCAAGCAGGAAAATGACAACCTCGAGGCCTTGCTGGTATTGAATGCGGAATATCGGCAGTTGATTTCTATCCAGGAACGGAACATCGCTACCCTGGATGAGAGTATCGCCAACGTTGAAGTTGTTACCCGCGAGATTCCTCTGCTGATGGAAAAGATGATGGCCAGCATCGAGCAGTTTATCGAGCTGGATCTGCCCTTTCAGATGGAAACCCGTAACAACCGCCTGACTTTCGCCCGCAATGCGATTGACAATCCCGATGTCTCCGTCGCGGAGAGATTCCGTCAGGTCCTGGTCCTGTACCAGAACGAAACTCTCTACGGACGTACCCACGAGACATACCCGGATACCATCATGCTCAACGGTGAAGAGCGTGAAGTGAATATTCTGCGGGTAGGGCGTATTGCACTGTTATTCCAGAGCACAGACCGACAGGTTACCGGTCACTGGAATAACACAACACGGGCCTGGGAAGAGTTGCCGGCAGGTGACTATCGCACCGCAGTCCAGTCTGCTATCAGGGTTTCCAGCGGCCTGGATGCGCCCCGTATTATCGAATTGCCAATTGCAGCACCGGAGTTAGCACAGTAATGAAAACAACAATCAAGACATTAGGTTTATCTGTTACGACGTTTCTGCTGGCTTCCTTCGCGAGCGCCCAATCGCTTAACACCTCCGAATTGCTTCGGGCGGTGGAAGAGGACCGGGTTGCCGAGTCTGAGGCGTATCGAACCCGCGTGCAGGAATTTCAGAACGCGGCCAGTAACCAGGAGGAAATTCTGGAACTGACTCGAAGCCGGGTATCCGATCAGGAAGACCTGCAGACCGAACTGAGTGATCAGTTTGAAGCCAACGAAATCGAAATCTCCGCCAAGCGCGAGGTTCTGCGTGATCGCCGAGGTGATTTAAACGAATTGTTCGGAACCCTGCAGGGTGTTGCCGGTGACTTCATGAGCACATTCACAGGCTCAATCATCAGTGCCCAGTATCCTGGTCGTACCGAATACCTGGAAGGCTTCATCGCCAGGGCCGGCAGCACGACTGAACAACTGGCCATCGATGAGATCGAGCGTTTCTGGTTTTTCATGCAACAGGAAATCACCGAATCTGGGAAGGTAGTCAAGTACAGTGGCCCGGTTGCACTTCCATCCGGTGAAACAGTGACTCGGCAGATCACCCGGATTGGTGCCTTCAACGCGGTATCAGAGGGCGAGTACCTGTCGTACAACAGCAATCTGGGTACGCTGCAGGTACTGCCGCGTCAGCCCTCCGGCAGCATGATCAGCCGGGGTTACTACCAGGATCAGGCACAGGCTCTCGAAAATGCCAGCAGCGGTTACGTGAAGATCGGCCTGGACCCGACCGGCGGTATCGGTGGACAGGTGTTTGCCAACCTGGTGAACTTCCCGACTGTGGATGAGCAGGTTCGCAATAACTCCGGCCCCATCGGTTTCACTATTATCGGTGTCGGTATTATCGGTGTGGTCGTTGCACTGATCCGTTCGCTGATGCTGACTCTGACCAACATGAAAGTGCAGCGTCAGTTGAAGAGTGACAAGCCAATGAAGAACAACCCGCTGGGTCGCGTTCTGGCGGTTGCTGAGTCCAATCCAAGCGCCGATACAGAAACTCTGGAACTGAAACTGGGTGAGGCAATATTGCAGGAGACACCGTCCCTGGAAAGATTCCTTACCTTCATCAAGATTATCGCCACCATCGCACCTCTCATGGGTCTACTTGGTACGGTAACCGGTATGATTCAGGTGTTCCAGCAGATCACAGTTTACGGTGCGGGTGACCCGACTATCATGGCAGGCGGTATTTCCGTGGCCCTGATGACTACCGTACTTGGTATTACTGTCGCCATCCCGACAGTGCTCATGCATACCTGGGTAAAGAGTAAGAGTGATACCATCATTCATATTCTTGAAGAGCAGGCGACTGGCATGATCGCTGAAAAGGCGGAGCAAAAAGCAGCATCTCATTAATGCTGGCGGAGGTTAGATAATTATGTACTTCACGCTATTAGACATGTTGGATGCTATCGGCAGTTTCATGGATCGTGGTGGCCCAGTTCTCTGGGTCATCGCCGGTCTGCTGCTGATCAAGTGGTCGCTGGTTTTTGAGCGGGTTTGGTATTTACACACCACGCACAAGAAAAACGTGAAAAACACCCTGGCTGCCTGGAATGCGCGCTCCGATACCAAGTCATGGAGCGCACACGCTATCCGCCAGATGATGATTTCCAAAGTGTCCCTGGATCTGCGTACAACCATGCCAATGATCGAATCACTGGTTGTGGTCTGTCCACTATTAGGTCTGATCGGCACTGTAACCGGAATGATCGAGGTTTTCTTCGTGATGGCGGTTACCGGTGGCGGTGACGCCAAGTCCATGGCCGGTGGTGTTTCCAAAGCAACCATTCCCACTATGGCGGGCATGGTCGGGGCTTTATCCGGAATCTTTGCGTCTAACTGGTTGAAAGCCAGCATTGATCGCGACCTGGAATTACTCGAAGACCACTTACCATTAAGTGATTGATCTGAACCAACATCGTAAGAACAAGGGTCTACTCTACTAAGGGGTAAGAATTATGAGATCAGGTTTAATGAAGAAGAAGGCCGAAGAGCCAGCAGGTGAGATCGATCTCACTCCAATGCTGGACGTGGTCTTTATTCTGCTGATTTTCTTTATCGTTACCTCGGTATTCATTACCGAGGCCGGCATCGACGTCGCCAAGCCAGAAGCCTCCACTGCGGAACCGAAAAGCAAAGATTTGATTCTTATTGCTGTCAGTCCGCAGGGAGACATCTGGATCGATGGCGAGCAGATCGATCCACGTTTCATTCGCTCCCGCTTTGAGCTTCGACTGGCAGAGTCACCTAATTCCTCTGTCGTCATTCAGGCTGACCAGGCGGCAAGTAACGAATATGTCATGATGATCATGGCGGCTGCCCGCGAAGCTGAAATAGCGGACGTTTCCATATCAACTGAAGCCTAATCCAAGGAGACCTGACAATGATATTTATAAGATGGGGCTTGTCTTTGGTTCTAGCGAGCGGAATAACATTTGGGCTTTTCTACTTCATGCAGGCATTGATTGCCACCGGTGATAGAGTCGAGCAGAACTTGAGCATCGTCAGGGTTGTGGACGCGACGATGCCCGACATCGAACTGGAAGTCATTGAGGAAATCGATGAGCCAGAGCCTATCGAAGACTTGAACGAGCCGCCACCTGAGCCTGAAAATCGACAGGTTGATCTGGATAGCGGGCCTTCGTTGGCCATCGCCAGGACCGAGGTGAACATTGACGCCGATCTAAATCTTGGTAACGCGTCTATTTCCATCACTGACGGGGAGATGTTACCGCTAGTAAACGTTACACCGCAGTACCCGACCCGAGCAGCATCCAGAGGTATTCAGGGCTGGTGCCAGGTCAGCTTCACGGTTGACGGTGACGGAAATGTGGTTGAGGACACCATCACTGTTGTTGATGCAGAGCCACCCAGTATCTTCGACCGCTCCTCTATTCGAGCGGCCGCGCGGTTCAAGTTTCAACCCCGTGTTAAGGACGGTGTTGGTGTCCCCGTACCCAATGTTCAGTACGTATTCAGATACGTTCTGGAGGAGTGATAATTAATGAAAAAGTCACTTGTTAAAGGTTTACTGCTGGCAATCTTTTTTGCGGCCAATATGACGATGCTGGAAATCGCGTTGGCTGGAGAGGAGCAGCGGGCACCGCCACCGACCCGCTCCTCCGACGTATTGTCCGACAGGGTTTTCAGGGCGATCAGTGAAGTTCAGGAATTGATGAGTCCGGAGGATCCTGAGGATCAGCCGGACCTGGCTCGTGCGAAGGTTCTGCTGGATGAATTGTATGAGTCCCGCTATGAGAGAATGAACGACTTCGAGAAATCGACGGTGCTGAATTTCTACTCCAACTATTACCTGTCAACCGATGATATCCCCGCGGCAATTCGCAATTTCGAACAAATGCTGGAGATTGAGGAACTGCGTGAGGATGTTCGCTTACGAGCCCTCAGAGCGCTCGGGCAGCTCAATATGGCGGAGGAGAACTACGAGGACTCCATCACCTTTTACAACCAATGGCGGGATCTGTCCCTGGAAGAGGACGACACGGTATTTCTCGGGCTGGCCAACAGCTATTACTCACTGGAGCGCTATGCAGAAGCTGTCCCTCACATGCTGAGCCACATGGAAATGCTGGCTGATGCCGGGGAAGAGATTGAACGTAACAAGTGGGGCCTGCTCAACGTGCTCTACATTGAGCAGGAAGATTACGTCAACGCGCTGCAGGTTACCGAGAACATGGTAGTCAAGTTCAATGACCCAGCCGACTGGCGTAACCTGTCCGCAATCTATTCTTTCCTGGATCAGGACAGTAATCGCATCGGGTCCCTGAGAATACGTTACCTGCTTGGTAACATGGACAGCGACGCTGAGTACATGAATCTGGGTCAGTCACTGGCCGGTGAAGAAACACCATACTCTGGTGCCGAGGTCATCAAGGCCGGCATCGATTCCGGTATCGTGCCGGAAGACGTGGATAACCTTAAGATTCTTGTGCAGATGTATCAGCTGGCTTTTGAGTTTGACGAGGCTGTTGAGCCTGCCATCAAGCTGGCAGAGATGTCCGAGTCAGGAGACGGGTACGATACCCTGGGCTATATTTACTATATGCTGCACGATTATGAGGCTGCGGCCGAGGCATTCCGTAACGCTATCGACAAGGGCTCACTGGAAAACCCCGCGGACACAAATCTGTTCCTCGCACGAGCATTGGTGGAACTGGATGAGTATACCGCTGCGGAAGCAGCGGCAAGGCTCTCAGCGGATCTCGGTGACGATTCTGATTCGAGGGCTGCGAGGAATTACCTCAATTTCATCAATGCACAGCGCAATCGCTATAACGCAATTTCACAGCGTAAAGCTAATGCCATCGATTTTTACGTAGCCTACGACGATTGATGGATCTGCATTTGGTGCTTGAATAGCGTAAAAACGCCCCCATAAAAAGCCCAGTTCAATGAACTGGGCTTTTTTTTGCCCAAAAATTACGAAATCCAGTAACGGTAAGTCAAGCACGCGCTATGACCACTCGATAGACAAAAATTCAATTTAAGTTAAACAAGAGGCTATTCAATGACTGCAGAAAATAAGGCAGAAACCAGGGGCTTTGAAACAGAAGCCAAGCAACTGCTGCACTTGATGATCCACTCGTTGTACAGCAATCGCGAAATTTTCTTACGGGAGTTGATATCCAACGCCTCCGATGCAGCGGACAAGCTTCGCTTCGAAGCGCTGTCAGAACCAGACCTGCTGGCGCAGGATACGGAGCTGTCAGTAACCATCGATTACGATTCCGACGCTGGCACGGTAAGCATCTCGGACAATGGGATAGGTATGAGCCGTGATGAGGTTATCAGTCACCTTGGCACTATTGCCAAGTCGGGTACTGCTCAATTTCTTCAATCTCTTACCGGTGACCAGAAAAAGGATTCCAGATTGATCGGTCAGTTCGGCGTCGGTTTTTACTCGGCGTTTATCGTAGCTGATGAAGTTGAAGTGGTCACTCGTAAAGCAGGGCTGGCTGAGGACCAGGCGGTTCGATGGAAGTCTACCGGTGAATCGGATTACACCATTGAAGATGGGCATCGAGAGACCCGTGGTACGACAGTCATACTGTACCTCAAGAAGGACGCGGCTGAGTTCGCAGAACCTTACCGTTTGAGAAGTATTGTAAAAAAATACGCTGACCACATATCCATTCCGGTGCTGATGAAGAAAGAATCGCCTGCCACTTCCGAGGAGTCCGAGGAAGCTGAAGAGGCTAAGAAAGCGGAAAGTTCCATAGAGTATGAATCCGTTAACCTGGCTAAGGCGCTGTGGACCCGGCCGCGCACTGAACTGAACGACGAGGAGTATCAGGAATTTTATAAGCACGTCATCCACGACTTCGAAAACCCTGCTACCTGGAGTCATAATAAAGTAGAAGGGAAACTCGAATACACCAGTCTGCTCTATGTGCCGTCGAGAGCTCCATTTGATCTTTGGAACCGGGAAGCGGCGAGAGGATTGAAGTTGTATGTGCAGCGGGTTTTCATCATGGATGACGCTGAGCAGTTCCTGCCGTTGTATCTGCGCTTTATCAAGGGCGTCGTGGACTCCAACGATATCTCTCTCAATGTCTCAAGGGAGATTCTGCAGAAAGACCCAGTCGTAGATTCTATGCGCAGCGCGCTGACCAAACGTGCGCTGGATATGCTGGAAAAACTGCGCAAGAACGACAAGGAAAAGTACGCTGTTTTCTGGAAGGAATTCGGCCAGGTACTCAAAGAGGGACCTGCCGAAGATTATGCGAATCGCGAGAAAATCGCCAGTCTGCTGCAGTTCACTACAACCGAATCAAAGGCCAGTGAACAGGATCAGGGCCTCGAAGACTATGTCTCCCGGATGAAGGAGGGCCAGGACAAGATTTACTATCTGGTTGCCGATTCGTTGAACGGGGCACGTAACAGCCCGCATCTGGAAATTTTCCGTAAGAAAGGTATTGAAGTCATTCTTATGCACGATCGCATCGATGAATGGCTGATGGGCTACCTGCAGGAGTTTGATGGCAAGCAACTGCAGGATATAACCCGCGGTGAGCTCGATCTTGGAAAGCTGGAGGACGAGGAAGAGAAAAGCCGCCATGAGAAGGTGGAGGAAGATCTGAAGGGGCTGGTTGAGCGGGCCAAAGGCGCCCTGGGTGAGCGCGTGCAGGAAGTAAGGCTGACTCACAGATTGACCGACTCACCCGCCTGCCTTGCGATGGGGGAGCATGAACTGGGCGAGCAGATGCGTAAGATTCTCGAGGCGTCTGGACAGCAGGTGCCGGAGAGCAAGCCTGTCTTTGAACTCAATCCAGACCACCCTCTGGTGGAGAAACTGGACCAGGAGAGTGATGAGGAGCGCTTCGCCGACCTGATCGGAGTGTTATTCGATCAGGCCAGCCTGTCACAGGGGCGGCAGCTTGACGATCCCGGACAATACAGTCGCCGTTTGAACAAACTGCTGCTGGAATTGTGTAACTGACCCGGAGGTTTCACCCTTTTTCCGTAACGAGGCCGTTCCATGGAGCGGCCGCCGCTGGAGGGTGATTGAATTTCCGGGGCAGCCTCCTCTACATCTGTTCCAGGGTATTCAGTCCCAGCAGGTCCAGGCCCTCCCTGAGCACGTCGGCGGTAATCCGGGCCAGGGCCAACCTGCTGGCCCGGACGTCTGGCTCCGCCTTGAGAATAGGGCAGGCCTCATAAAAGCGCATGAACAAACCAGCCAATTCAAAAAGATAGGTGCACAGATGGCTGGGGTAGTAGTCTGAAGCGACCACCTGCAATACCTCCGGTAAGCGGAGTAATTTGACCATCAACGCTCGCTCCTCCGGTGCCGTGATGGAAATCGCTACAGCCTCTTCAGAGGTATTCAGCGGTTGCTTGCGGAGCACGCTTTTGATTCGCGTGTAAGCGTAGAGCAGATAAGGCGCGGTATTCCCATCCAGGGCCAGCATGCTGTCCCAGTCAAACACGTAGTCGCTGGTTCGATTCTTGGACAGGTCGGCATACTTGACAGCGCCAATCCCTACTTTTTCGGCGATCTCCCGACGGGTCTCCTCGTCGGTGTCCGGGCTCTTGGCAGAGACCAGCTCGAAAGCCCGCCGGACAGCTTCATCCAGTAGATCAATCAGCTTGGTGAGACTGCCACTTCGGGTCTTAAAGGGTTTTCCGTCCTTGCCCATCATCGTCCCATAGGCAACATGCTCTAACTGGCAGGCAGGCGGCAGGAAACCGGCGGCTTCGGCCACGGCAAAAACCTGCTGAAAATGCAGCCCCTGTCTTGCATCCACTACATAGAGCACGCGGTCGGCACTCAACTCCTGGGCCCTATAACGGATGGCCGCCAGGTCGGTGGTGGCATACAGAAATCCGCCGTCAGACTTCTGTACAATGACCGGCAGGGGTTCGTCGTCTTTGCCTCGGAATTCTGGCAGGAACACGCAGCGCGCGCCCTCAGAAACAGTCAGCAATCCCTTGTTATCCAGGTCTTTAACTATTCCCTGTAACTTGTTGTTATAAAAGCTTTCTGCTCTCAGATCTGAACGCCTTATCTTGATGCTGAGTTTGTCATAGACCGCTTCACAATGGCGCAGGGATTCTTCGATAAACTGATGCCAGAGAGTCAGACTCTGTTTATCACCACTCTGCAGTTTGACCACGCTGGCGCGTGCCTGGTTGGCAAAGTCCGGGTCGGCATCAAACTTCTCCTTGGCAGCCCGATAAAATGCTTCCAGATCGGACAGCTCAGCTGACAGGGAGTCCAGGTCGTCGCTGACAAGGCGCAGGTAGGCGATCAGCATGCCAAACTGGGTTCCCCAGTCGCCAACATGATTCTGCCGGATGACTTTATGGCCAAGCCTCTCGAGGATCCGAACCAGGCTGTCGCCGATGATCGTGCCGCGCAAGTGCCCGACGTGCATTTCCTTGGCCAGATTCGGCGAGGAGTAATCCACTACAATGGTTTCCGGCTCGCTTACAGGGGGAACCAGATCAGCCGTGTGCTGCTGCAGGCTGCTGACGCGGCTGGTCAGCCAGTGATCCGACAGATGGATATTGATAAATCCAGGGCCAGCCACTTCGTAGCGTTCTACCAACTGACCGGTTTCCAGTGCCTGGCATACTGCTGTGGCGATTTCCCGCGGGTTCCTCTTTAGCTGCTTCGCAACAGCCATGACCCCATTCGCCTGGTAGTCCCCGAACTCGGCGCGAGAGGCCGAAATGACCGCCGCCGGGCATTCAGCGATTCCGGT